>VAWZ01000124.1 GCA_005888365.1 Actinomycetota bacterium
ATCCAGCTGCAGGACATCTTCGAGTTCGAGATCCAGTCCGTCGCTCCCGATCGCACGATCACCGGCGGGCTACGCGCGACCGGTCTCCGTCCGGTCTTCCTCGAGAAGTTCCGTAAGCGCGGGATCGAGCTTCCGCAGGCCATGTTCGGCGAGCGGGTGGCCCTGCTCGACGACCGCCGGGGCGCGACGGCGTGAGGCTCAGGGTCGGACTCGCGGTAGCGGGGGCGGCGTCCGCCGCCCTCCTCACGCCTGTGCTCGGCATCGGCGCCGGCCCGGCACCGACTCTCAGCGTGTCGCCGGACTCCGGCTTCCCGGACAAGGTGTACACACTCCAGCTCCCGCACAGCGCGACGGTCAAGCCGGGACAGGTCAGCGTGACCGAGAACGGCGATCCGGTCACCGGTCTCGGCATCGAAGCCCCCGGAGTCTCGAACGGCGTGGCGCTGCTCGTCGACGCCTCGAAGAGCATGACCGGCAAGCCGATCAAGGGAGCGATGAGCGCGGCTCGGGCTTTCATGGTGGCGCGCAATCGCGGCCTGCCTGTTGCGGTCGTCGCGTTCAACCCGGACGTGAACGTGCTGACTGACTTTTCGACGGACAAGCACACGCTGGCCGTCGCGGTCGGAAAGGCGCCGCCTCTCGCATACGGCACGCACGTCTACGACGCGCTCAAACAGGCCGCGCAGATGGCTCAGGACAAGGGGTTCACGCGGTCGACTGTCGTCCTGCTTTCCGACGGTCAGGAACTCGGCAGTAACGCGACCTACGCCGAAGCGCTTTCTGCGCTCCAAGACGCTCACGTCCGGGTGATCTCCGTGGGTTTGACCTCACGTTTCTTCGATGCGACGACCCTGAAGAACCTCGCCCACAACACGGGGGGCAGCTACGTCGAGGCCAAGTCGGCAGCCCAGCTCACGCCGATCTACACCGCCATCGGGGCCAAGCTCTCGAGCGAGTACACCGTCAGCTATCGCTCGCTTCTTCCGCCGAGCCGCGACGCGGCCGTGAAGGTGAGCGTCGTCGGCTTCCCGCCTGCAAAGGCGACCTACACGACGCCGGCGCTCAACTTCTCGCCGCAGGGCACGTTCAACCAGGGCTGGTTCGACACCGTCGTGGCGTCGCCGTACCTGATGGTCTTCGTCATCGTCGCGGTGCTCGGGCTCCTCGCCTTCGCTGTCATTTCCGCTCTCGACGTGCGCTCGCGCTCGATGAAGCGGCGCATGGCTCACTACGTCAACATCCCATCGGAAGAGGAGGGCAAGGCTCGCCGCGCGGAGGTCGGCGCGATGCTGGCCGAGCGGGCCGAGCGCAAGTTCAGGAGCTACCGCTGGTGGCAAAGGTTCGAGCGCGACGTGGAGATCGCCGATTTCTCGGCCTCGCCGCTCACCCTGGTCGGGTGGACGCTCATCGGCGGCGTGCTCGGGTCGATGGTCTTCGCGATCCTGCTCCATTCCCTGTGGGGCTTGCTCGTCGGGCTGGTGGCGCCGGTCGTGACCCGCTACGTCGTCTCGACTCGTCTCGCAAGGCTGCGCGCTGCCTTCGCCGAGCAGCTTCCGGATAACCTCGACGTGCTCGCCGGCGCCCTTCGCTCGGGTCACAGCCTCGTCGGCGCGATGGGCGTCATGGTCGACGGGGCGGCCGAGCCCTCGCAGGGCGAGTTCCGGCGCGTGATGCAGGACGAGCAGCTCGGCGTTCCGATCGACGAAGCGCTCATGGTCATGTCCACGCGCATGGCGAACGAGGACCTCGAGCAGGTGTCGCTCGTCACTCGACTCTCACGCGAGGCGGGCGGAAATACCGCCGAGGTCCTCGACCGCGTGGTCGACAACATTCGCGGCAAGATGGATCTCCGCCGGCTCGTGAAGGTGTTGACGGCTCAGGGCAAGATGGCACGATGGATCCTCACAGCGCTCCCGGTCGTCCTCGCTGGCTGGATCCTCGTCATCAACCCGAGCTGGCTCAATCCCTTGTGGCAGACAACCCTCGGCAACGCCGCCCTCGTCTTGTGGGTTGTACTCCTGCTGATCGGCTCATTCATGCTCAAGAAGATCACCGAGATCGTCGTCTGAGGGGTGTGACTAGATGGTGCTGCTCGCGATAGCTGGAATCCTGCTCCTCGGAGGCGGGATCGTCGTTCTCGTCTCGAACCTGCGGAAACCAGCGGGCGGGGCGGGAATGCTCGACCAGATCGGAACCTACGGCTACGTCGCCGAGGCTGCTCGCGGCGCGGGTGAGACCGCCGGACGGCGTCCTCTCGACTCCCTTGCCGGACGTCTCGGCGATACGGCTGCGAGACGCCTCAGCCGGTACAGCGAGGACAAGGTTCGGCAGAAGCTCATCGCGGCGGGTATGTACGGGACCTCGCCGCGGAAGCTGCTCGGCTACCAGGTGATCATTGCCATCTTCCTCGGCCTGCTCGGGTTCTGGCTCGGCGCGACGAAGTCCCTGCCTATCGCGGTTCTGTTCCTGGCCGGCGGCCTTGCCCTTGGATGGTGGCTGCCGAGCGTCTACGTCGACCGCACGCGCCGGTTGAGGTACGAGCAGATGGACCGCCAGATGCCGGACCTGATCGACCTCCTGATCGTGTGCGTCGAGGCCGGCCTCGGCATCCTCGCCTCGATGCGCGTCGCGAGCGAGAAGCTCAAGGACCCGCTCGGGCAGGAGCTCCGCCTCACCCTCCAGGAGCAGCGGATGGGCCTCTCGGTCGGAGAGGCGATCCAGAGCCTCGGAAAGCGCGCCGACTGCGACAACATGCGCATCTTCGTCCGGGCGCTGACGCAAGGCGAGAAGCTCGGGGTCTCGATCGGGAAGACGATGCGCGATCTCGCCGAGGAGATGCGGAAGCGGCGCAAGGCGGCGGCTGAGGAACGAGCCCAGAAGATGCCGCTGAAGATGCTCTTCCCCCTCTTGTTCTTCATCTTTCCCGCGATCTTCATCGTCCTTCTCGTTCCGGCTTTCATCAACATCGGCCACCTGCTCAAGTAGATGGCGACGCTGACGCTCCGCCGCGGCACATCACCGGATGCGTGGCCTGCTCGGCAGGCGGCGGCTCCAGCCCGGCGAGGGCATGGTCCTGCGACCGGCCTGGAACGTCCACACGGCGTTCATGCGCTTCCCCATCGACGTCGTCTTCCTCGACGCTGACCAGGTCGTAGTTCGCATCGCAGCCGAGCTTCCGCCGTGGCGCACGGTTTCGTGCCGGGGCGCGCGCGAGGTGGTGGAGCTCGCAGCCGGCGAATGTGCACGGCGAGGGCTCGAGGCCGGCGACCGCGTCGCATGGGCGTCTCGGAGCGCTGCGGAGTTGCGCGCCGATCGGAAGACGCCACTGCTCGACGACAACCCGGAAGAGCCGCGCGCTCGTGTCCTCGTCGCAAGCAGCGACGCGCGCTTCGTCAAGCTCGCCCGCTTCCTCTTGAGCGGCCGGGATCTGGAAGTAGTAGACGAGCTGACATCGCCGGATCGCCTGCCGGATCTCGTGGGCGAGACGGATGTCGACGTCGTCGTGTTGGACGGCGCGAACAAGGTCGCCGACGCGCTGCGCACGGCGAATGCGGCGCGGGCACGGAGGCCGCAGCTTCCAGTCGTCATCGCAGCCGACACGGGCGGGCGCTCGCCCGCCGGCGTGCGGGTCTTCGACCGTTGGAACGAAACCGAGGAAATGCTGCTCGATATCGAGCGTCTGCTGGCCGAGCAGCTCACCGCGCCGATCCCGATCGGAGGGACGGAGTGAGTCGGGTCTGACCCAAAACGGGTAGACCCGTAGGAGGAGCGAGTCTCTTCTCAGGGAACCGGGAGGGCACCCAAGGACGATGACGACCGAGGCAGGCACCCCCTTCGAATCCAGAGGACCGCTCCCGCATGCGCGCGCGCTTCAGCCCGCGCGCGTTCCGGCAGAGCCTACGCAGCGGCTCGAGCGCCTGCACGCATACTTCCTCGAGGGGTGCCCCGACGACGTCCGCCCCGCTCTCGACGGTGTCCTCGAGCGTGCGCGCGGAGTCCGGGAAGGTTGCGGACACACCGACGTGGGCGACGATCTCGCGTCTGCCTGGTACGCAGCCGCGGCGCTCATCGAGCTGGCAGCCGCGCTCGAGCTCGACGAGGCGGACGTTCGCGGAGCAGCGGCGGCGGTCGCAGAGGCATGCGCACTCCCCCTCTCCGCCGCTCGCTACATCCTCTACGGGCAGGCAGCCGGTCATCCGCGCTTGCTCGAGCTTCCCCCACTCCTCGCGGCCGAGATCCAGCTCACGCTCCTCCTCGGGCTCGACGTGCTCTCCGAGGTCTCGCTCTGGCAAAAGACCGCGCACGGTCTCGACTGCATCCTCTCTCTCGGCGGGGACAGTGAGCCGAGCAGGCGCGTCCGCGCGGAGGCGAAGGCCGTACTGCGTGGCCGGTCGCGGCTGTCGCTGCTCGGCAGCTCCCAGCTTCGCTCCGCCGCCGTGCCGCGCTTCTCGCAGCCGTATGCCGCGGTCGTGGGCAAGGCAGGCGCGGTCGACGCGAAAGTGGCAGACGCGTTCCTCGCCGAGGCCGCCGCGGCGCTCAGCCCCGTCGTCGAGCGCGAGCACCTGCTCGAGCACTCGAGCGCCCGAGAGCGAACGCTCGTCGCGGCCTCCGAGCGCCGGCTCATGCGGCTCGGGTTCGATCTCCACGACGGACCGATCCAGGACGTGCTCGCGCTCGCCGCAGACGTCCGCCTCCTGCAGCAGCAGGTCTATCCGTTCGTCCTCGAGGACCACCGCGAGCAGGCCTACGGGCGCTTCGACGACCTGACCGCCCGGCTGGTCGACCTCGATCGCCACCTGCGCGAGGTGGCGCACTCGCTCGAGACGAAGAGCGTCCTGAGCCGCCCGCTCGGAGAGATCCTCCACCGCGAGGTGGACAACTTCGCCGAACGCACCGGTGTCTCCGGTTCGCTCGAGATCCGCGGCGATCCCGACTCGCTCTCGTCGGCTCAGAGGATCACGGTCTTCCGGGCGATCCAGGAAGCGCTCGCGAACGTGCGCGAGCACTCCGGGGCAACCTCGGTCGAGGTCCGCCTGCGAGCGCGGAGGAGCGCGATCGACGTGCAGATCGTCGACGACGGGACGGGCTTCGAGGTCGAGCGCGCGCTCGCGAAGGCGGCGCAGCGGGGGCGGCTGGGTCTCGTCGGGATGGCGGAGCGCGTGCGGATGCTCGGCGGCACCTTCGACGTCGAGAGCAGCCCCGGTGGGCCGACGACTCTGAAGTTCACGCTCCCGCGCTGGGAGCCTCTCGTCAGCTGAGCGCCACGAGGGCCACGACGGCTTCCGACGACTTGCGGGAGGTCGGGGTTGGCGGGCACGATCAGAGCAGACGTCACCGAGATACATGCTGTGGTCGTCGGAGGAGACGACGAAGATGAAGAAGAAGAGGAAGAAGACGCCTGAGGAGCGGGCGGCTGAGCTGGCCTATAGGGAAGACCTCGACCGCCGCCTCCAGAGAAAATCGAGCACTTGCGAACGCTCAGCGCGCAGAGAGGCACGCTCGTCGAAGGCGATCTCGACAGCCGCCTTCGACAAATGATCGAGCGCTACCGCCGGCTCAACTCCGAAAGACGCGCGGCCGGCGGCGAGGCCTGGTAGTAGCAGAACGACGAAGGAGGCCTTTCGGGCCTCCTTCGTCTCTTCCCCCTTCCGCCGCACTTGGGCGGAGCCTGGAAGCTTGTGATCGCTCGCGACTAGTCGTTCTGCGAGTCGCCGTTCTCCTTGGCCTTCGAGGAGACGCACTTGCCGAATGCGTTCGCCTTGTTGACGTTTGTTCCCCACGTCGTCTTGAAGGCGTCGGGGTCCTTGGCACGGTCTGCCTTGCACTGCTGCGCCGCGTTGAGCGTCGCCTCCTGCTGCTGTTCGACCGCTTCCTTCGCCTTGGAGGACACGCACTTGCCGAATGCGTTCGCCTTGTTGACGTTCGTTCCCCACGTGGTCTTGAAGGCGTCGGGGTCCTTGGCACGGGCTGCCTTGCATTCCTTCGCGGCGTTCTTGGTGTCCGTCGCCACCTGAGTAGAAAGCTTGGCGAGACACGCATCAAAGGCCGCCTTCGGGCTTCCGGTCGGCGCGTACAACGCCCGGAACGCCGACATGCCCATCGTGCGCCTCTGCTGCTTACAGAGCACCGCAGCGCCCTGCCCTGAGCTCGAGGACGTGCTCGTCTCGGGCTTGCCCTTCCCAGCGGGCGGGGCCGCGAATGCCGCCGGCGCGGCGAGGGTGAGAAGCGCGACGAGAACGAGGAGTCTCTTCATGGGTCACTCCGAGCGGTTGGAATTTGCCTGTACAGACACGGAGACGTGTCTAGGACGCAAAACCTGCGTGAGAAGATGTAAAGGTTCTGTGCGGGCGGTTGCGCCGCCGGCCGGCCTCGTCCACCGTTCGACTATGGCCGTGACGGAGGCGAGCCACGCTGCTTCGCGCGCACTCGACGATCTCTACCGCCGTCACGGAGGCGACGTCTACCGCTACGCGCTTGCCGTCCTCGGCAACCATGCGGACGCCGAGGACGTCACCCAGACCACGTTCCTGAACGCGTACCGCTCGCTCGAGCAAGGCGTGCATCCGCGGAAGCCTGCGAACTGGCTGCTCACGATCGCGAGCAACGCGATCAAGGAAAGGTTTCGGCGAGAGCAGGCTCGACCACGCGAAGTGGAGCTCAATCGCGAGGTCGCCACGCGAGGCGACGAGGCGGACGGCCCTTCTGTGGGGGAGCTCTTGACCGCGCTCGCCAAGATTCCGCCGCAGCAGCGGCAGGCGATCGTCCTGCGCGAGTTCGAGGGACGCTCGTACAAGGAGATCGCCGACATCCTCGGCGTCACCACCGGCGCGCTCGAGACGCTCCTCTTCCGAGCACGACGCTCCCTGACGGACGAGCTCGCGCACCAGCTCACGTGCACCGAGGCGCAGCAGGCGGTCTCTCGGGCCGCGGACGGACGGCTCGGGCGCAAGGAGAAGCGCCGCCTGCAGGAACACCTCCGGGAATGTCCCGACTGCGCGCAGTTCGCAAGGCTGCAACAACGGCACAGCAAAGCGCTGCGTGGGCTCGCGCTCGTCCCGATCCCGCTCACGTTCACGCTTTTCAGGGGTTTCGAGGGCTCCGCGGCGGCGGCGACCCTGCCCTCAGCGGCGGGAGCAGGGATCGGCGCGGCCGGGGTCGGGGTCGGGACTGGCATGGGAGGCGGTTCAGCGGCGAGTGGCGGCGGTCTGCTCGCCGGCGGCTTCGTCGTGAAGGCCGCTGCGATCGTCGCCGCAGCCGGCGTGGCTGGAGGCGTGACCGTCGCCGGAGCAACGGAGGTCGGGATGATCGGCAAGAGCAAGAGCCCGCCGCCCGCCGTCGGGACGACGAATGAAGGCAAGAGCCACCTCCTTCATACCCAGCGGGCACAGCACGCCTCGGCCCGCGGCCTCTTGCACGGTAAGGCGATCGCGCGCGGTCAGACCGGCAACGTCCCTCTCGGTCACCTCAGGAGAAAGCACCGGGCAAGCCAGGCGGCGTCGCACTCGCACCGAGGCGCAACCGCGAGAACTCACACCTCTGGGGCTCACTCGTCCGGCACGCACTCGTCCGGGATCAAACCCTCCGCGAGCCACGGATCGTCGAGCGCGACGAAGAGCACGAATACGACGACTGCCACCACTACGACGACCACGACGAAGCCGAAGCCGACGCCGAACGGCCGCGCGACCGGCCAGTCCGAGAGCTCGAGCTCCGGCAGCTCGTCGTCGGAGACCACGACGACAACGCCGACTTCGCCGCCTGGCAACGGAAACGGCGCCTCCTCGCAGCACGCGGGCAGCTCGAAGCCCTGACACCGCCTAACCAACACCCCCTCGA
>VAWZ01000066.1:0-24443 GCA_005888365.1 Actinomycetota bacterium
CCCGTTGACCGTGACCCCGATCCTCACGCGAGGCACCTCTCAAGTGCCCGCCGGGTCAGGACGCGGAGCGCGTGCCGGCGATAGGCGGCGGTGCCGCGGACGTCGTCGATCGGGGAAGCGGTAGACGCGACCAGCTCGGCGAGCGCATCGGCTTCTCCGAGCGGCGCGACGACGAGCCCCGGGACGGGCCCGGCGGAGCCGAACGACGCCCGCAGCTCGCCCCGCTCGAAGTCCACGACGAGCGCGAGCGACACGACGGCGATGACCATCGCGTTCCGTGGGCCGACCTTCATGAACGTCTGGGGCTGCCCGCCCGCAGGGACGAGCACGGCGACGATGAGCTCGTCCGGCTCGAGCGCGTTCCGCTTGGGGCCGAGGAAGAACTCGTGCACGGGCAGGCGCCGCGTCGCGCGGACGCTCGCGACCTCGACCTCGGCGCCTTCGACGAGGAGCGGGGGCAGTGCGTCTCCCGCGGGTGAGGAGGTCCCGAGGTTGCCTCCGAGGGTCCCGCGGTTCCGGATCTGAGGCGAGCCGACCGTGCGCGAGGCCTCGGCGAGAGCAGGTAGCCGCCCGGGTAGCTCCGACTCCACCTGCGTGTACGTGAGCCCGGCACCGAGACGCAGCGCTCCGTTCGCACCTGACCAGCCGCGAAGCTCGGCCACCTCGTTCAGGTTGAGGAGCACGCCGGGGCGCGAACGGTCGAAGTTGAGCTCGACCATCACGTCCGTCCCGCCCTGAATCGGGACCGCCTCGGGATGGTCCGCCTTGAGGCGGAGGGCCTCGTCGAGCGATCGTGGCGTGAGGACGTCCATGCGTCCTCGCGTTCTACCGTTCCTCGCGAGCGTACGGCCGGCCGAGAGCCGCCGGCGCGCCCAGGCGCCGCTTCGCGAACGCGGTCGAGACGAGCACCAGGACGACGACCGTCATCGCGTACGGCAGCGACTGCAGGAGCTCGGGGGTGACCGTCACGCCGTGCGCCTGCAGCGCGAAGGGCAGCGCCGAGAGCCCGCCGAAGAGGTACGCACCCACGAGACAAAGCTCAGCCCGCCAGAAGGCGAAGATCACGAGCGCGATCGCGATCCAGCCCGCTCCGTTGACCAGCGTGTCGCCCGCGACCCAGCCCGGGGTGATCAGGAGGCTGTAGCAGGCGCCCCCGACCCCCGCGAGCGCACCTCCGAGGAGGACGTGGACGTAGCGGTAGAGCGTCACGTTGATGCCCATCGCGTCAGCAGACGCGGGGGCTTCGCCGACGGCCCTCACGTTGAGCCCCCATCTCGTTCGAGCCAGGTAGAGGCCGACGGCGAGGGTCAGCACCCACGACGCGTACACGAGAGCGGACTGATTGAAGAGGACAGGCCCCAGAACCGCAACATCCTTGAGCCCGAAGACGTCGATCGACCCGAACTCGTGACTCGCGGGGTGGTCTGCGAGGTGGAGCTCGTTCCCGAAGTACGCCGAGAGGCCGAGACCGCCCGCGAAGATCGTCAACGCCAGGCCCGAGACAATCTGGCTCGCACGCAGCGTCACCGTGAGGAAGGCATGGATGGCGGCCATCGCCGCGCCCGCGAGGCCGGCAGCTCCAACCGCCAGAACGAGAACCGACGCGTCGGATCCGTGCACGCGCAGCGTTGCCCAGTACCCGACTGCCGCGCCGAACAGCATCATCCCCTCGACGCCGAGGTTCAGCACTCCGGAACGCTCGGCGAGGAGCTCGCCCAGGGCGGCAAAGAGCAGCGGCGTTCCGTAGAGGACGGCCTGCGCGAGGACGACCACCTCGAGGTCGTCGTTGATGCTCGCGAGCATGCCGGCGCTCATTGGCCAACCCCGCTTGGCCAATGAGCGAGTGAAGGGGTGTGGGGAACCGGGAGGTTCCCCACGTTCTCGAGAAGAAGGGGGCCGCGCTGAGTTTGCGCAAGACCGGAATTCGCTCGCGCGAATCCCGGTCGCGGAAATGCGTGCGGAAACATGGTTTCCCCCGCGAACGCGAGCCGGAGGCGAGCGTTCATGTCGCCGGCTCCGGGGCCGTTCCCGCCGGGGTTCTCGTGCGCCGCCCGATGCGCAAGCGATATCGACTCAGAACCTCGCCCCCAAGTGCGCAGAACAGGATGACTCCCTGCATGACGCCGACGAGACCGGAGGGAAAGTCGACGCCCTGGAGCGTGAACCCTGCGTTCTGCAGCCCGCCGATTAGCACCGCGACCACGCAGACCGCGAAGGGGTTGTAGCGAGCGAGCGCCGCGACGACGATCCCTGTGTAGCCGAACGCCGCTCCCTGCAGTCCGGTCGGGTCGAGCGTGTGCGTGAAATCGCCGATCTGGCTGGCGCCCCCGAGCCCGGCGAGCGCGCCCGAGAGGGCCATCACGGCGAGGACCTTGCGCCGCGTCGCGGGCGGCTCGCGGAGAATCGGCGATCACGCTGACCTCGAACCCGAAACGCGTTCGCGAGTAGAGAACCCACAGGACGAAGGCAGCAGCCAGTCCGACCAGGAAGCCGAGCGGGACCACGACGCTCGTGCCGAAGGTCGGCCATTCGGAGGCATCCGGCATCGGCTTCCCCTGCGGGAACGAGCGGGCCTGCAGCGTCGAGATGTCGCGCCAGTAGGAAGAGCTGTCGAAGATCACGTACGTGATGAGGTAGGCGGCGACGTAGTTCAGCATCAGGGAGGTGATGATCTCGTTCGTGTGCGCGAACGCCCGCAGGACGCCGGGGATCAGCGCCCAGGCAGCACCGAGCGCCGCCGCCGCGGCGCACATGGCGACGACATACACGAACGTCGATCCGGCGCCGCGATCGCCGAGCTGGAGCGCGATCCAGGAACCGCCGACCGCGCCCAGATAGAGCTGGCCCTCGGCGCCGATGTTGAACAGCTGCATGCGGAAGGCGGCCGCAGCGGCGAGTCCGGTGAAGAGGATCGGCGTCGCCGAGAGGAACGTGGCGGAGAGCGCACCGTTTCCGGTGAAGCCGGCGTCGACCACGGTGCGGTACGTATGGCCGGGATCGTGCCCCGTCGCCGCGAGGACGATCGCCATGATCCCGAAGGCAACGGCCAGCGATCCCACCGGAATCGCGAGCCCGAGCCACCACGGCTGCTCCAACCGGCGCTCGAGCCTCATGAGCCAACCTTCCTTGGCTTATGGGCGTGGAGTGGTGTGGGGAACTGGGAGGTTCCACAGGTTCTCAAGAAGAAGTGGGTTGCGCTGATTGTTCGCAAGACCCGAATTCGCTCGCGCGAATTCTGGTCGCGAAAAGACATGGTGAAACGTGGCTTCCCCCGCGACGCGAGCCGAAGGCGAGTGTTCATGTCATTCCGCTCCGCTCTTGCGGACTCTCGGGCTCTCGATGTCCCCCGGCCATCAGGTAGCCGATCTCCTCGACGTCAGCGGTCGCGCCCTCGAGCTCCCCGACGAGCTCGCCCTCGTACATGACGAGAATGCGGTCGGCGAGTGCCCGGATCTCGTCGAGATCCTCGCTCACGAGCAGAATCGCCATCCCTTTGGTCGCTGCCTCCCGCAGGTATGCGTGCACTGTCTCGATCGCGCCGACGTCGAGACCGCGCGTCGGCTGCGCGACGACGAGCACGAGCGGGTCGGACTCGAACTCGCGACCGAGCACGAGCTTCTGCAGGTTGCCGCCCGAGAGGTTGCGCACGGGCGTCTCCGGGCCTGGAGTCTGCACGTCGTAGCGCCGGATCAGTTGCAGGGCGGCCTCGCGCATCCGACCGAGCGCGAGCAGCGGGCCGCGCGAGAACGGCGAACGGCGATAGCTCTTCAAGGCGACGTTGCTCGTCACGCTCAAGCTCGGCACGAGACCCGTTCCGAGCCGATCCTCCGGCACGAAGGCGACTCCCGCCCGGATCGCGTCCCGCACGTCGCCGGAAGCGAGCCGCCTGCCGCCCACACGAATCTGCCCCTCGACGGCGTCACGGAGGCCGCAGATCGCCTCCGTGAGCTCTCGTTGCCCGTTGCCTGCGACGCCCGCGACCCCCACGATCTCGCCTTCCCGGATCGCAAGCGAGACGTCCTTCACGGCAGGCCCGCCGCGGTCGCCCTCGATCACCAGCCCGTCGACCTCGAGCAGCCGAAGGTCGGAGGTCGACCGGGGCCGCTCGACGCGTCGTGACTCCTGGATCTCTCGCCCGACCATCAGCGCGGCGAGCGAACGGAGCGTCGCGTCACCCGCGTTCACCGTGCCGACGGTGCGGCCTCCGCGCAGGACCGTCACCCGGTCGGCGACCGCCTTCACCTCGTGCAGCTTGTGCGAGATGAAGATCACGGTCTTCCCTTCGTCGGCCATCGCGCGCAGGGTCCCGAAGAGGTCGTCGGCCTCCTGCGGCGTGAGCACCGCAGTCGGCTCGTCCATGATCAGGATGCGCGCCTCGCGATAGAGGGCCTTGAGGATCTCGATGCGCTGCTGCTCGCCGACCGATAGCTGCCAGATGCGGGCCCCCGGTCGCACGGCGAGGCGGTAACTCCGGCCGAGCTCGGCCACACGCCGCTCGACCGAAGGCGGATGGACGAAGAAGCGCCGCCCTTCCCCGCGGTGGTCGCCCAGGACGACGTTCTCGGCCACGGTGAACGGCTCGACAAGGCGGAAGTGCTGGTGCACCATGCAGATCCCGGCGTCGAGAGCGTCGCGCGGAGAGTGGAAGTTCACGAGCTCGCCATACAGCTCGATCTGCCCTTCGTCCGGGCGGTAGAGGCCGGTCAGGATGTTCGAGAGAGTGGTCTTTCCCGCGCCGTTCTCTCCGAGAAGCGCGTGGACCTCTCCGGCCGCGGCCTCGAAGCTCACGTCGTCGTTCGCGAGGACGCCGGGAAAGCTCTTGGTGATCCCGACCATGCGTACCGCGGGAGGAGGAGAGGCGCCGGGCAACCCGGCGCCTCTCTCGCCTGCTGTGCTCACGGGGGCGGCCTCCCCCACCGATTAGCCGGGTGGAGTGACCTTCGAGACTTTGCCGATGACTCCCTTGACGAGCCACTGCATCGTGTACAGGTCGGGGAGCACCTTGAGCGTCTTCCCCTTCGGCACCATCAGCTTGCCCTTCTGGTCGTAGAGCGGGCCCTGGAAGACGTCGAACTTGCCCGAAACGATCGCCTTCTGCTTCGCAGCGATCATGGATTTCGTCTTCGCGCTGACCTTCGGCCCGAAGGGGGCGAGGCTCGTGAACCCGTCCTTGATCGATCCGTAATAGAAGCCCGGCTTCCACGTGCCGTTGATGGCCGCCTTGACGCGGCGCAGGTAGTACGGCCCCCAGTTGTAGACCGCCGCGGTCAGCCACTCCTTCGGCGCCGAGGACTCGGCGTTCGAGTCGTAGCCGGCCCACGGGATCCCGTGCTTTTCCGCGTAGACGCCGGTGGCATCGCTGTCGACGTTCTGGCCGAGGACGTCTACACCCGAGGAGACGAGGTTCGACGCGGCGGCCGTCTCCTTCGGCGGCGAGTACCACGCGTTCGTCCAGATCAGCTTGACCTTCGCTCCCGGGTGCGTCGCCTGAGCGCCGAGGGTGAACGCGTTCGCGTGCCGCACGACCTCGGGCGTCCCGAAGGGAACCGTGTAGCCGATGACACCCTTCTTGCTCGCGGCGCCCGCGGCCATGCCGGAGAGGTAGATCGTGTCCTCGCCCGCCCCGAAGTACTGGGACTGGTTCTTCTCGATCTGTGTCCCGGTCGCCTCCTCGAAGAGGACGTCGGGGTACTTCTTGTACAGCTGCCCGTTCGCGCCGTTCGAAAAGTTCCCGAACGAGCATCCGAAGATCATCTTGTAGCCCTCTCGCACGAGGCCGGCGACGACCTGCGGGATCTGCGCGTTCGAGAAGATGTTCTCCTTGTACGTCGTCTGCACCTTCGACCCGAGCATCTTCTGGACCAACAGGCGCCCGCGGTCATGCGCCTGCGACCAGCCGTGGTCGTTGTGCGGGCCCGGATAGATCCAGGCCACCTTGAACGGCGTCGTCGCTCCCGGCTTCGCCGCGCTGCCTCCCGCGGCGACGAGCGCGGTCGCGGCGAGTCCGAGGACGAGCGCCCCCACTACGTACTTCCTCATGTGCGCCTCCAAGCGTCCTGACGAATGACGGCCCGACTATAGGACAGCGCGCGACGAAGAGATAGGGCGCAGCGAGAGCATTACGCTTGCCCGATGGAGACGCTGCGACGCCGGCTCTCGGTCGCGCGAGGGGACGAGCCCGCCGACCTCGTCGTCCGCGGCGGAAAGGTCCTCTCGGTCTTCACGAAGGAGTGGCTCGAGACCGACGTCGCGATCGTCGACGGCTTCGTCGCGGGCCTCGGCGAGTACGAGGGGCTGGAGACGCTCGACGCGGCCGGGAGGTTCGTCGTCCCCGGCTTCATCGACGCGCACATGCACCTCGAGTCGACGAAGCTCCTTCCGGACGAGTTCGCGCGACTCGTCCTCCCGCTCGGCACCACGGCCGTCGTCGCCGACCCGCACGAGCTCGCCAACGTGCTCGGCACGGACGGCGTGCACTGGCTACTCGACGCGTGCGCGGAGGTGCCGCTCGACTTCTACTTCATGGCGTCGTCCTCGATTCCGGCCTCGCCGTTCGAGTCGCCGAGGCGTCCTCTGCGCGAAGGCGATCTCGAGAGCCTCCTCCGCCGTCGCCGAGTCCTCGGGCTCGCGGAGATGATGAACTTCCCGGGCGTCATCGCGGGTGACGAGTCCGAGCTCGCCAAGCTCGAGCTCGCAGGACGGGCGCACGTCGACGGGCACGCGCCCGGGGTGCTGGGAAAGCAGCTGAACGCGTACGCGGCGGCGGGCATCGGCTCGGACCACGAGGCGCTCACCGCGGAGGAAGGCCGCGAACGGCTGCGAGCGGGAATGTGGCTCCTCATCCGGGAGGCGTCGATGGCGCGGAATCTGCAAGCGCTCCTGCCGCTCGTCGCCGAGCTCGGTACCAGCAACATCGCCTTCTGCACAGACGACCGCGACCCCGAGGACATCGCAGCGTCGGGGCACATCAACGGCATGGTGAGAGAGGCGGTCGCCGCGGGAATCGCTCCCGAGGACGCCGTCGTCCTCGCCTCGTACAACCCGGCCCAGTGGCATCGCCTCTGGCGCCTCGGCGCGATCGCACCCGGGTACAGGGCCGATCTCCTCGTGCTGCCCGACCTCGTTCGCTTCCAGCCGAACGTCGTCCTCAAGGCGGGCAAGACGGTCGACGAGATCGAGCGGCCCGAAGTGCCCGAGTGGGTGAAGCACTCGGTTCGCATCCAGCCCGTCTCGAGCGACGACTTCCGGATTCCCTGGACCGGGGGAGCGGGACGCGTGATCGGGCTCGTCCCCGATCAGGTGGTCACCGAGCTGCTCACGCTGGAGCTCACGACCTCGGGCGGAGCCGCGGTCGCGGACGCCGCCGAGGACCTCGTCAAGATCGCCGCCGTCGAGCGCCATCTCGGGACGGGCAGGATCGGGCTCGGGTTCGTCCGTGGATCGGGGCTCCAGCACGGCGCGCTCGCCTCGAGCGTGTCGCACGACGCGCACAACATCGTGGTCGTCGGGGTGTCCGACGAAGACATGGCCCTCGCGGTGACCAGGCTCGCCGAGCTCGGAGGAGGAATCGTCGCGGTCGAGGACGGTCGGGTCCACGCCGAGCTTCCGCTCCCGGTCGCCGGCCTCCTCGCGGATGCTCCACTCGTGGAGGTCATCGAGCGCAGCCTGGCGTGCAACGACGCCGCCCGCGCGCTCGGCTGGTCCGGGGCGACCCCGTTCCTCACGCTGTCCTTCCTCGGCCTTTCGGTGATCCCGAGCCTCAAGATCACCGATCGCGGTCTCGTCGACGTCGACCGCTTCGAATTGGTGCCCTTGAAGGTTTGAGCCGCCTCTACGCCAACGGCTGGATCGTCACGATGGACGACGGCGGGACAGAGCACCGGTCCGGCTGGCTGCTCGTCGAGGACGGCCTGATCGCCGCGGTCGGTGCGGGGGGCGAGCCGGATGCGGACGAGCGGATCGATCTCGGCGGAGCCGTCGTCACTCCCGGCCTCGTCAACACCCGGGCACAGGACGCCGACCTCTTCGGCTGGCTCCGTGAGCTCTACCCGGTCTGGGCCGGAATCGACGCCGAGGCCGAGTACGCGGCGGCTCGGACCGGAATCGCCGAGCTCGCGCTCTCCGGCTGTACGACGGTCTTCGACCACCACTACGTCTTTCCCGGCGGACGCGAAGCGCTCATCGAGGCCGAGGTGCAGGCGGCCCGGGAGCTCGGAGTCCGCATCGTGGCTTCCCGCGGCTCGATGGACCTCGGCGTCTCGGACGGAGGGCTGCCTCCCGACGAGCTCGTCGAAGAGCTGGACGAAGTCCTCGCGGAGACCGAGCGCCTCGCAGGGGCGCTCCACGAGAACGGCTCCGGGGCACGAGTGCAGCTCGTCGTCGCCGCCGGCTCATGGAGGAGTCGGCCGCGCTCGCGCGCCGGCTCGGGCTCCCGCTCCACACCCACCTCGCGGAGACAGTCGAGGAAGAGGCGTACTGCCTGGAGCTGTACGGGTGCACTCCGGTCGAGTACCTCGCCGATCTCGGCTGGCTCGCGGGCGACGTCTGGTGCGCACACTGTGTTCATCTCTCCCCCGAGGGCGTCGAGGCCTTCGGATCGACCGGCACGGGAGTCGCCCATTGCCCGACGTCCAACCTTCGGCTGGGAGCCGGCGTCGCACCTGTCGCGGCGCTCGTCGCCGCCGGCACCCGCGTCGGCCTCGGTGTGGACGGCTCGGCGTCGAACGAGCGCAGCGACCTCATGTTCGAGGTGAAGCAGGCGCTGCTCGTGGCACGGGGCCGCGGTGGCCCGGCGACCATGACCGCGCGCGACGCCCTTCGACTCGGCACGCGCGGAGGCGCGGCCGTCCTCGGCCGGGACGACATCGGGTCGCTGGAGGAGGGCAGGTGTGCCGATTTCGCGGCATGGCGAACGGACGTCCTCGAGCTCGGCGGCGCAGACGACCTCGTCGCAGGCCTCGTCCTCTCCGCGCCGCATCGCGTGGACCGGCTGGTCGTCGGCGGGGAGGACGTCGTCCGTGGCGGAGCGCTCGTTCGCGCGGACGAGGCGACCATCGCGCGCGAGCATCGGGCGCAAGCGCGAAGATTCGTCCGGTGACCGTCTCCGTCTCGACCCACGTCCTCGACACCGGGGCAGGCGTGCCGGCGCGGGGCGTGAGGGTCGAGCTGACGCGCGAGCGAGAGGTGCTCTGCGCAGCCGAGACCGACGAAGACGGACGCGTCGCCGACCTCGGGCGAGATCTCGAGCCCGGTCGCTATGCGCTCGTGTTCTGGCCGCCCTCACCGTTCTTCAGCCGGGTCGAGTTGGAGGTCGAGCTCGTCGAGGGCCACTATCACGTTCCGCTTCTCTTCTCGCCCTACGGATGCGCGAGCTACCGCGGAAGCTGAGCGTCGAGGAGCTGGCGGAGCTCTTCGAGGGACGTACCCGCCTCGTCGACCGGCTCGCGGAGGTGGAGGATCCGCTCGGGCAGGGAAACGACGTCCTCGCGGCCATGAGCGAGGAGGAGAAGCTCGAGGCGCTTGACGCCCACCCGGCGATCGGGGCTCGGCGCCTCTCAGCCCGTTCGGCCGCGGAGCAGGGCTCGGACGCCGACCCCACGATCCTCTCCGAGCTCGCGTACCTGAACCGGGTCTACGAGGAGAAGTTCGGGTTCAGGTTCGTGGTCTTCGTCCACGGACGCTCGAAGCGCGAGATCCTGGAGGTGCTCCGCGAGCGCATCGCGCGTACGCCCGAGGACGAGCTCGACACCGGCTGCCGAGAGCTCGTCGCGATCGCCCGGGACCGCTGGACCGGCGTGTGAGCGCAACCCTCACGGCGCCGCTCGCGATCGACCCGTACCTGCGGGACTGGCTCGACCTCGGACTCCGCATGCTGCACGTGATCGCGGCGATCGCCTGGATCGGAACGTCCTTCTACTTCGTGCTCCTCGACCAGTCGCTCCGCCCTCCGAAGCGTCCCGAGGACTCCGAGGCGGGAGTCGGCGGCGAGCTCTGGGAGGTGCACGGCGGCGGCTTCTACCACGTCCAGAAGTACCGCGTCGCGCCGGGCGAGCTCCCCGAACATCTGGCGTGGTTCAAGTGGGAGGCGTACACGACGTGGCTCTCCGGGTTCGGCCTGCTCGTCGTCCTCTACTACCTGGACGCGCACTCGACGCTGATCGACCCGACGGTCGCCGACCTCACGAGCGGAGAGGCGATCACGATCAGCGTCGGGCTGCTCGTGCTCGCCTGGGTCGTCTACGACCTGCTCTGCCGAGCGTTCGGGAGCCGTGAGCTGCTTCTCGCCGGGTGCCTGATCGTGCTCACGGCGCTCGCCGCCTGGGGAACGAGCGAGCTCTTCGCCGCGAGAGCGGCAGCACTCCAGGTCGGAGCAATGCTCGGGACGATCATGGCCGCGAACGTCTTCTTCTCCATCATTCCGGCCCACTGGGAGCTGATTCGCGCAAAGGAGGCCGGCCGAGAGCCCGATCCGGCGCCGGCGCTCGCGGCCAAGCAGCGTTCCGTCCACAACAACTACCTCACCCTCCCCGTCCTGCTGACGATGCTCGCCGGGCACTTCTCCTTCGTCTACACGACGGGTCACGCCTGGCTCGTACTCGTCGCCCTCATGCTGCTGGGCGCAGGCATCCGGCTCTTCTTCAACCTCCGGCACGCCGGGCGCACGCACTGGTGGATGCCGGCCGTGGGCGCCGTCGCTGTCGTCGCCCTCGCGATCGCGATCAAGCCCGACAACGAGTCGCCGCCGGCCGTATCCGACGTCGCCGCCGGGCGCAGCGTCTTCCTTAGCGCCGGCTGCTCGGGCTGTCACACCCTCGCGGACGCGGGAGCGACAGGTCGCGTGGGGCCGAATCTCGACGCCGCGAAGCCTTCCGCGAAGCTTGTCCGTGATCGCGTCGAGAACGGCCTCGGCGTGATGCCGTCGTTCCGCGCCAAGCTGTCCGCGACGCAGATCCAGGCGGTCGCCGCGTACGTCGCGGCCTCGGCGGGAAAGTAGGATCGAGCGGCCATGCTGGAGATCACGGCCGGCGGGTTCAGCTTACGTGCCCGCTTCGAGGAAGGGGCCGCCCCGGCAACCGCCGCAGCCTTTCGCCGCCTGCTCCCGCTCGAGTCGCAGATCATCCACGTCCGTTGGAGCGGGGAAGGCGGCTGGATCCCGATGGGCGAGCTCGACGTCGGAATCGGCCCGGAGAACGCGACCCGCTACCCGAGCCCCGGCGAGCTGATCTTCTACCCGGGCGGTGTGAGCGAGACGGAGCTCCTGCTCGCATACGGGTACGTCGCGTTCGCCAGCAAGGCGGGCGCGCTCGCCGGGAATCACTTCGCGACGATCGTCGAGGGGAACGAGCACCTGCGCGAGCTCGGGCGACGGATGCTCTGGGAGGGCGCCCAGGACATCGCATTCGAGGAGGTCTGATGGAGCAGCGCCTGAGCCTCGTCACACTCGGCGTCGCCGATCTCAGCCGCGCCAGGCGCTTCTACGAGGAGGTCGGCTGGGAGACCGGGGCCGCTCCTGAGGACGACGTCGTCTTCTTCCAGACCGGCGGCATGATCGTCGCGCTCTGGGATCGCGCACGCCTGGCCGACGACTCGGTCGTGACCGACAGCGGCGGCTGGGGCGGGGTCACACTCGCGCACAACGTGCGATCACCGGCGGACGTCGACGCGGTGCTCGCCGAGGCAGAGCGTGCCGGAGCGAGGATCGCGCGTCACGGCGCGGAGACGTTTTGGGGCGGCTACTCGGGTGTGTTCGTCGATCCGGACGGCCACCCGTGGGAGGTTGCCCACAATCCGCACTGGACCATCGCCGACGACGGGTCGGTGCGGCTCTAGGACGCACGCCGAGTAGGAGCCCGCCCTGCTGCAAACCGTCTCGCAGGCGTCCAGGCGGCAGGTCTAGCCGGCGAGTCGAATGAGCGCGCCGGTCAGGACGTCCGTTGCAAGCTCGATGTCCTCCGGGCTCGAGAGCTCGTCCGGTGAGTGGCTGACGCCTCCGTTCAGGCTGCGGACGAAGAGCATCCCTGCACGGACTCCCGCCGCCGCGAGGATCCCCGCGTCATGGCCCGCGCCCGAGGGCAGCTCGACGAACTGAACCGCGCGGCTCTCGAGCTCCTCACGCAGCGCCGTCCGGCACTCCTCGCTCATCTCGATCGGGTCCGTGCGCTCGCCCGGCTCGAAGCCGATGGCGGCGACCAGTCGATCGAGCTGCTCGCCGCTCGGCGCGCGTGCGTCGACGGTCAGACGCGCCCTGCCCGGGATGACGTTCACGCCGCCCGGCTCGACCTCGAGCCGGCCGACGGTGGCAACCACGCCCGGGAGCCCGCGTGCCACGTCGCGGATTCGAATGACGGCCTCGGCGGCCGACACGAGCGCGTCGTCTCGACCGACCATCGGCGTCGTACCGGCGTGCCCGGCGCGGCCCTCGAACACGAGCTCGCCTCGGACGTAGCCGACGATCCTCGTGACGACACCCAGCGGAACGACCGCTCCCGCGAGCACCGGCCCCTGCTCGACGTGCAGCTCGAGAAAGGCCGAGGGAAGCGACTCACCGCGCGCTACGAGGGCGCGGCTCCCAACGCACCCCACCTCCTCGCCGCGGAAGACGACGACGGCCCCGCTCCCGACCCGACCGACAGCTTCGATCCCGGCGACGACGCCGAGCGCACCGTCGAACCTGCCGCCCTCGGGAACGGTGTCGAGATGCGACCCAACCCAGAGGTCGTCGCGGTCGCCGGTGCGCCCGAGGAGATTGCCGCTCGGGTCGACCTCGACGGCGAGCCCGGCGTCTCGCATCCACCCGCCGGCGAGCTGGTGCGCCTCGTCCTCGGCCGAGCTCGGATGCGGCCGGTTCGCGCCCGGTCCGCCGCCGATCGCGTACAGCTGCTCGAGCCGGTCGAGGATCCGCACGGCCGAGAGCCTAGGCGGTAGTGTCGCCACATGGCCGTCGGCTGGGACTGGACGCGAGTCGTCATCGACCACGTGCACGTTCGCGTGCGGCACGCGCAAGACAGCATCGCTTTCTACAAGACGGTCCTCGAGCCGCTCTCGATTCCGCCGATCTGGGAGCGAGAGGACGGTGCGCAGTTTGCGAACCTCGTCGTGTCCGACGACCTGACACACGGGGGGCCGATCCACATCGCCTTCGTCGCCGACTCGCGCGAGCAAGTCGACGCCTTCCACAAGGCCGGGAGCGACGCCGGCTACCGTGACAACGGCGCGCCCGGAGTCCGAGAGCGGTACAGCTCCGAGTACGGGGGCCGGTACTACGCCGCCTACCTGCTCGACCCGGACGGCAACAACGTCGAGGCCGTTCGCCGCGAGTTCGACTGAAATAGCGCGCAAGACCGAAATCCGCTCGCGCAGATTCCGGTCGCGCGAAGATCCCAAAAGCGCGACCGCATCGCGGCCGCGGCGCCTACGATCTCACTCGAGCGCCTAGTAGGCGCGGAGGGGGCGCAGCGCGCGCCAGCCGGCAAGCGGGAAGAGAGCCGCCACGAGGAACGCCACCGCCCACGAGGTCGCGGACACGGTCGCGGCGAAGAGCAACGGCGCCGCCACGCCGATCGCCGACAAGACCGTCTGCTGAAACCCGATCGAGGCGCCGCTCCGCCTCGCGCCGGCAAGCTCAGCGGCAGCCGCGAATGCGAGGCCGTTCCAGCCCATGGAGAGCCCGCCGGCGAGCGCAAGCATCACGACGAGGAGTGACAGCGGGCCCCGGGCGAGCAGAGCCGTGAGGACAAGGCCAACCACGACGGCGAGACCGACGTAGCGAAGAGGAACGATGCGCGATCCGAGGACGTCGGACCAGCGTCCCGCCCCGATCCGGAACGCGGCAGCAAGTACCTGGGTGACGGCGACGACGAGCGCGGCCGCGCCCTCGGAGAGACCGTGCTCGTCGTGCAGGAAGACGACTGCAAAGCCGACGACGGCGATCTGCGCATACAGGTAAATGCCGCTCCCGAGGCACAACCGCCACAGCCTCCCGTCCTTGAGCGTGGTCGACAGCGAGCCGGCGGCGACGCCCTCGCCTCGGTCGCGCGTACGAAGGACGACCGCGCCGATCACGGCACCCGCTGCCGAGCACGCGCCGAGGAAGAGGAAGGCGGCGCGGGTACCGCCCGCGTCGAGGATCGCCGGGACGGCCAGGGCGCCGACGAGGCCTCCGAGCGGAATCGCCGTCTGCCGGATGCCGAGCGCGAGCCCGCGCTCGTGCTCGCCGAACCACTGCATCACCGCTCGCCCGCTCGCGGAGTTGACGCTCGCCCCGCTCGCCCCGGCGAGCCCGAGCAGGACGAGGAGCAAAGCGAAGCTCGAGGCGTAGGCCGCGCCGACCAGACAGACCGCCGACCCGCCCAACCCGAGTGCGAGCACTAGCCGTTCGCCGAACTTGTCGGCCGCAAGTCCCCACGGGAGCAGCGTCGCCGTCGATCCGATCCAGGCAGCCGCTAGGAGGAGGCCGACCTCGCCGAGGGAGAGGTCGAACTTGTCGCGCAGAGCCGGCGCGAGGACCGGGAGGCCGGTCACGAAGGTCACGGCCGCACCGGCCGCAGCTGCAGTACCGCCCGCGAGGACGGCCCAGCGGTACCGCACCGGCGCGAGTGTCAGCTCAGGCGTAGACAGGGCCGGCGAGGTACTTGAGGCCGGAGTCGACGAGCACGGTCGCGACCCTCTTCCCCGGCCCCAGCCTCCGCGCGAGCTCGAGGGCTGCGACGAGGTTCGCCCCGGTGGAGGGCCCGGAGAACAAGCCCTCCTCCCGCGCGGCCCGTCGCGCCATCGCGAATGCGTCCTCCGTCGAGACGGTCAGGACCTCGTCGATGTCGGAGCGCTCGAGCAAAGGCGGCCAGAAGCCGCTCCCGCCTCCCTCGATGCGATGCGTCCCCGGGCGGCCCCCGGACAGTACCGGCGACTCCGCCGGCTCGACCGCGACACGAAGCACGTCGGGTAGCGCTCGTCGAAGCTCTCGCGTCGTACCGACGAAGCAGCCGGCCGTTCCGATGTAGGCGCAGAAAGCGTCGAGAGCGCCTTCGAGCTGGCCCACGAGCTCGTCGCCGAGCGCCCGGTAGCCCTCGAGCATGTCCGCGTTCCGGAACTGATCGGTCGCAAAGCCTCCGGTCTCCTCGACGATCTCGGCGGAGCGCTCCATCAGCCGTGGGATCAGCTGCGGAGTGATCCCCTCCGGGCTCGGGACGACCTCGAGCGCGGCGCCGAGCGCGTCCATAGTCCGTAGCTTCTCCGCCGCAAAGGCGTCGGAAGTCACGACCCGGAGCGGATACCCCTTCAGCGAGCAGACGAAGGCGAGCGACGACCCGGTGCTCCCGCCGGTGTACTCGACGACCGTCTGCCCCGGCCGCAGACGTCCGGAGCGTTCGCCGCCCTCGATCATCGCGAGCGCCATGCGGTCCTTGTACGAGCCCGTCGGATTCTCGGACTCGAGTTTCACCCACACTTCGGCCATGCCCGGCTCGACGAGGCGCTCGAGCCGCACGACGGGCGTGTTCCCGATCGTGGCGAGCACGCCGGCTCGCTCGACGATCACCTCGCTCACGTTGCGAGTCCGAACGGGTCGATCGGCCGTGATCCGGTCGAGAGGATCACGCTCTTCGTCTCCAAGTACAGCTCGAGCGTCTCGAGCCCGAGCTCGCGCCCGAAGCCGGACTGCTTGTAGCCGCCGAACGGGATTCCCGGAAACGCGGTGTACGGCATGTTGATCCCTACCGTTCCCGACTTGATGCGCGCCGCGAGACGGTGGCCGCGCGCCGGATCTCCCGTCCAGACCGTGGCCATCAGCCCGTAGCGGACGTCGTTCGCGAGCCGGATCGCGTCTTTCTCGTCCTCGAACGGGATGACCGTGACGACCGGCCCGAAGACCTCCTCCTGTGCGATCTCGAGCGAGCTCGAGTCCGCCGCGACCACCGTCGGCGGGTAGAAGGCACCGGAGCCGTCGGGAACCGTGCCCCCGGTGACGACCGTCGCGCCCTCGCCGGCCCCGCGCTCGACGTAACCGTGGACACGCTCCCGATGCGCACTCGAGATGAGCGAGCCCATGTGCGTGTCCGAGTCCAAGGGATCGCCCACGCGGATCGCGCGGGCGAGCTCGTCCATTCGCGAGACGACGTCGTCGTAGACCGTCTTCTCGACCAGCAGACGTGAGCGCGCCTCACAGCTCTGGCCGGCGGAGTAGAAGATCGACCAGGCGGAGCTCGGCAGCGCACTCGCGAGATCGGCGTCCGCGAAAACGAGGTTCGGGCTCTTTCCGCCGAGCTCGAGCGTCACCCGCTTCACTGGATCGGACGCCAGACGCATGATCTCGCCGCCGGTCTTGGTGGAGCCGGTGAAAGCGACCTTGTCGATGCCCGGGTGACGGACGAGGTAGGCCCCCGTCGTAGGCCCGTCGCCGGGCACGACGTTGATCGCTCCGGACGGGAAGCCGACCCCCGCCGCGAGCTCGGCGAGTCGAATCGCGGTGAGCGGGGTCTGGGGATCGGGCTTGAGGACGACGGAGCAGCCCGCCGCGAGTGCCGGTGCGAGCTTCCAGGTCGCCATCATCAGGGGGTAGTTCCAGGGCACGATCTGCGCGGCGACGCCCACCGGCTCCTTCAGCGAGTAGAAGAGCAGCGAGCCGCCGATCGGGTTCGCGCGGCCGCCGATCGACGCGATGGCCGAGCCGTAGTAGCGGAAGTTCTCGACGGCCTGCTGGAGCTCGGCCTTGACCGACGAGATGGCCTTCCCCACGTTGCGGGCCTCGAGCTCGGCAAGCTCCGCGCGGTTCGCGGCGATCGCGTCGGCGAGCGCGTGCAGAAGGCGGGCGCGCGCGGTCCCAGACGTCTTGCCCCACTCGCCCTCGAGCGCCCCCCGTGCCGCCTCGATCGCACGGTCGATGTCCGCTTCGCCCGCGATCGCGGCCCGCGCCAACAGCTCGCCGGTGGCGGGCTCGCGGACCTCGCGCACGTCGCCCGACGCGGGCTCGACCACCTCGCCGCCGATGAACAGCCCGTACTCGCGAACGGTCGTGACTGCCATGGCTCGGAATCTACCCCTCCGCCGCAGCCGGGCGGGCAGGCTCGATCGTGAGCAGCGAGGGATCCGTCCACGGGCCTCCGGCCCGTGCCGCGAGATCGGCGAACGTAGCCCGCCCGAGAAGCTCGATCGTCGCGTCGCGGATCTCCTCCCAGACCTCGCGCAGGGTGCAGCCGATCGTCATCGGGCAGGGCTCGGGGTTGTGCCGCGTCGCACACCCGATCGGGGCGAGCTGTCCCTGGAAGAGCCGCACGATGCGCTCGAGCGTGATCTCCTCAGGCTTCTTGTTGAGCCGGTAGCCGCCGGCAGGCCCGCGTTCCGAGCGCACGATGCCCGCGGTTCGCATCGCCGGCATCACCTGCTCGAGCACCGACTGGGGGACCGCCGTTCGACGGGCGAGCTCGTCGAGCTTGAGCGGCCCGCCCCCGTCGAGGGTGAGCGCGAGCACAGCCCGTGTCGCATAGTCGGTCCGTCGGGATACCCACATTCGTTGCCTCCTCGTTCAGCTTGGGGGTTCTTTCTTGACATGAGAGCGCACTCTCCCCTACCGTGTCGAGTTGTCCACCTAAGTTGACAAAACTTGTCAGACTTATCAATAGACACTGCATCGCCTCGCCAACCCTGCCCCTGAGAGGAGAAGGAATGCGTGGATCTCGCCTTGCCATTGCGCTCGCAGGACTCGTGGTCACCGTCGCTGCAGCCGGCGTAGCCGTCCGCGCCGCGCCAGCACGAAATGCTGGCGTGACGTTGAGCCTCGTCGCGTACTCGACTCCGCGCGACGCCTACTCGACCCTCATCCCCGCGTTCCAGAAGACGCCCGACGGCGACGGCGTCTCGTTCACCCAGTCCTATGGGGCGTCGGGCGACCAGGCGCGGGCGATCATCGCGGGCCTCAAGGCCGACGTCGTCGAGCTCTCCCTCGCCCCTGACATGGATCAGCTCGCGCAGGCCGGCATCGTCGATCCGAAGTGGAAGAAGCAGTCCTACAAGGGCATGGTCACCGACTCGGTGGTCGTCTTCGTCGTGCGGAACGGCAACCCGAAGCACATCAAGAGCTGGAACGACCTCATCAGGCCGGGCGTCCAGGTCGTCACGCCCAACCCCTTCCAGTCGGGAGGCGCGCGCTGGAACATCATGGCCGCCTACGGCGCCTGGAGGAAGCAGGGCAAGACGGACAGGCAGGCACAGGCCAACCTCCTCAAGCTCTTCAAGAACGTCGTCGCCCAGGACAAGAGCGCTCGCGACTCGGTGAACACGTTCCTGGCCGGCAGGGGTGACGTCCTGCTCTCGTACGAGAACGAGGCCCTCGGCGGTGAGAAGAAGGGGCAGAACCTCCCCTTCATCGTCCCGAAGTCGACGATCCTGATCGAGAATCCGATCGCTGTCACGAAGACGAGCGCGAACAAGGACAAGGCGAACCAGTTCCTCCGGTTCCTGAGGACTCCGGCCGCACAGCAGGTCTTCGCGGATTGGGGCTACCGGCCGGTAGTGCCGAGCGTGCTCGCGAAGAACCGGAAGAAGTTCCCGGTGCGGCCGGGCCAGTTCACGATCGACCAGCTCGGGCTCGGCGGCTGGGACAAGGTGCAGAAGCGCTTCTTCGATCCGAAGTCGAGCATCATGTCTCGGATCGAGAGCCGGGTCGGCGGCGTCACTGGCTAGTAGCGCCAGTGTCGCCGCTCCCGCGCCACGACGGGTGCGAGCCTCGAGGGACAGGGCTGGAACGGCCCTGTCCCTCGGCTTCGTCACGACCTTCCTCACCGTCCTCGTCGTACTGCCCATCGCCGCTCTCGTGTGGGAGTCGACGAAGGCCGGATCGCAGGGCTTCTGGGACGCGGTCTCGAGCCCGGAGTCGGTCGCCGCCTTGAAGCTGACCATCGGGACAGCCGTCGCGGTGTCACTCCTCAACGCGGTGCTCGGGACGATCACTGCGTGGGTGCTCGTGCGTGACGAGTTCCGCGGGAAGTCGCTCGTCAACGCGATCATCGACCTCCCGTTCGCGCTGCCGACGATCGTCGCCGGTCTGACGCTCCTCGCCCTGTACGGCCCCCGCTCGCCGATCGGCGTCGACGTCGCGTTTACCCGGACGGCGATCGTACTCGCGATGATGTTCGTCACCCTGCCGTTCGTGGTCCGGACCGTGCAGCCCGTCCTGCAGGAGCTCGACCCGGAGGCCGAGGAGGCCGCCCGCTCGCTCGGTGCCTCGGGCCTGACCTCGTTCAGGCGTGTGATCTTCCCCAACATCTTCCCCGGCGTCCTCTCGGGAATGGCGCTCGCGCTCGCCAAGGCGATCGGCGAGTTCGGAGCGCTCGTCATCATCACCGGCAACCTCCCGTTCAAGACCGAGGTCTCCTCCGTGTACATCTTCGGACGGATCGAGAGCGGCGACACGGCGGCGGCCGCGTCAGTGGCCGTCGTGCTGCTTGCGCTGTCGTTCGTCCTGCTGCTCTCGATCGGCGTCATCCGGCACTTCGCCACGAGGCACGACCGTGCCTAGGCTCCATGAGTAGGCTGGGACTCCGCCTCCTCGCGCTCGCCTACCTGGCGACGATTCTCGTGGCGCCGCTCGTGATCGTCTTCTGGCGCACCTTCGAGGACGTCGGGGCTGCCTGGGACGCGCTCTCCGCACCCGACACGATCCACGCCTTCAAGCTGACGCTCCTCATCACGGCGATCGCGGTGCCGGTGAACACCGTCTTCGGAATCGTCTGCGCGCTCGCAATCGTCCGGCGCAGGTTCCCGGGCAAGGGCCTCCTGAACGCGTTCATCGACCTCCCGCTCGCCCTTTCTCCCGTCGTGGTCGGTCTTTCGCTCTTTCTGCTCTACGGGCGCGAGGGTTGGTTCGGAGTCTGGCTCGGGCGGCACAACATCCAGTTCCTGTTCGCCCTGCCGGCGATGATCGTCGCGACGATCTTCGTCTCGCTCCCCTTCGTCGCCCGCGAGGTCATTCCGACGCTGCGCGAGGTCGGCGACGAGCAGGAGCAGGCCTCGCGCACGCTCGGCGCAGGCGGCTGGCAGACGTTCTGGAGGATCACGCTGCCGTCGATCCGCTGGGCGGTGATCTACGGCGTGATCCTCACGACTGCGCGCTCGCTCGGAGAGTACGGCGCTGTCGCAGTCGTCTCGGGTCGCATCCAGGGACAGACGGAGACCGCGACCCTCCGCGTCGAGGAGCAGTACGAGCAGTTCAATCTGCCCGGCGCGTATGCGATCTCGATCGTGCTGGCGTTGATGGCTATCGTCGTGCTCGTGGCGATGACGACGATCAGACCGAAGGAGACCGCCTGATGTCCATCGTCGTCCGCAGCGTCTCCAAACGCTTCGGCGACTTCGTCGCAGTCGACGACGTCTCGCTCGAGGTCGAAGGCGGCTCCCTGACCGCGCTCCTCGGTCCGAGCGGGTCGGGAAAATCGACGCTCTTGCGTATCATCGCCGGCCTCGAGTGGCCGGACAGCGGGGAGATCCTACTCTCCGAGCGCGATGCAACCGCGCTCGCGCCCCAGAAGCGAAACGTCGGCTTCGTCTTCCAGCATTACGCGGCCTTCAAGCACATGACCGTGCGCGATAACGTCGCGTTCGGGCTGAAGGTGCGGAGGCGTCCCAAGAACGAGATTCGCGAGCGCGTCGACGAGCTCCTGAACCTCGTCCAGCTCCACGGCTTCGGCGACCGCTACCCAGCGCAGCTCTCCGGCGGCCAGAGGCAGCGCATGTCCCTGGCCCGGGCGCTCGCCCCCGAGCCGCAGGTGCTACTCCTCGACGAGCCGTTCGGCGCCCTCGACGCACGCGTCCGCGCCGAGCTCCGCGACTGGCTCATCCGGCTGCACGACGTCGTCCACGTGACGACGGTCTTCGTCACGCACGACCAGGAGGAGGCGATGGAGGTCGCAGATCAGATCGCCGTCCTGAACCACGGACGGCTCGAGCAGGTCGGACCGCCGCGCGAGCTGTACGACGAGCCGGCGAGCAAGTTCGTCATGACGTTCGTCGGCGACGCGAACGTCATCGACGGCGCGCTCGTCCGGCCGCACGACGTCGAGCTGCTCACGGAGCCTGACGAGGCGGCGATGGAGGCGATGATCGTACGCGTCACGATCCTCGGCCGGGACGCGAAGGTCGAGCTGCACGACGATGGCGGAGCCGAGATCGTCGCTTTGCTGACGCGCGAACGCTTCGAGGAGCTCGACCTCTGGCGTGGCCAGACGGTCTGGGTGCGGCCGCAGCGCGAGCGCGTGTTCACGACGTAGCGCGCTCGAACAAGACGGCAACGCCCTGCCCCACACCGACGCACAACGTCGCCAGCCCGTAGCGCCCGCCACGTCTGCGGAGCTCGTGCAGGAGCGAGACGACGAGTCTCGCCCCGCTCATGCCGAGTGGATGACCTAGCGCGATCGCTCCACCGTTCACGTTCACGCGCTCCGGGTCGAGGCCGAGCTCGCGGATGACGACCAGGCTCTGGGAGGCAAAGGCCTCGTTGAGCTCGACGAGGTCGATCTGACCCGGCTCGACTCCTGTGCGCTCGAGCAGCTTGCGCACGGCAGGAATCGGGCCGATGCCCATCACCCGCGGGTCGACCCCGGCAACCGCGCTCGCAACGAAGCTCCCGAGTGGCGCAACTCCCAGGTCCTCCGCCTTGTCCTCGCTCGTGATCACGAGGGCCGCGGCGCCGTCGTTGATCCCGCTGGCGTTGCCCGCGGTCACGGTGCCCGCGGGGCGAAACGCAGGCTTCAGGCCCGCGAGCGCCCCTGCCGTCGTGCCTGGACGCGGGTGCTCGTCGGTCGTCACCTCGCCCACGGCGACGAGCTCTTCCTCGAACAGCCCGGCCTCCTGGGCCGCCGCCCAGCGTTGCTGTGAGCGAAGCGCGAAGGCGTCCTGCTCCTCGCGGGAGATGCCGTACCGCTCCGCGACGTTCTCGCCCGTCTCGCCCATCGACTCGAGCGGGAACATCACCTCGTGACGCGGGTTCGGAAAGCGCCAGCCAAGCGTGGTGTCGTACACGACCTGGTTCCCGCGCGGAAACGCATGCTCGGGCTTCGCCATGACGAGCGGCGCGCGGCTCATCGACTCGACCCCGCCCGCGACGACGACGTCGGCGTCGCCGGCCATGATCGCGTGGCAGGCGGAGACAACGGCCGACAGCCCCGAGGCGCAGAGGCGGTTCAGCGTGATCCCGGCGACGGAGTCCGGCAAGCCGGCCAGCAACACGGCCATGCGCGCGACGTTTCGGTTGTCCTCGCCGGCCTGGTTCGCGCATCCGAGATAGACGTCGTCGATCGCCGACGCATCGACTCCAGACCGCTGGACCGCGGCGTCGATCGCGAGGGCCGCGAGATCGTCGGGCCTGACGTGCGCCAGCGCGCCGCCGTAACGGCCGATCGGTGTGCGTACGCCGGAGATGACGACCGCCCGAGGCACGGGGCGAGGGTATCGGTCGAGGGCCGCGGTCGGCCTAGGCGCGCGGGCCGTGAAAGACGGCCTCGATGTTATGACCATCCGGATCGAGCACGAACGCGGCGTAGTAGTACTCGCCGTACGGTCGTTCTCCCGGAGCTCCGTTGTCGCGGCCGCCCGCGGCGAGAGCGGCGGCGTGAAAGGCGTCCACTTGCGAGGTGCTCGTCGCCGTGAAGGCGATGTGACTCGGGAGAGTCGGCTCTCCTTCGAGCCGGACCGCGAACGGCTCGTCCTCGTCGCCGCCGTCCCCCATCCCGAATCCGAGCGAGGAGTCGCTCTCGTACACGAGCGAGTAACCGATCGGCGCGAGTGCGGCGGCGTAGAAGGTCTTGCTCCCGGCAAGGTCGACGACCGGGATGTTGACGTGATCGATCGGCATCCCGACGCGCCTCCTCAGCTCACGAAGTCGACCTGGATCGGGTCCGGGAAGGCGCGAATCGACTCCCCCCGCCGCAGCAGCTCGATCACGGCCTGCCTGCCTTCGCGCCCATAGTCCTGCGTCATCTCGTTGACGTACATCGCCACGAACCGATCCGCGACCGCCGCGTCGATTCCGCGTCCGAACTGAAGGGCGTACTCCAGGGCGTCCGCCCGATGGTCGAGACCGCACTGGATCGCTTCGCCCAGGACTTCTGAGACGTCGTGGAGGATCCTTTCTCCGAGATCGCGGCGGGCGACGGTGACTCCGAGCGGCAGCGGCAGGCCCGTCTCGAGCAACCACCATTCCCCGAGGTCGAGCACCTTCACGAGCCCGTACCTCTCGAACGTGAGCTGGCCTTCGTGGATCAGGAGGCCTGCGTGGGCACGCCCGGAGGCGACCTCCTCCGGGATCTCCTCGAATGCCAGCTCCCGGAACGGAAAGTCGCCGAGGACCAGTCGCAGCGCCAGGAACGCGGTCGTCAGCGCCCCCGGGACGACGATCGGGCCGTACCCCGCGCCGATGCTCGCTCCATGCGGGAGGAGTGCGTAGTCCTCCTGGACGAACGGGTACGCGGCCAGCGAGATCGCCGTCACTTCGAGCCGTGCCGCCCGCGCCCACTGGTTCAGGGTCTGGATGTCCGCGAGCACCTGCTCGAACTCGAGCCCCTTGTCGTCGACGAGATCCGTCGTCAGCGCCCAGAACATGAACGCGTCGTCGGGATCCGGGCTGTGGCCGAACCTGATCCGCACGAGGCGGGGCACGCTAGCACCGTGATCTCGGCACTCGACTCGACAACGCGCCGGGGCGCTGAGGTCGCGGGGGCTGCCTGCGGCCTCAGCGGTTGAAGAACCAGCGCTCCAACAAAGGGAGCACTTCCTTGCGGGTGAACGGCTTCGCGTCCGAGGGACGGCCGTCGCCCTCGAGGACGTTCACGTCGTCTTCGAGCGCCTCGTTCGCGTGCTCGAGAGCGTCCTCCAGCTCGTAGCCCTCGAAGATGACGTCCTCCGGGCGGGGGTCGTCCGAGTCGCGAAGCTGGGGGTTCACCGCACGGCCCACCGCCCAGACGGCACCGGGGCGGCGCTCGATCCAGAACACGATCCGCTCCTCTTCACCGACGTCGTCGACGCCGACGAGCACCCGCTCGGCGTACCGGCCCTCATGCGAGCTCCGTCTCATGTGCCGGGGATACAATCGCGTCCGGTGGAGGTCTTCAAGAACCTCTTCTCGTTTCTCTTCCAGAGCAGCTCCGCCGAAGAGCGGGTCGCGATGTACGTGATCCGTGAACACGAGCGAGGCCGCGCACTGGACGAGATCTTCCAGGATCGCTACGTCCAGAACCGGCTGTCTCCCGCACAGCAGAAGCGCCTTCTCGACCGCCCGGAGATCGTAGGGGCCGTACCGCAGGCGGCACGCGAATCGACGCGCGCAGCGCTCGACGCACCGACGCCGACCTAGACCTCGAGCCCAATTCCCGCATCGCGGGCGCGTCGGAGCGCCTCGGCGCCGAGCGCGAGGTCCCAGGCGGCGAGCCCGTTCGACTTGAAAACGACGATGTCCGAGCCCG
>VAWZ01000066.1:24489-27011 GCA_005888365.1 Actinomycetota bacterium
GCACGCCTGCGGCGACCGGCTCGATCAGGTCGCCGGACTCGATCCGCGACTGCTCCACCGAGTCGCAGCAGACGAAGGTCGCGCGCTCGAGCACAGCGTTGTCGAGCTCGCGCCGGCTCCGCTCGTTGGCCCCCACGGCGACGACGAGCGCTCCGGGCAAGAGCCACTCACCTCGCAGCACCGGATCTCTCGCGCTCGTGATGGTCACCACCACGTCCTGGCCGCCGGCCTCGCGATGACCCTCGGCGCTCTCCGCGCCGACGAGCTCGCAGAACGCGGCGAGCCGCTCCGGTGTCCGGCAGTACGCGATCACGCGCTCGAGCTCGGGCAGCGCCGCCCGGACGCACGCGACCTGGGTCTCTGCCTGCCATCCGCAGCCGAGGACACCTAGTGTCCGCGCTCCCTCCCGAGAGAGATACCGTGCCGCGACCGCGCTCGCAGCCCCGGTGCGCAGCCGGCCTAGGTGGTTGGCCTCGAGCACGCCCGCCAGACGCGGCGGGCCCGTCTCGAAGATGCAGACGACGAAGGCGGCCCCCTCGGGGGACGCCGCGTAGAGCTTGCCGCCGGCCAGTCCGAGCTCGAGATCCGAGGCGGCCATGTCCGCCAGGGCTCCCTCCTGGAGCCGCAGACGGCGGCGCGGGGCGTTGACGATCTCACCACCGGCCAGCCTACGGAAGCACTCGTCGATCACCTCCACCGCGTCCGCGGGAGTGAGGAGCGCGGCGACGTCCGATTCAGTCAGGTAGAGCGGCACGGGATGTCCTACGGGCTGCCGCCGCATCGTAGACTCGTCTTGCTCTGACACCCGACTCCTACCTCGACCTGCGGCTCGATGACTTTCTCGCCCGGCTCGCGACCGCCGGCCGGGCTCCGGGCGGAGGCTCTGCTGCCGCTTTCACGATCGCGCTTGCGGCGGGCCTCGTGGCCATGGTCGCCCGCTCGTCGGGCGATTCGTGGAGGGATGCCGCCGGCGTCGGCGCGCAGGCGACAGCGCTTCTCGAGCGGATCACGCCGCTCGTGCGGGCGGACGCCGAGGCCTGGGAGGACGCGCTCGCGGAGCTGCACGCGACGACCGGGGGAGATCTCGAGAAGCGGAACGACGCGCTGGAGCGGAAGCTCGACGACGCTGCCGCCGTCCCGATTCTGATCGCCGACACCGGGGCTGATGCAGCATCTCTCGCCGAGCTCGCGGCCGATCGCGGGGAGGGCGCATATCGTGCCGACGCAGCAGTTGCAGCCGTTCTGGCGGCCGCCGGAGCACGGGCCGCGTCCCATCTCGTCCGGGTGAATCTGGGTGTGCGCGAAGGCGATGCTCGCCTCGCACGGGCGCGCAGAAGCGCCGACGCCGCCGCGGATGCGGCGGCACGCGCACTCGACGCCGCCGGTTGACTCCGGTTTCATGAGGGAGGTGACCGAGACACTCTCCGACTCCCAGCTTGTCCAGCGTTGCCGCGCAGGTGATCCGGAAGCCTGGAACGAGCTCGTCGAGCGCTTCTCGCGCTACGTCTACGCGATCTGCGTGCAGGGATTCCGACTGCGCGAGCAGGATGCCGAGGACGTCTTCCAGGAAGTGTTCACGAGGGTGTACTCGCGTCTCGACACCCTGCGCGACGACTCGGCCGTCCGACCCTGGATCGCGCAGCTCACGCGCCGCCTGTGCCTGGACACCCTCGCGTCCAGCGCCCGGGTGCAGCCGGCTGAGGAGGTCCTCGCCCCGAGCACCGAGCAGACGCTCGACGAGATCGACGAGGCCTTCGCGGTGCGCGAGGCGGTGACGACGCTCTCCGAGTCCTGCCAGGAAGTACTCGACCGCTTCTTCGCACGGGACGAGAGCTATCGGACGATCTCCGCCGAGCTCGACCTGCCAGCCGGAACGATCGCGAGTCGCATCTCCCGCTGCCTCGTCCAGCTGCGCGAGCGACTCGAGGGAAGAAACGAGGGCTCCACTCCGTCTAGCGAATAGATGACCGGCGACCGGAGATACGACGAAGAGCGCCTGGGTGCGCTCTTCCGCATGCTCCCGCCCGCTCCCACGGGCTGGGTGCAGGCGGCCCAGCAGCTACCCGCATCCCGGCGTTCGCTCGACGACATTGTGGCCCGAGCGGAAGCCGACCTCGCATTCCGAACTGCGCTCGTCGCCGATCTGGAAGCCGCGCTCACGCAGGAGGGCTACGAGCCCGACCTCCGCCTTGTCGCGGAGCTGCGAGAGCTCTACGGCGAGCACTGAGCGCGTCGCGAGCCCTACGCGCGCGACCTCTTTAGCATCCGCCTCGTGACCGAGGTCGCAGCCCATGCCGGCGAGAGCCTTCCCGCCTGGAGCCTGCCCAAGGACGCCGTCGAGCGCATCTCGCTCCCCGGTCAGTGGCCGGACCGGGTTACGCGGGAATGGGCGTGGGGCAGCTCGACCGGCGCCGGCGCGCGCGTCTGCATCCTCGACTCGGGCGTCGAGGCCAACCACCCGCTCGTGGGAGGCCTCGAGAGCACAGTGGCGATATCGCTCGGCGAGAACGAAGAGGTCGTCG
>VAWZ01000129.1 GCA_005888365.1 Actinomycetota bacterium
CATGATCGTAAGAGTTCCTGCTTTCACTTGGGGAACGCTTCCCGAGACCGGCGCGTCGAGCATGACCGCTCCGAGTTCGTGCACTCGCTCCGCGAGCTCACGGCTAGCGCGCGGGCTGACCGTGCTCATGTCGACCCAGATCTTTTCAGCGTCGAGGCCGGCCAGAATCCCGTCGGGGCCTGAAGCAACCGCCTCCAGCACTCGGTCGTCGGGGAGGGACGTGATGACGATCTCGGCGGTCGCGGTAACCTCGCGCGGCGTGTCGCGCCACTGCAGGCCGTCGTGAACGAGTCCCTGCGCGTGCGCTCGGTTTCGCTCCTCCCCGTAGACCGGGTACCCGGCGGCAAGGAAACGGGCAGCCATGGTGCCGCCCATGTGCCCGAGGCCGACGAAGCCGATCCTCGTTGACGTCGTTGTAGGCATCTCACGCCCTCCCTTCGATCGTCGCAACGTCATTCTCTCCCAGCGGGAGGTGCGCCGGGGAGATCGGGTCGACCTGATCGCGCGCCGGAAGCCTGCGGGTCCCTCCTCGATCGAGCTCGCCTACGCACGCGCCAACAAGGCGAGGGCGGCGTCAGCCACGCCGGCGTTCGAGCGGCGTCCGGAGCTGATGCCGGCGTCGTCACGGCCGCTCAACGGGTCGAACTTTGACCCACCAGCGTCAGGCCGCTTAACTCCAAAGCCCGTCGAATCCAGGAGGTCCGCCTGGCCATGAGGCATCCGAGCTTCCACCATCACCCTGAGCTCGACCGCCAGTCGTTCCTGCTTCAGCGCGTCCAGCCCGGCCTCAGCGGCCTCATGGACGGGTCGCTGTCCACGCTCGCGCCCATCTTCGCGGTCGTGCTCGCGACCCATCAGCCGCTCACGGCCTTCTACACAGGGCTTGCGACCGCGCTGGGGGCGGGCGTGAGCATGGCGTTCTCGGAGGGGCTCTCCGACACCGGTGACCTGACCGGCCGCGGCAATCCTGCTCTGCGCGGTGCGATCACGGGCGGCGGGACGTTTCTCGGGGGCGTCTTCCACACGCTGCCGTTCCTGATCCCGAACTACCACGCAGCCATCGTGGTCGCCACCGTGATCGTCACCGTCGAGCTCGTCTTCTTGGCCTGGCTGCGCTACAAGTTCTTCAGGACCAGCTTCCTTCGCTCGTTCGTCTCCGTCACGGTGGGTGGGGCAATCATCGTCAGTTTGAGCGCAGCTCTGGGAGTAGCCGCCGCCGGTTGACTCTGTGCCCATCACCGCGGTCAAACGTGCTAGCAGTCCGTCCTCTGGAGCCTGGTGAATCGGGAGCACGCTTTCTGTCGTGCGTGCGGAAGCGCTCTCTCCGATCCGGCGCCGCGAGGCTTACCCGCCGCCGAGTGAGTGTACGAGCGCGAGAAGCAGTCCGATCGCGATCAGCCTGTGCGCGACCTTCCAGTGGCGGACGCTGAAGCGCCGGCGGACGTAGTACGAAGGGCCGAGCGCGATCAGGATCCAGGTGCCGACGACCCCGAGTCCGGTGGCGAGTGTCCGGTGCGGCCATACGAACGGGATGGCAAGACGCGCGAGGCTGGGTCCCAGCGAGGTGGCACCGAGCAGGGTGAGCAGGTGCAGACCGATGACGGCTAGTCGGTCAGCGAGAGGGTTCGGTGGGCGGCGTAGAGGATCGCGGCGCGTCGCCCGTGGACGAGACGCCTGCCGACCACGAGCCCGAGTGGGAGCGAGGCGGCGAGCAGGATCAATGCGGAGAATCCGAGGTTGCGGGTTGTGTCCGAGAAGGCTTGGCTCGTCGGTTCGTCGCCGACGAAAGCCCGCGGTCCGATCTGGAGGAACCAAAAGAGCGCCGTAAACGTGAGCGCGGCGACAGCGGTCGTGACGCGCGTGCGTTGGAGCGTCACGGCGGTCGTCGCCGAGGCGCGCTTCACGAGCGCACGACTTCCTTTTGCCAATACCTCATCAACCGGAAGAGTGAACGATCTTGATGAGCCGGCCGCACTAGCGACAGCTCGCATTGACGGCTGGGGCATTGAAGCGCGGAACGCTCAGTTTCCTCAACGTGAGATCACGCCCGCGGCCGCTGAACGCACGTCTTGCGATTGCCGCTCGCTGATCCCTCGCCTCCCGCGTCGGAACGTCTCGTTGACTGGCCGCTCCGCGCTGATCAGGATGCGCTGGGAGTGCTGCGAGCAGTCCTTTCACTGGTCGCGACCATTCTGGCTTTCGCCATCGGAGCTGCTGGTGCAGCCTCGCGTGTGCCGGACGAGAGTCGGTCCGTGGGCCTGGGCGGCACTGTCGAAGCTCAGCATCCGGCGCACTTCTCGAGCCTCCGCGTCTGCGCCTATCCCGCATTCAGCTTCGCGCAAAAGCGTTGCACCAAGGATCAGCGGGCGAGAATCCTCATCTCGAGCAAGTTCGCCTGCTCGGTGACGGTTCGTGTCACCCGAGCGAAGAGACTGCACGCGCGGCTGAAGTATGCGGGCGGAGCTGTATACGAGTACACGACCCGGACTCTCGGCAGAGGCCCGTGGAGCTGGTGGATCTCCGAGAATCTCGGCTCCACGCCGCTCCCCGGCGGCCGCTGGGGCTGCGACTTCTCCTTTGGTTCGGTCCATGCCGGCGCGAGCTTCCGAAGTGGCGGACCAACCGGAGCGGTAATCGGAGCAGCCGTGTGCGACGCGAAGGACTCGCTCTTCTACGCCCATCACCGAATACGCGTCTGCAAGGCCGACGAAAGCATGAGTCCGATACTGGCCACCGATCGCATCCTCTGCAGCGCCGTCTTCGTCAAGCAAGTACGGAAGAAGGGAGAGGTCCAGCTACTTGCTGGCGGCAAAGATGCGGCGAAGCCTGACATGGCGACGCTTCCCTCCCCGCTTTCGATCTGGTGGACCGCATTCGTTCCGGCTACCCCCGCTGCGGATGGGACCTTCGCCGCTGGCGATTACGTGTGTCGCTTCTCGGTGAACGGCGTATCCGTGGTCGAGAAGCCCTTCCAGATCGTCTCCGGCTGAGGGACGAGGTTCACGCATATCCGCTGGGTGGGCAACTCGTTCAACTGCGGATGTGCACGATGTCCGGCTCCCATCGCCATCGAGGAAGGAAAAGCAAGACCGTCCTCGGCGCCGAGCTACTGAAATAGACGCTCTTCATTGGACCCTCCATCAGAGCGCTGGTGGGGAGTGAATTGTCAGTGAAGTGTCAGTTGTCGCCAGGTAGAGACGTCGAGCGTCTCGCATCGTGGGAGCCTTTCCCAGGCTGTCGCGAGCAGTAGCCTTCGCTTGAGCCCGAGTAGCTCAGGGGATAGAGCGACCGCCTCCTAAGCGGTAGGTCGCAGGTTCGATTCCTGCCTCGGGCACTGGAGGCCCTGTTTCCAAGGACCCTTAGATTTGGCTCAACCATACGGGTTGAAGGGGTAGAACCCGCTGCTCTGGCCACGAAGCTACGGGGCCCGTGGGGAGCGTAGCGAGCTGGGAGCTGTCTTCCTCCAGCGCTGCCGTGTGTCGTCAAGCCGTCGCCGAAGGCCCGCCTCTGCTCTATCCACTGAGCTACGGGAGCCTGAGGGGAGGGCAGTACAGGCCGAGCCGGCGAGACGGCCTGCGCGAGCGTCGGGCGGACCTCCGGAGGACGCGCTCAGGTAAGAGGGAAGAGAACGTCTGTGCGAATCGCCGTCCCAACCGTTCTCCTGCTCCTCGCGCTCGCCGGCGCGGGGTTCGCGTCGTATGCCTTCCTCTGGAGAAAGGATCCGATCGCGATCCGCGTCCAGGGCGTCGAGCACAAGGTCGCGAGCGGCACGACGCTGGCCGCGGCCGTCCAGAAGTTCGGTCTGCAGCCGGAGGCGGGCGACCTCCTGGACGTCCAGGGAGACGTTCTTCGCGCCGACGAGTACCCCGGCCGGATCCTCGTCAACGGACGAGTTGCGCCGCGGACTACGGAGCTCGTGGCGGGTGAGTCGCTGCGCGTCGTCGACGGCCTCGACCGGCGTGAGCCGAGCACGAGCTCCTACGTTCACGTCCCGGCCGGGATGCCCGCGAATCCGCAGTTCACGCTCGCTCGTACGCCCGGCGAGCAGGAGCTCGAGCGGGGCCGATTCTCGGGAAAGATCGTGCCGCTCGGGTTTCGTGCGACCGGCCCCTCGCGAACCCCGAAGGCCGTCGCGCTCACGTTCGACGACGGACCGTCGCAGTTCACCGACCGGATCCTTGCCGTCCTGCGACGGATGCACGCTCGCGCGACCCTCTTCGTGGTCGGGCGCCTCGCGAAGGAGACTCCGCAGCTCGTGCGCCGGGAGCTTGCCGCCGGCATGGAGGTGGAAAGCCACTCCTACTCCCATCCGTACCAGCCCCCGTTCGATCGCCAGCCGCACCCGACGATCCTGCGGGAGATCCGTTGGGGCCGCGGCGTTCTGGCCCGGCTCGGGCCGGCGCCGACGCTGTTTCGTCCGCCTGGCGGGTCGTTCTCCCCGTACGTGATCGAGGCGGCGGGCTCGTACGGAGAGCGCATCGTGCTCTGGTCCGTCGATCCGACCGACTGGAAGCCCGGGATGACGGCGAGCCGGATCGCCCGCCGTGTGCTCGAAGCGGTTCATCCAGGCTCGATCGTGATCCTTCACGACGGCGGCGGGGACCGGGCTGCGACCGCCGAGGCACTCCCACGGATCATCCGCGGAATTCGGCGGAGGGGCCTCGGGCTCGCGCTGATCGATCCCGAGCGCCGCGGCCCTGGCTGAGCACCGAGCTACCTGAAGCGCTCGGCGATCCGCTCCGCGTACAAGTCCTCCCGGCGCTCGTTAGGTTCGTCC
>VAWZ01000121.1 GCA_005888365.1 Actinomycetota bacterium
GGCTCCACCACTGTGATGTCGCCGCGCTCGAGCACCAGCCTCTGCCGTCCCACCTTCATTCCGAGACGACCCTCGATGACGGCGAAACGCTCCGTCTGCGAGGGGTGGACGTGCGCCGCGGCGACGAAGCCGTGCGGCTGGACCGTGCATTCGATCACGACCGCCTCGCCGTTCGTGTCGGCGGACGTCTGGTGGAACGTGATGCGCTCCCCGGTGACCGGGTTGTGAATCGTGTCTCCCGAGCGGATCATCTTGCGCCTCCTTGGCGTCATTGCTTGACACCTCGGAGGCTAGGTCCGCAGGGCTCCGATTTCGTCGGCGCCGCGGACGATTCCGCGTCGTCTACGAGTTGATCTTGGCCTCGTCCTCGCGGGCGACGCCGGCGAGCCCGCACTCGTACGCTAGGACGACGGCCTGCACCCGATCGCGCACGCCGAGCTTCATCAACACGTGCGCGACATGCGTCTTCACCGTCGTGTCGCTGACGAACAGCTCCTTCGCGATCTCGGCATTCGAGAGTCCCCGCGCCACGAGCTTCAAGACCTCCAGTTCACGTGCCGTCAGCTGGCCGACCTCGGGCGGCGTCGTGGGCCTCGACGACAGCGGCCGCCTGACGAACTCTTCGATCACGCGGCGCGTCACCGACGGCGCCAGCAGCGCATCTCCCTGCGCGACGGCTCGGATCCCCGCGACGAGCTGCTCTGGCGGCACGTCCTTCAGGAGGAAACCGCTCGCGCCCGCGCGCAGCGCGTCGTAGACGTACTCGTCCATGTCGAAGGTCGTCAGCATCACGACTTTCGTGTCCACTCCCTCGGCGGCAAGGACACGACGCGTCGCTTCGATCCCGTCGACGTTGGGCATGCGGACATCCATCAGGATGACGTCCGGCTTCAGCCGTTGCGCCTCGGCGACGGCATCGGCGCCGTCGGCGGCCTCGCCCGCGACGTCGATGTCCTCCTCGGCATCGAGGATCATCCGGAAGCCCGCACGCACGAGGGCCTGGTCGTCGACGATGAGGACCCTCAGACTCATGGCGCAAGCGGGAGCCTTGCCCGCAATCGAAAACCACCCCCGGGCCGCGGCCCAGCGTCGAGCTCGCCGCCGTAGACCGACACTCGCTCACGCATCCCGACGAGGCCGTGGCCCCCGCCGTCGCCGTTGCCCACGCCCGACCCATCGTCCAACACCATCACCTCGATCTGGCTGTCGCCGTAGTTGACGACAACTTCGGCGCGGGTCGCGCGAGCGTGCTTCAAGGCATTCGTCAGGCCCTCTTGCACGAGCCGGTACGCGGTCAGATCGAGCCCGGCCGGGAGCTCCGTCGCCTCCCCCTCGACTCGCAGCTCGACAGGGAGTCCAGCCTCGCGCGTCTGCTCGACGAGCCGGTCCACGTGCTCGAGACTCGGCTGCGGCGCGAGCGCCGGCGCCTCCTCGGGCCGCCGCAAGACGCCTACCATCCGGCGCATCTCGGCCAACGCCTCGCGCCCGGTTCGCTCGACGATCAGCAATGCCTCCCGCTCACGCTCCTGCTCGGGGCGAAGCAGCCTGCGCACTCCCGACGCCTGCACGGTCATGACGCTGACGCTGTGGCCTACGACGTCATGCAACTCGCGCGCGATGCGCGCCCGCTCGTCTGCCACTGCCGCGCGTGCGCGGGCCTCGCGCTCGCGTTCCGCCCGCGTCGCCCGCTCCTTCGCCTCGTCGGCCTCCGCGAACTTGCGCCCGAGCGTGAAGCCGACCACCCAGACGACGGTGAAGATGAGGCCGACGAAGATGAACTGGCCAAGCTGGCCACGAGGATCGTTCCGGACGACGATCGCCTGGACTCCGAAGGCCATCGCAAGACCCGCAACGGCCTGTCGCCAGTCTCGAAGTTGAGCGAGCAGGAACACCGCCGCGCTGCCCGCCAGAAAGGCGACGAAGTCGAACGGGACGAGAGAGTTGTCCGCAAACGACGCGATGACGACGCCGACGCCGACGCCGAGAGGCGCGCCGAAGGGAAAGCGCCGGCGCACCAGCAACGGCCCGGTGATGAGCACGGCCAGGACGATGTCGAGCCACATCGGCCCCTCAGGGCCGTTCTTCCTCCCCTGCCCGACGACGGCGCCGGCGATCGAAATCCCCATCCCCACGAAGATCAGCGCGTCGAACCAGAAGCGCCGCGCAAACGACGGGAGCCTGTTCACGACCTGAAAGTACTCCCATCGCGGGCCGAGCGCCTCGGCCGTGCGGATGAGCCCAAGATCGTCCGCGCGGACGACGTCGAATCGGCATCGCGGCCGAAGACGGACGCCTCCGAGACCCCGTAACGTGACCGCCATGAGCACAAACGGATTCGTCGTCGAGACCTCCGGCCTCACGAAGCGCTTCGGCGAGCGGACCGCGGTCGCGAACGTCGACCTGCGTGTGCCGCGCGGCGCGGCCTTCGGCTACCTCGGCCCGAATGGAGCCGGCAAGACGACCCTGATCAGAATGCTCCTCGGCCTCACTTCGGCCACGTCGGGCACGATGCGTCTGCTCGGCCGTCCGGTCCCGAAAGAGCGCGCCGAGGCGCTCGCACGCGTCGGCGCGATCGTCGAGGAACCTCGCTTCCATGGACACCTGACGGGCCGTGAGAACCTGACCGTGGTTGCCGCGGCTCGCGAGCGCGAGGCGCACGTCCGGATCGACGACGCCCTCGCGCGTGTGGGCCTGGCCGAGCGCGCGGACGAGCGCGTCAAGCGCTACTCGCTCGGGATGCGTCAGCGGTTAGGCGTGGCACGCAGCCTGCTCGCGGACCCCGAGCTTCTGATCCTGGACGAGCCAACCAACGGGCTCGATCCGGCTGGGATCCACGAGTTTCGCGACATGATCCGCGGCTTCGTGGCCGAGGGTCGCACCGTCCTGCTCTCCTCCCACCTGCTCGACGAGGTGGAGAAGATCTGCGACGAGGTCGCGATCGTCGACCGGGGCGCGATTGTCGCGCAGGGGCCGATCGCTGAGCTCGCGGCCGGCGGCCGGCAAACGATCCTGGTCGCGACGAGCGATGACGAGCAGGCGCTCGCTCTCCTCGCCGACCACCGGGCGGTCGAGTCGGCGGCGATGGAGCCGGGCGGCATCCGCGTCGCGCTCGATCCCCTCGCGGCCGACGACCTCAGCCGCCGCCTCGTGCTCGCCGGACTGGCGATTCGCCGCTTCGAGCCTTCGCGCGCGTCTCTCGAGCAGCGGTTCCTGGAGATCACATCACGATTGGAGGACGCGGAATGAGCGCGACAGCCCTCACCGCCGAGCTAGCAGGAAGACGATCACCCATCCCGCGGCGGCCGCGACTCGTCGGCGCCGAGCTCCTCAAGCTGCGTAAGCGGCGCGGTCTCGTCGCCTCGGGGCTCGCCCTCACGGTGCTCCCCATGGTCGTCGCGTACGTGATCCTCCTGAGTCTGCACGCCGCCAACCCGGCGAAGCACGGACCCGCCGGCGGCCTGCAGAACTTCTCAGACTCAATCAACCTCCTCACGACGCTCAGCATGATCGTGGCGATCCTGATCGGGTCGACGCTCGGGGCCGCCGACCTCACCTCCGGGGTGTTTCGTGAGCTGGTCGTCACTGGACGGTCAAGGCTCGCGCTCTTCGCCGCACGAGTTCCGGCAGGTCTCGCACTGCTTTGGGCCTTCGTCGGTGCCGGCTTCGCCCTGACAGCGACGGGGTCGACCGTCTTCACTGGATCACTGCCGGCACCCGGCTGGACGCTCCTCCTCGAGACCGGAGCCTGGCTCGGGCTCGTCAGCGGACTGTCGCTGGTGCTCGCGCTCGCGGTGTCGTCCATCGTCGGCTCACGCGGGACGACGATCGGAATCGTGTTCGCGTGGCAGATCGTCGTCACGCCACTCCTGCTCCAGATCAAGGCACTGGGGCC
>VAWZ01000067.1:0-24172 GCA_005888365.1 Actinomycetota bacterium
GGAAAGTAGGTACTCGGATTCGACGGGTGGAGCCTCCCGCCAGCGGGGAGGCTCCAGTCCGCTGCTGCGCAGAGCTAGTTCACACCGCCCGCCTCGAGCTCGCGCTCCTCGATCCGCAGCGGCTTCGCGAGCTCAGGATCGTCGCCTCGGACCTCCTCGATGAAGCCCCCCACGTCCTCTCGGCAGAGGTAGACGTCGAGCGCATCGCCGAGCGGGCAATGCGGGCTCAATGAGAGGTCGCGGACCGCGAGCGGAACGACTCGCGCTCGGGCGAGTGCCTGCGACAAGCGAGCGAGCATCGTGAGGTCAGCGTGAAGCTGAACCTTTGCCAGTCCGCGAACCCGGAGCCGTGCTAGCCCATACTCGTGCTTGAGTCGCCCGAACTCGCGCTCGACAGCGGCTCGGCCTCGGTAGAGATCGCGCCAACGCTTTGTCTCACGCGGTACCAGCGGGTGCAGGCGAGACGCCTTGACCCACCGCGACTTCGGCTGACACTCCCCGGTCGGGCAGCGCCACTTTGGACGCTCCGCGCTTGAAGTCGGAACCCGCAAAGGAGCGTACTCCGGCGATGCGGACAGACCTCCGAAACGCGGACGAGCCCCCGGAGAGGCCCGCCTGCGGCTCATTTCGACAACGCGACCGAGACCACCCGATCGGCTCCCGACGTTACCCCACGAGCCGGTCAGACCCAGCTTCGAGAGGCTCCCGCTCGCAAAACGCTCGCAACTTCGCTCGAGCCCCGTGCCCGGCGGTACGAAGGCCCTGGTAATCCGCGGTTTCCGTGCCGTCTGACCCCGAGTTGGGTGATTTGCGGGTGAGACAACGGGCGAGTTCCTTAGGCCCGAGACCTCGCGGCACCTCTGCTCAAGATCGAGTCGACGCCTGCCGATACGCACGGTGTCCCATGGATGCGGCGCCTCTCTCTATGGACGATCTGCTCGCGCGCGCGGTCGCGGCTCAGGCCTCCGACCTCCACCTCGTGCCAGGAGCCCCGCCCACGGTGCGCGTCCATGGCGAGCTCGTCCGGCTCGACGGCGCAGAGCGCCTCACGCCGGACGACACGCGCGAGCTCGTCTATCGCATCCTCGCGACCGAGCAGCAGAAGCGGCTCGAGGTCGACCGCCAGCTCGACTTCTCGTACGGCGTTCGCGGCCTCGCCCGCTTCCGCGTCAACGCGCATTTCCAGCGGGACTCGCTCGCGGCCGCCTTCAGGTACGTCCCCGAGGAGCTGCGGACGCTCGAGGAGCTCGGCCTGCCCGCGTCGCTACGCGAGCTCGCGATGCGCCCGCGCGGTCTCGTCCTGGTGACCGGTCCCACCGGTTCCGGAAAGTCGACCACGCTCGCGGCGATGGTCGACGAGATCAACCGCGTGAAGTCGCACCACATTCTCACGATCGAGGATCCGATCGAGTTTCTGCACCGGCACAAGCGCTGTGTCGTCACGCAACGCGAGATCGGGACCGACGCCTCGAGCTTTGCCGAGGCGCTGCGTGCCGGAGTCCGCCAGGACCCGGACGTGATCCTCCTGGGCGAGATGCGAGACCTCGAGACGATCGGGACCGCGCTGACCGCCGCAGAGACGGGCCATCTCGTCCTCGCGACCCTCCATACGCAGAGCGCACCGAGCACGATCGATCGCGTGATCGACGTCTTCCCGCCGACGCAACAGGAGCAGGTCCGGATGCAGCTCGCGAACACGCTTCAGGGCGTCGTGACGCAGGCGCTGCTTCCGACGCCGACTCGTGACGGCCGCGTCGCCTGCCTCGAGATCCTGCTGCCGGACGACGCCGTTCGGAACCTCATCCGGCAGGGGAAGGTCGAGCAGGTCTACTCCGTGATGCAGACGAGCGTGCAGCGGGGCATGCAGACCATGGAGCAGGGCCTCGTCGAGCTCGTGAAGAAACGGCTCGTCTCGATCGAGGCTGCGCTCTCCGTTTCCAGCCGCAAGGCAGAGCTCGTCGGTCTGCTCGAGCGCAGCGGTATCGCGGTGAACGTCACCGTCGGCGAGCACGAGCCCCCGTCCGGCCTGCGTCTCGCCGGGAGCTCGTGATGTCCGGGTACGGCTACCTCCCCGAGGCCGGGTCGTTCCCCGAGCCCGAACCGCCTCCTGACGACATGTCGCAAGGCGAGGGCGAGGCTCTTGGTCCCGCGTTCGAAACTGAGCGAGCTGCCGCCACGCCCGGGCCCGAGGCCGCGACGTCTGCGCCCGAGGTCGTGGCGATCGAGCCCGAGCCAGGGGCGGCCCCCACCGCGCCTCTGGGCGATCCGGGCCCAGAGCCACAGGCCGGCATCTCCGCGCCCGAGCGCCGGCGCCGGCTCGCCTTCCGGCGCGAGCGCAAGCCGAACCCTGCGAAGGCGGACGCCAAGGACAAGCGGCTCAAGAAGCTCGTCGGACTCGAGATCGGCGCGTCTCAGATAGCCGCCGCGAGGGTCGTCAACAACGGCGTGCCCGAGCTCCTCGGGGTCGCGCGTGAGCCGCTCGAGCCAGGCGTTGTCGTTGCGGGCGAGATACGCGACGCGGAGGCGCTCGCATCGGCGCTGCAGGGTTTCTTCGACCGGCACAAGCTGCCGAAAAAGGGCGTCCGGCTCGGCATCTCGAACAACCGGATCGGCGTTCGCGTCTTCGAGATCGAGGGGGTCACGGACGAGCGCCAGCTCGAGAACGCGATTCGCTTCCGTGCGGAAGAAGTGCTTCCGATCCCACTCGACCAGGCTGTCCTCGACTACGTCGTGCTCGACGAGGGCGAGAGCGCGGAGGGCGCACCGGTGCGCCGCATCCTGCTCGTGGTCGCCTATCGCGAGGTCGTCGAGCGCTACCTGGAGGCCTGCCGAGGAGCGGGCCTCGAGGTGGTGGGGATCGACCTCGAGGCGTTCGCCCTGCTGCGCTCGCTCGCGGCGCCCGCCGCGCGCGACCAGAGCCAAGGCGCCCTCGTCGCCGTCTGCGTCGGTCACGACCGAACGACGATCGCCGTGTCGAACGGACGCTTCTGCGAGTTCACGCGTGTCCTCGACTGGGGCGGCTGGTCGCTCAACGTCGCTGTCGCCCGAGAGCTCGACCGGGCGCCGAGCGAGGTGGAGTCGATCAAGCGGCAGCTCTCGTTCGCGCAGGTGACTCCTGTCGACGGGCTGACAGCTGAGAGCGTCGCGAAGACGCGCGACGGAGCACAGCGGGCACTCGCGGCCTTCGCGCGAGAGCTGATTGGCTCGCTCCACTTCTACCAGGCCCAGCCGGGGGCGCTCGGGATCGGCGAGATCGTCGTCACCGGTGGAACCGCGCACATGCACGGCTTCGCCGAGGCGCTGGGCCGGCTCATAGGCGTCCCGGTTCGGCTCGGCGATCCCTTCGCGCGGCTCAAGACTGGCCGCTCGTCCGAGAGTGAGCAGCAGATGGGGTCGCTCGCGGTCGCAATCGGCCTCGGCATCGAGGACTGAGGCGGTTGCGCGCCGTCAACCTGCTGCCGGGCGATGAGCAACGCACGCGGCTCGGGGACAAGCGGGCTCCGGTGCTCGTCGGAGCCGGAGGCGTCGCAGTCGTCACGATCTGCGCCTTCCTCCTCGCACATTCCGCCTCCAGCGGGCTCGGGGGCAAGCGGGCCGAGCTGACGGCGATCGAGGCGTCGATCGCCCGCCTTCCGACCGTACAGCAGCCCGCACGCGCGGGCGGCGCGATCGCGCAGGAGCGCACGGATCGCACCACGGCACTGGCCGACGCGCTCTCGACGCGCATTGCATTCGACCGCCTGCTCAGGCAGGTTGCGCTCGTACTCCCCGAGGACGCCTGGCTTACGGGGCTGAAGGCAGCTGCACCCGAGACTCTGGCGCCGGCAGCAGGCACCAGTGGTTCGATGCCGGCGCCGAGTCAGAGCCAACAGGGGGGCGCAGGCTCGGAGCAGGAGGTCACGATCGAGGGCGCGACGTACTCGCAAGACTCCGTCGCGCTCGTGCTCGGGCGCCTCGCGGTAGTCCCAACGCTGCAGGATGTGAGACTGACTTCGAGCGCACTCGTCGAGCCCGAGTCCGGTCAGACGGAGAAGGCGAAAGGAAAGAAGACGAAGCGGGTCGTGACCTTCACCGTGACCGCCGGGCTGCGCACGAGGAGCTCGTCGTGAAGACGAAGGTCGCCGCGCTGTCGCCGAGAGTCCTCGTCGCCCTGGCTGTCGCCGGCGTTCTCCTGTGGGCCGCGCTCGCATGGCTGCTCTACGTCTCGCCGCACCGCTCCGAGGCGTCGCGACTCGACGAGCAGCTCGCGGCCGCCCGGGTCGAGCTCGCGCAGGCGCAGGTGGCAGCTCATCATCCGGCCAGCGCGGGAGCTCCGGTGGCGGACGTGTTCCGGCTCGCGACGGCCATGCCTGCGAGCAGCGACCAGGCGGGGCTCGTCCTCGAGCTCAGCCGCCTCGCTGCCGGCTCCGGCGTGACGCTTCGCTCGATCACCTCCGATTCGTCCGCAGCCGGAACGGGTGGGACGACGATGATCCCCGTCACGGTCACGGTTGGAGGCAAGTTCGGCCAGATCGCCCGGTTCCTAGGGCTCGCGCGCTCCCTCGTCGTCGTGCGCCGCGGGAAGCTGACCGCGACCGGAAGACTTCTCTCTCCGGAGAGCGTCGAGCTCGCGGAGTCGCTGACCGGCGGTTTCCCGAAGCTCGACGCGACGATCGTCTTCGACGCCTACGTGTACGACGGGCCGATCGTCCCCGTGACGCCGCCGACGACTGGGGACCAGAGCCAGAGCGGGTCGACTACGCCCTCCGGGAGCGCCGCCGCAACAGGAGCCACGGGCTGATGCAGTCCGCGGACCGCGCTGCACGGGAGCGGAAGCAGAAGATCTTCGTCGCCGTCGGCGGGCTCTTGCTCCTCGCCCTGCTCGCGTTCGAGCTTCCTCACTATCTGGGCGGGTCCTCGGGCTCGAGCTCGACGCCGCCCACGACGACGACGGCGGACGCCTCCGCCGCAAGCGGGACGACGCCGCAAGCGGCCGCGAGCACCCCGGCGACCACGACGTCCGCGCCGGTATCGCTCGCCGGTGCCTCGCGACCGCCGGCGCCGGGGCCGGGACAGCTCTCGTCGTTCTCGAAGTTCCCGGGTAAGGATCCGTTCGTGCAGCAGGTGACGTTCGCCGACACCCCGACTGCTGGCAGCGGTGCAGGGAGTGGAAGCGGGAGCAAGACCTCCGGGAAGGCGAAGACGCCCAAGGCGACCTCGAAGGGGTTCACCGTTGGGAGCACGCCGACCGCGCTCGCGACGGTGATCTCCGTCAACGGCGTCAGGCAGGCGCTCGTGCCCGGAACGGCTTTCCCGTCCGCGAACCCGGTCTTCGTTCTCGTCTCCGAACAGCCGAAGACGAAGAGTGTCGTGGTCGGGGTGGCCGGCGGCGCTTACGCCAGCGGCGCGAAGACGACGAGGCTCGTCGTCGGCAGGCCTCTCGTGCTCGTCAACACCACGACCGGCGCCCGCTACAAGCTCGCGCTCGTCGCGGTGGGGAACGGCCAGGCGGCGCCGAAGACGACGCCGAAGACCTCAGACTCGGCAACGGGCAGCGCGACCACCCCGTCCACGCCGTAGCAAAGGCGTTCTAGAAGTCCTGGTCGAACGTGGAGAGCGCTCGCGCGAGCGTCGCCGTGGTTCCCGCCTTGCGCACGACGACGGTTACCTGCTTCACCGCGCGGCCTCCCGCGGGCGTCACCGAGACGACGTACGTGTCCACGCGATAGCTTCGTCCGTCCGGCCCGGCGATCGTCTGGCTGGGGGTGCAGGCGGAGACGAGCGGGCTGCAGGTCTGACTCACCTGAGTGGCCGAGTAGGCAGCGTCCGAGCGATACGTCGAGTCGGTCGACGTGAGCGACGTCGTGTCGAGGTAGACCGACGAGTACGTCATCGCCCGATACTGCTCGATCTGCTTGTCGGCGACGACCGAGGCCGTCGAGAGCTGAGCGGAGCGCCGGAGCGTGACGACGCCTGAGCTGAGTGCGAGCAGCATGGCGAGGATGCCGATGTTGATCAGCACGATCGCCGCCAGCATCTCGATCAGCGCGAAGCCGCGTTCGCTGCGTAGAGGCCGCGTCACCCGCTAGATATCGGCAGCCCCGCCAGGCGGCTCAAGATCAGTCCGAGCGGTGCCGATACGCGAACGGGAATGGCGGCGTTCGCCTACAGCGCTATCAACGCGCTCGGAGTCGAGTCCACCGGCGAGTTGACGGCCCAGGACCTCGGTGCTGCGCGCGAACAGCTCCGCGCTCGCGGGCTACGCCCGGTGACGCTCGACGAGCTCAGGGCGGAGGCAGCGTCGACGGGCCGACGCAAGAAGGTCAAGACGCGGTCGCTGCAGGTCTTCTCCCGCCAGTTCGCGACCATGATCGACGCCGGGCTCTCGGTCGTACAGTCGCTCGTGATCCTCGAGCAGCAGACGGACGACCGCGCGCTCGCGGTGGTGATCCGGGACGTGCGGAGCGAGGTCGAGGGCGGGATGCTCCTCTCGCAGGCAATGGCTCGCCACCCGCGAGTCTTCGACCGCCTTTACATCGCGATGGTCGAGGCCGGAGAGGCGGCCGGGATCCTGCACATCGTTCTCGACCGCGTCGCTCTCCAGATCGAGAAGGAGATGAAGATCCGGCGCAGGGTGAAGGGAGCGATGATCTATCCGACGGTCGTCCTCTGCTTCGCGTTCTGCGTCCTCATCGGGATGCTGATGTTCCTGGTCCCGGTCTTCCAGAACCTCTTCGTGCAGCTCCACGGCGAGCTGCCGACGCTGACCAAGATCATCGTCGCGCTGTCGAACGCCGTGCGCGGCTACTGGTTCGTCATCTTCCCGCTGATCGGCGGCGCGATCTACGGCTTCCGCCGCTGGAAGCGAACGCCGGCCGGCCGGCGGGTGTGGGATCGATTCAAGCTGCGGATCCCAGCCGGTATCGGGAAGGTCGTTCTCAAGGTCACGATGGCGCGCTTCTCGCGCACGCTCGCGACGCTCGTCGCCGCGGGAGTCGACATCATCAAGGCGCTCGAGATCTCCGGACAGACCGCCGGCAACTGGGTGGTCGAGTCGGCCCTTGCGGACGTTCGCGCGAAGGTCCACCAGGGTGTCCCGATAGCGCAGCCGCTGATCGAGGACCCGGTCTTCCCGCCGCTCGTCGCGCAGATGGTGAAGGTCGGCGAAGAGACAGGGGAGCTCGAGAAGATGCTCGACAAGATCGCCGACTTCTACGAGGACGAGGTGGACACGTCGATCCAGTCGCTCACCTCCATCGTCGAGCCCCTGATGATGCTCGGAGTCGGCGCGATCGTCGGCGTGATCATCATCGCTATGTATTTGCCGATGTTCAAGCTGCTGCAGCTCGTGCAATAGCGTCATCCGGCGACCCGCGGCGGGTCGTCGATCCCGGAGGTGCAGCGGCTGCTCGAGGTGCTCGCGGCTGGAAAGCGCGTTGGCGAAGCGGGCACGGCCTTCGCCGAAGGATCTGCGGCGATGGCCCAGACCGCGCGGAGCGTCGTGACCGACGACTTCGAGCTCCTCGTCCACGATGCGGGCGACTTCAAGCGGAGCCCCGGAGCCCGTCGGAGCATGGCGAGCTCGTCCTCGGCCTGCTCGAGCAGGGCGGGCTTCTCGTCCTCGACGACCTGACGCCCGACCGCTCTGGCGCGGACGCGATCGCGACTGGGCTTTCCGCCATCCACTCATAGCGGCGACGGAGGTGCTGACCACGCCGCGCACGTCGACGCTGCTTTTCGCGCGGCTCCAATGCTCGGGCCCGAGCGATCCGAGCGGCGGCGATCCGGTGTCGGTCCAGTGAACGGGGTTTGATTTCGTATGCCCGCAGGAGAACAATGCTCTCCGATGCGCTTTGCGCTCGTCGCCCGCAGCTCCACTCCGACCAACGTTGCCCTCGCCGCCGCGGGCGCAGACGGCCCGACGTGGGAGACGATGTCGCCGGAGGTCGCACTCGAGACGCTTCGAGTGGGCGACGCCGCCCTCGGCAGACTCGACGTCCTGCCAACCCTCGACGGAGTCGAGGACGGCCTCTGGGCTCTCGGCGCGCTTGCGGCGCGCGGGGTAGTGGTCCTGAACGAAGCCGCCGCCCTCCTCGGTGCCCACGACAAGCTCTTGACGGCGTGGCTGCTCCGCCGCGCCGGAGTCGAGCATCCGCCCACCGTCCTTATCCGTCCCGGCCGTCCCTTCCCGGCGGTCAGGGGAAAGACGTTCTCCGCTGCGAAGACGAGAGCACGTTGCTCGCAACGCTCGAGGAGCTCGCGGACAAGACGTGGTTCCACCGGCACGGGGCCCTCGTCCAGGAGCTCGTGCCGCCGCAGGGATATGACCTGCGTGTGCTCGTCGCGGCGAACCGCGCGCTGGGAGCCATCTACCGGGTCGCGGCGGAGGGCGAGTGGCGGACGAACATCGCGCTCGGAGGCACTCGCAGCCCCGTGCCCGAGCTCCCGCTCGCGGCGAGCACCCTCGCGATCGATGCCGCCCGAGCGACCGGGACCTCGCTCGCCGGCGTCGATCTCCTTCCTTGCGCGGAGGGAGAATGGACCGTGCTCGAGGTGAACGGAGCGGTCGAGTTCACTCGCGAATACGAGACGTCGGGAGACGTCTTCGCCGAGGTCCGCTCCGAACTCGCGCACGCTGTCAGGGCTACCTTCATCGGTGGCGCCGAAACGGTTCCTGTGCAGGCCGCCTGACGCGAGATGCGCGCCGAGCGCTGCTACACTCAGGCGCGCGCGGCGGCGTAGCTCAGTTGGTTAGAGCAGCGGAATCATAATCCGCGTGTCGTAGGTTCGAGTCCTACCGCCGCTACTCGCACCCTTCTTTCTCTTACGTCCCAACCGAATCAGGCAGAAGAATGGCAACCGGAGTACGAGTCGCGATCACGCTCGCCTGTACCGAGTGCAAGCGGCGGAATTACCAGACGCAAAAGTCGAAGCGGAACTCGCCCGACCGGGTCGAGTTCTCGAAGTACTGCCGCTGGTGCGGGCGCCACACGCCGCATAGGGAGACTCGCTGATGGCGCGTGAGACTCGCAGGCAGCGACGCGCGGCCCGGGCCGCGGCCGGCGATGGCACGTCGACTCGTCGCGGCCGCCAGCTGCAGCCACGTCCCGCGCAGCAGCCGATCAAACAACAGACCGGGCGCAGGGAGACAAAGCCGCGCGGTCAGTTCGTCCGCGAGTCGTACGCTGAGCTCCGGAAGGTCGACTGGCCGAGCCGGGCGCAGACCTTCCAGGGCGTGGTCGTCGTCGTCATCGCGTGCGTGATCGTCGGCTTCTATCTCTGGGGGCTCGACCAGATCATCCGCCCGCTCGTCGACAAGGTTCTGCTCTAGGAGACGCCACCGTGTTCCACTGGTACGTGATCAACACCTACTCCGGCCACGAGAACAAGGTCAAGGCAAACCTCGAGCACCGGATCGTCTCGATGAACCAGCAGCCGGCATTCCGCCGCGTCGTCGTTCCGACGGAGCAGGTCATCGAGACGAAGGACGGACAGAAGGTGCAGACCGAAAAGCGTGTCCTGCCCGGCTACGTCCTCGTGAACATGAACATGAGCGACGAGAGCTGGACGGTCGTCAAAGGCACGCCCGGGGTCACGGGCTTCGTCGGAGCCGGTACGAAGCCGGTTCCGCTGTCGCAGCCCGAGGTAGACCGCATCCTTCACGCTGGTGTACCCGTCGGCGGCCAGCCTCAGAAGGCGCAGGTCGAGTTCTCGCTCGGCGAGTCCGTCAAGGTGACGTCCGGGCCGCTGTCCGACTTCGACGGAGAGATCGTCGACGTCAACCCGGACCAGCAGAAGCTCAAGGTGCTCGTGGACATCTTCGAGCGCCAAGTCCCGGTCGAGCTTTCCTTCGACCAGGTGAAGAAGATCGACTGAGGCTCGATGGCGAAGAAGATCCTCACCCTGATCAAGCTCCAGATTCCCGGAGGGCAGGCAAATCCGGCGCCGCCGGTCGGACCGGCACTCGGGCAGCACGGGGTCAACATCATGGAGTTCTGCAAGGCGTTCAACGCGCAAACCGCGCAGGAGAACGGCCGCATCACTCCTGTCGAGATCACGGTCTTCGAGGACCGCTCGTTCACCTTCATCACCAAGACGCCGCCTGCTGCAGTGCTGATCAAGGAGGCGCTCGGGCTCGAGTCGGGCTCCGGCGAGCCGAACCGCGCGAAGGTCGGCCGGCTCTCGCAGGCTCAGCTCCGGTCGATCGCCGAGACGAAGATGCCGGATCTGAACGCCCGCGACGTCGAGGAGGCGATGAAGGTCATCGCCGGCACGGCGCGCTCGATGGGGGTCGAAACGCCATGAGCGCCCACGGAAAGCGCTATCGCGGCGCGCGCGAGCAGTTCGAGCGCGAGCAGGCGTATACGCCGCTCGAGGCGGTCCGTCTGCTCAAGGGCTTCGAGGCCGCAAAGTTCGACGAGACGGTCGAGGCCCATTTCCGCCTGGGACTGAACGTGCGGCACGCCGATCAGCAGCTGCGTGGCACGATCATGCTGCCGCACGGGATCGGCAAGGAGGTCCGCGTCGCGGTCTTCGCCGAGGGAGAGAAAGCCCGTGAGGCAGAGGTGGCCGGCGCAGACATCGTCGGCTCGGCCGACCTTGCCTCGCGAATCGAGGAAGGGTTCCTCGACTTCGACGTGTCAATCGCGACGCCGGACATGATGGGCGTCGTCGGCAAGCTCGGCCGGGTGCTCGGCCCGAGGGGGCTCATGCCGAACCCGAAGACCGGGACCGTGACCTTCGACGTCGGAAAGGCGGTCTCCGATTCCAAGGCCGGTAAGCTCGAGTACCGGACCGACCGCGGCGGCAACGTACACCTTCCGATCGGCAAGAAGAGCTTCGACGAGCGCGCGCTGCTCGAGAACTACTCGACGCTCTTGGACGAGATCATCCGCGCCAAGCCGTCAGCGTCCAAGGGCCGCTACATCAAACAGATCACGTTGACGACGACGATGGGACCGGGAATTCACGTCGACGCGTCGAAGACGCGAGACCTGACCGACGAGCTGGATGGCTCTTCGATCGCGGAGGAAGCTACAGTTACCGCCTAACAGGCCCGCCCGCCCAAGACAGTCGGCAGCCCCACGATTCGGGGCAGAAGTCCGGCCGAGGCTGGTTCCCGCTGGTCGCTTCGGCGGCCTCCGCGAACCCGCCTCGAGCGGGTTCTTCATTTACCGGAGGAGCGAGAGTGCTGAGGGAGGACAAGGAACGAATCGTCACGGAGCTGGCCGGCGAGCTCGGTGCGGCCGAGACGCTGATCGTCGCCGACTACAGGGGGCTGACCAACAAGCAGCTCGAGAGCTTGCGCGACGTGCTGCTCGAGCACGGCGCGCGGTTCCGCATCGTCAAGAACTCTCTCAGCAAGCTCGCCGCCGAGCGGGCAGGCGCAGAGGCCCTGCTCGTGATGCTCGAGGGCCCGACCGCGATCGCGTTCATCGAGTCCGGCGGCGACCCGGCCGCCGTCGCGAAGGCGCTGGCGGCGACAGCGAAGGAGACAAACGTCCTCGTCATGCGCGGGGGGATCCTCGAGGGGAACACGCTCTCGGGTGAGGAGATCGATCGACTCGCGACCCTGCCGCCGATGGACGTGCTGCGGGGACAGCTCGTCGGCGCTGTCGTCGCGCCTCTGACGCAGCTGCTCGGGCTCGTCTCGGCGCCGTTGCGAGACCTGCACGGCCTGATCGACGCGCGAATCGAGCAGCTCGAGGAGCAAGGGCAGGTCACCGAGGCGGACGCGCCAAAGGCACAGGCTTCCGCGGCTGAAGCAGAGGAACCGGCTACGGACGCTGAGCCTGTCCGGTCGGCTGAGCCTGCGGATGCCGTACGCATCCCGGAAGGTGCTGCATCAGCGGAACCTTCCGACCAAGATGCACGACCAGACTCGGCCGTTGAGGACGTCGGAGAGAAAGAGGAGGAGTAGGAATGGCCACTGATGTTTCGAAGGTGCTCGACACGCTCGGCAAGATGACGGTGCTCGAGCTCGTCGAGCTGAAGAAAGCGATCGAGGAGGAGTGGGGTGTCACCGCGGCTGCTCCTGTGGCGGTCGCCGCCGCGGGCGCGCCTGCGGCGGGTGACGGCGGCGCCGCGGACGAGGAGGAGAAGGACTCCTTCGACGTCGTGCTCACGGCTGCCGGCGACAAGAAGATCCAGGTCATCAAGGTCGTACGTGCGGTCACGAGCCTGGGGCTCAAGGAGGCGAAGGACCTCGTCGACGGCGCCCCGAACCCGGTGAAGGAAGCCGTGCCGAAAGAAGAGGCGGAGTCGATCAAGTCACAGCTCGAGGAGGCCGGCGCCGCCGTCGAGCTGAAATAACCCTGCTCGGGACCTGATCACACTGGTCACGCCCTGTTCTTGGCGGCGTTCGCTACACTGCCGAGACGCATTTCCACCCGCCACAGGCGGTTGCGGTGGGGTGCGGTCGTGCGCTATCCTTCGGGGTTCCGCCGAGGCTGAGCACTTTACCCTGCCCGTCCAAATCCTGCACGCAGTCAAGGGAGGCTTCCACATTTGAGCAGCGTTGCTGTCGCGCCGCGCGCGCGTAAGAGCTTTTCGCGCCTGAAGCACGTCCTCGACCTCCCCAACCTCATCGACATACAGAAGGCGTCGTTCCACTGGTTCATGGAAAACGGCCTTCGCGAGACGATCGACGACATCTCCCCGATCGAGGACTACACGGGGACCCTGGCCGTCGAGTTCGGTGAGTACGAGTTCGGGGAGCCACAATTCTCCATCCAGGAGTGCCGCGAGAAGGACCTGACCTACCAGGTCCCGCTCTCGATCACGGTCCGCTTCGTCAACAAGGAGACCGGCGAGATCCGCGAGCAGCGGGTCTTCATGGGCGACTTCCCGATGATGACGCCGCGGGGCACGTTCATCATCAACGGCACCGAGCGCGTCATCGTGACGCAGCTCGTGCGCAGTCCGGGTGCCTACCTCATGGAGCCGAAGGACGCGACGAAGCAGGTGTTCATGGCGAACCTGATGCCGTCGCGCGGCTCCTGGCTCGAGGTCGAGATCGACAAGAAGGGGATCGTCTACGCACGCATCGACCGCAAGCGCAAGCTACCGATCACGACCCTGCTCCGGGCGCTCCCCGCGGAGGACCCGAGCACCGGCTTCCAGCTCGACACGAGCTCGAACGAGAAGATCCTCGAGCTCTTCGGTGGGTCGGTGTACATCGCCAACACGCTCGAGAAGGACACGACGACTCGCGAGGAAGAGGCGCTCATCGAGGTCTTCAAGAAGCAGCGGCCGGGCGAGCCTCCGACCCTCGAGAACGCCCGTAACCTCCTCCGCGCGCTGTTCTTCGACCCGAAGCGCTACGACCTCACGCGGGTCGGGCGCTACAAGCTGAACCAGCGCCTGGGCGTGTCGGTCCCCGAGGGCACGCGCGTGTTGACCACCGAGGACATCGTTGCGCTCGTCAAGCGGCTCGTCGGACTCCCGACGATACTCGGCGTCGCCGAGGATTCGCGGGACTACGCGGCCGAGGCGGCCCAGCTCTCGCGCGATCCGATCCGAGGCGAGCTCGACGAGTACGAGGACTTCGGCAACCGACGTCTGCGTACGACCGGCGAGCTCATCCAGGAGGCGTTCCGCGTCGGGCTCTACCGCATGGAGCGGGTCGTCCGCGAGCGGATGACGACGGAGGACGTCGACACGATCACGCCGCAGACGATCATCAACATCCGTCCTGTCGTCGCTGCGCTCAAGGAGTTCTTCGGCTCCTCGCAGCTCTCGCAGTTCATGGATCAGACGAACTCGCTGGCGGGGCTCACGCACCGTCGACGGCTCTCGGCGCTCGGCGCGGGTGGTCTCACGCGCGAGCGCGCTCCGATCGAGGTGCGTGACGTCCACCCGACGCACTACGGGCGCATGTGCCCGATCGAGACGCCCGAGGGACCGAACATCGGCCTCATGGGCTCGCTCGCCTCGTTCGCGACCGTCTCGGAGTTCGGCTTCATCCAGACGCCGTACCGGGTCGTGAAGGGCGGACGGGTGTCAGACGAGATCGTCTATCTCGACGCGGCCGAGGAGCGCCAGTTCACGATCGCGCAGGCCTCGGAGCCGGTCGACCCGAAGACGAACAAGTTCCTACACGAGCAGGTGCTGTGCCGCTCGCGCGAGGGCGAAGCGGTCATGGTCGCGCCGAAGGACGTCGAGTACATGGACGTCGCGCCTGCGCAGATCGTCTCGGTCGCGACCGCGCTCATCCCCTTCCTCGAGCACAACGACGCGAACCGCGCGCTCATGGGCGCGAACATGCAGAAACAGGCGGTGCCGCTGATGATCCCGCAGGCTCCCATCGTCGGCACCGGGATCGAGTTTCGGGCCGCCGTCGACACGGGCGACGTCGTGCTCTCGCGCGGCGACGGCGCCGTGATCGACGTCGACGCCGAGACGATCGTGGTCGAGGGCCGCGGCACGCGGGACGAGTACCCGCTGACGAAGTTCATGCGGTCGAACCAGGGAACGCTCATCCACCAGAGGCCGATCGTGCGCATGGGCGACCGGGTGAAGAAGGGCGAGGTCCTGGCGGACGGAAGCTCCACCGACGGCGGCGAGCTCGCGCTCGGCGCGAACCTGCTCGTGGCCTTCATGCCCTGGGAAGGCTTCAACTTCGAGGATGCCATCGTCATCTCCGAGAGGCTCGTCCGCGACGACGTGCTCAGCTCGATCCACATCCACGAGTACGAGATCGACGCGCGCTCGACGAAGCTCGGCGACGAAGAGATCACGCGGGACATTCCGAACCGCTCCGAGGAGTCACTCGCGAACCTCGACGAGCGGGGTGTCGTGCGGATCGGAGCCGAGGTCGGCTCCGGCGACCTCCTCGTCGGCAAGGTCACGCCCAAGGGCGAGACCGAGTTGACCGCAGAGGAGAAGCTGATCCGCGCGATCTTCAAGGAGAAGGCACGCGAGGTCCGCGACACGTCGCTCAAGGTCCCGCACGGCGAAGGCGGCAAGGTCATCGGCGTCAAGACGTTCTCGCGCGACGCGGGCGACGACCTGCCGCCGGGCGTGAACGAGCTCGTTCGGGTCTACGTCGCCAAGAAGCGCAAGATCGCGGAAGGCGACAAGCTCGCCGGCCGCCACGGGAACAAGGGCGTCATCGCGAAGATCGTCCCCGAGGAGGACATGCCGTTCCTCGAGGACGGGCGCGCTGTCGACGTCGTGCTCAACCCGCTGGGCGTTCCAAGTCGGATGAACATCGGCCAGATCCTCGAGACACACCTCGGGTGGGCGGCGGCGCACGGCATCTTCGAGGACGGCGGCCCCGTCAGCACCCGAGCTCCGATCAACGCGCCGAACCCGCGCGCAGTGGCGACGCCCGTCTTCGACGGCGCAAGCCCGGAGGACGTGGACGCGGCTCTCGTCGAGTGGTCGAAGGCGGCTACGGACTCGGTGAAGATGACGGTGGACGAGAAGGCGCCCGCGGGCGAGCGTTGCTCCGGGAAGGTCACACTCTTCGACGGGAAGAGCGGGGAGCCGTTCTCGCAGCAAGTCACCGTCGGCTTCATGTACATCCTGAAGTTGCTCCACCTGGTCGACGACAAGATCCATGCCCGCTCGACCGGCCCGTACTCGCTCGTCACGCAGCAGCCGCTTGGCGGTAAGGCGCAGTTCGGCGGCCAGCGCTTCGGCGAGATGGAGGTCTGGGCGCTCGAGGCCTACGGCTCCGCCTACACGTTGCAGGAGATGCTCACGATCAAGTCCGACGACACGATCGGGCGGGTCAAGGCGTACGAGGCGATCGTCAAGGGCGAGAACATCGCCGAGCCGTCGATCCCGGAGTCGTTCAAGGTTCTCCTCAAGGAGATGCAGTCCCTCGCGCTCGACGTGCAGGTGCTCTCCGACGAGGGCCGCGAGGTCGAGGTACGGGAGGAGGACGACGAGCTCTTGCGCGCGGCGGAGGAGCTCGGCATCGATCTCTCGCCCGGCTCGCTGCGCGCTGCAGCCCGTGAGCCGACGGTCGAGGAGGTCGAGGAGGGCGGCGAGCGCGGGGACGAGGAAGGCGAGCTCGTCGTCGCGGCCGACGAGCAGCTCGGCGACGTCGAAGGCGAAGAGCCGCCCGTCGAGGTTGCACTCGAGGAGACCGCCGACGTCGAGGTCGAAGACTGAGAACGCGAAACCACGCGAAGAGAAAGAGGCGCTAGCACGTGATCGACATCAACGATTTCGACGCGATCCGGATCGGTCTCGCGTCGAGCAAGCAGATCCGGGACTGGTCCTCCGGAGAGGTCACCAAGCCCGAGACGATCAACTACCGCACGCTCAAGCCCGAGCGTGACGGTCTCTTCTGCGAGCGCATCTTCGGTCCGACCAAGGACTGGGAGTGCTACTGCGGGAAGTACAAGCGGGTTCGCTACAAGGGCATCATCTGCGAGCGTTGCGGCGTCGAGGTCACGCGTCAGAAGGTGCGCCGCGAGCGCATGGGTCACATCGATCTTGCCGCCCCCGTCTCGCACATCTGGTTCTTCAAGGGGGTCCCGAGCCGGATCGGCTACCTGCTCGACATCGCTCCGCGCGAGCTCGAGAAGGTGCTCTACTTCGCGGCCTCGATCGTCACCGGAGTGGACGCCGAGAAGCGGCAGGAGGACCTCGCGGACATCGAGGACAAGGTGGCCGGCGAGAGCGAGCGGATCTACCTCGACCGCGACGAGGCGCTCTCCGCGCTCGACGACCGGCTCGCCCGCAGACGCGACTACTTCGCCGCGGGCAAGGAGCGGAACTTCGACGAGGACGACGACTTCTGGGCCCGCGGCCTCTCGAACTGGGCGGAGGAGGCAGGATTGCCCACCCTCGAGGACGTGCGCGGTCTCGGGGGCGGCGTCTTCGGCCGCCTCGCCAAGAACATCGCCTCCGAAGACCCGCGTCGCGTTCGCGAGCTCGTTCGGCAGACGGCGACGCGTGACGACCGGCGTCTGGCTCCTCGCGAGGTCGAATCGGTCGCAGCCGCGGCAGTGCAGATCGAGGCGGCTCTCGAACCGCTGCGAGTCGAGCTCGAGAAGTCCTCGGGCTCGAAGAAGGGCGCTGTGACGAAGCACCTGAAGCGGATCCAGGACGGTCTCCTCGCCGGCGCCGAGCTGAGCCAGGAGGACGCCGAGCTCGTCGCTTCCGTCGACAAGAAGAACCTCGAGCGCGCGCGCGAGGCCGGAAACGGCCTGCTCGGAGACGTTCTCGCGGCCGTCGACCCGGACGCGGACGCGGCGGCGGTACGCGAGGTCGCCTACGACCTCTGCCTCGTCGAGGGGACGCGCAAGGAGGACCTGGACGCGGTAACCCAGTGGGCGCTCAAGGTCCGCGAAATGGTCGCAGACATCGACGTCCGTCGCGAGGACACCCGCGAGGCTGCGGTCGACGCCGTCGGGCGGCTCGAGCAGACCTGGCTGCTGTTCAAGGAGCTGGAGCCGAAGATGATCGTCGGCGACGAGCAGATCTTCCGCGAGCTGAAGGACCGCTTCGGCTCGCCCTACGGATTCGGCATCTACTTCCGGGGCGGAATGGGCGCCGAGGCGGTGCGCGACCTGCTCCGCGATCTCGACCTCGACGACGAGTCGCGGACGCTCCGCGAGGTGATCAAGACCTCGAAGGGGCAGAAGCAGCAGCGCGCGATCAAGCGGCTCAAGGTCGTGGAGGCGTTCATCAAGTCGGGCAACAAGCCCGAGTGGATGATCCTGGAGGCCGTCCCGGTGATCCCGCCGGAGCTACGCCCGATGGTGCAGCTCGACGGTGGCCGCTTCGCGACAAGCGATCTCAACGATCTCTACCGCCGCGTCATCAACCGCAACAACCGCCTGAAGCGGCTGCTCGACCTCGGTGCTCCCGAGATCATCGTGAACAACGAGAAGCGAATGCTGCAGGAGGCGGTCGACGCCCTCTTCGACAACGGCCGGCGCGGGCGTTCGGTGACGGGACCGGGCAACCGGCCGCTGAAGTCGCTCTCCGACATGCTCAAGGGGAAGCAGGGTCGCTTCCGCCAGAACCTGCTCGGGAAGCGCGTCGACTACTCCGGCCGCTCGGTGATCGTCGCAGGGCCGAACCTGAAGCTGCACCAGTGCGGTCTGCCGAAGCTCATGGCGCTCGAACTCTTCAAGCCGTTCATCATGAGCCGGCTCGTCGAGCGGAAAGCCGTCCAGAACATCAAGGCGGCGAAGAAGATGGTCGAGTCGATGATCCCTGAGGTGTGGGACGTCCTCGAGGAGGTCATCGCCGAGCACCCCGTTCTGCTGAACCGGGCTCCGACGCTTCACCGCCTGGGCATCCAGGCCTTCGAGCCGGTGCTCGTCGAGGGAAAGGCGATCCAGGTCCATCCGCTCGTCTGCCACGCCTTCAACGCCGACTTCGACGGCGACCAGATGGCGGTGCACCTTCCGCTCTCCGCGGAGGCACAGGCGGAGGCGCGGGTGCTCATGCTCTCCGCAAACAACATCCTCTCTCCGGCGAGCGGCCGGCCGCTGGCGACCCCGACACAGGACATGGTGCTCGGGGCGTACTTCCTCACCTACTGCGAGTACGACCTCGCCGCGACCTCGGTCGCTGCCCTCGCGAAGAAGCTGGGGAAGAAGGGATTCCGCCGCTTCCGCACCGAGGAGGACGTCGAGTTCTCGCTCGAGTCAGAACAGGTCGGCTACCAGGATCCGATCGAGTACCTCTGGCGGGGCGAGCTACTGCTCACGACCCCGGGTCGCGTGATCTTCAACGCTGAGGTCGAGCGTGCGCTCGCCGAGGCGGGCGTTCCGGACGCCGGCGAGCACCCGTTCTTGAACCTGACGCTCTCGAAGCGAGAGCTCGACCAGTTCATCGGCGATCTCGTCGAGCACTACGGGCCGAATACGATCGCGGCCGCGCTCGACGTAATCAAGTCGCTGACCTTCCGCTTCGCAACCCGTGCCGGAATCACGATCTCGAAGAACGACATCGTCATCCCGGAAGACAAGGAGGCGATCCTCGCGAGCTTCGAGAACGCTGTCGCGAGCGTCGAGCGGGAGTACGACCGCGGCCTGATGACCGAGGAGGAGCGCCACGAGCGCATCGTCGCCATCTGGACAGAGGCGACTGACGCGGTGGCGGACCGGATGGTCGAGACGCTGTCCAAGGTCAACCCGATCTACATGATGGCCAACTCGGGCGCGCGCGGATCGTTCAACCAGATCCGCCAGCTCGCGGGCATGCGTGGGCTCATGGCCAACCCGAAGGGCGAGATCATCGAGCGGCCGATCAAGGCGAACTTCATGGAGGGCCTGACGGTTCTCGAGTACTTCATCTCGACGCACGGCGCCCGCAAGGGGCTCGCGGACACTGCCCTTCGGACGGCGGACTCCGGGTACCTCACGCGCCGGTTGGTCGACGTCTCGCAGGACGTCATCGTCCGCGAGGACGACTGCGGGACGACGGAGCACATCGAGCTGCCGCTGATCCTCGACGGTACTCCGAACAAGAGCGTCGCCGGACGGACCGCGGCGGCCGACATCCGGAAGCCGCTCAAGGACGGAAGGCCGGGCAAGACGGTCATCGTCGAGCAGGGCGCCGAGATCAGCATGAGCCACCTCCGGCGGATCGTGGAGGAGTTCGGCGAGTTCGCGGACAGTGCGACGATCGCAGTGCGCTCGGTTCTCAAGTGCCGCAGCGAGTACGGGCTCTGCCGCCTCTGTTACGGAACGTTCCTCGCGACCGGCGGTCTCACGGAGATCGGTGACGCCGTCGGCATCATCGCGGCGCAGTCGATCGGCGAGCCGGGCACCCAGCTCACGATGCGGACCTTCCACACCGGTGGCGTCGCAGGCGCCGACATCACGCACGGTCTCCCGCGCGTCGTCGAGATCTTCGAGGCCCGCAACCCGAAGGGTGCGGCAACTCTTGCCGAGTTCCCCGGGAAGATCGACATCGACGATTCGGAGCGCACGATCAAGGTAACCGTGACGCCGACCGAGCTCGACGAGAGCGGCGAGCTTCCTCAACCAAAGGAGTACGCGTTCCCGCGGCGCACCCGGCTGCGCGTCACCAAGGGGCAAGTCGTCGAGGCGGGCGATCCGCTGAACGACGGCTCCCTCAACCCGGCGGAGCTGCTTCTGCTCAAGGGCGCGACGCCGACCGAGCTGTACCTCATCGGCGAGGTGCAGAAGGTCTACAAGTCCCAGGGCGTCGAGATCCACGACAAGCACATCGAGCTCATCGTCCGCCAGATGCTGAAGAAGATTCGCGTCGACACGAACGGCGACACCGAGCTGCTGCCGGGCCAGCTCGCGGACCGCGTCGCGCTCGAGCGGGAGAACGCGCGAGTCAAGAAGCAGAAGGGCGAGCAGGCGACGTACGAGCCGATCATCCTCGGTATCACGAAGGCGTCGCTCGCAACCGAGTCCTTCCTCTCGGCTGCATCCTTCCAGGAGACGACGAAGGTGCTCACCGACGCAGCGATCGAGGGCAAGATCGACCGGCTCCACGGCCTGAAGGAGAACGTGATCATCGGCAAGCTCATCCCGGCCGCGACGGGTCTCAAGCAGTACCGACAGATCACAATCGAGCCGACCGAGCCGCTCCCGGTGACCTTCGCGCATCCGGAAGCCGAGGCCGAGTTGCTCGCCGCTCTCGAGGAGATCGGCGAAGGAGACGGCTTCGACCTCGACGCCCTCGGGCTCCCGTTCGAAGAGCCGTCGATCGACGGCGACACGGGAGCCGCGGAGCTCGAGACACCGGCCGAGCAGGCCGAAGAGGAGTAGTCGAGCACAGGTCAGGGCCCTCGTTCGTTGTGCAGCCGTATAACGAAAGGGGGCCCGACCTTCTTTCGCGACAACGCCTTTACGACGTTCTGCTACCTGGGACTGTCTTGCGCCGTCTCTCTCTTCGGGGCCTGATTCGCCCTCCCTAGTCCCTGAAGCGTTCTCGCGCGATCGTGCGCCCCGCGGTGACGAGCCGGTCGCGCCCGGAGCCCTTGGCGAGCCCAAGCGCCGCGTCCGTTCGTCCGAGCAGGGCCGCGGCGTCGTCGCTGGAGAGCAGCTCGGCCGCTCCGCCCGAAACCGTCACGGTGCCGGCGTCCGCAACGGCTCTCGTGTGCAGGTGATTCCGCAGCCGCTCGAAGAGGTGCTCGGCGTCGTGGCCGTCGGATCCGGGCAAGAGGACGCCGAAGCGTCCGCCGCCGATCCGGCACGGAAGGTCGTCCCGCCCGGCGACCTCGCGCAGGCGCGAGGAGATCTCCGCGAGCACACCGTCTGTGGCGAGATGGCCGATCCGGGCGTTGAGCGTCGTGAGGCGGTCGACGTCCAGCATGAGCAGCGCCAGCGGCCGCCCGCCCAGCCGGGCCCGCCCGATCTCACGGTCGAGCAACGCCTGGAATGCCCGGCGGTCGAACAGCTCCGTCAACGGATCGAGCTCGGGTACGGGATCGGGCTCGCGGAGCGCGAGCGACGACTCGAGGGCCGGTCGCGTCCCGCCCACGACATCCTCGAGCGAGTCGATGTCCGGATCGCTGAACCGCCGATCGGGCGAGCGCGACAGCACAGCCAGCATCCCGGGCTCGTGTGGAGGGTCGAGCAACGGCACGGCGAGCCCGGAGCGGAGCGGCGCGGATCCGCCCGAGGTCGCCGCGGCATCTCCGTTGAACGAGACCTGGATCGCGCGGGCCCCGCGGTAGTCGGGAACGCCGAGCCGGCCGACCTGTGCCGCTTCAGCCTGCGAGAGCCCGACCGTCGCGAGCATCGGCTCCCGGTTCGGCTCCGCGACGACCGCCACCGCCGCGTCGGAGGACGTGCTCGCGCGGGCGACCTCGAGGAGCCGCATCACCTCGCCGTGCTCGACGGGTGCCGGCACCGCTGCGGGCGCCGGGTCGCCGATAGCCGCGAGGATCCTGGCGGGGAGCGGCAGGCTGAGCGCGTCGTTCAGCGTCTGGGCGAACTCGGCAAGGCGCGCGTCGTAGCGGGTCAGCATCGACTCGATCAACTCCTCCTGCCGGCCGAACAGGCGCCGGACGGCGAGGACGAAGAGAAGGATGCACACGAGCCCGAGCGCGGCCGCCGCACCGTAGATGGCAATGGTCATGAGTTCTTGCCCCTGGTCTCCAGCCTCCGGGGCGTATTAGTATCGTGGGCACCGGTCGGCAAGGCTCGCGGAAATCGTCGAGGGGAGGTGCCCCGGTTGGGGAACCGAGTGCGGCGACGGCTGTTCTGGCTACTGGTGCTCACCGCCGCAACGGCAGCTGCGGTCGTCTACCGGATGAAGACACGTGCCCGGGGTGCCGAGCGCCGCGATCCATGGCCGACCGAGCCGGTCGGTGGTGCGATTCCTCTCGCCGACCGTTCGCCGGGCACGACCTCCCAGGCGGAGGAGGCTCCGACTGAGGCCCCGGCTATCGTGGTCGCGACCATGGAGGCGACGCCGACACGCTCCGGAGCACAGTACGAGGGGAACGGCTTCTCGTCGCATGGCGGCGAGGCTGTGCCTCCAGCCGGGACAACCGAGGTGAGGTTCGAAGCGCCGCCCGGCTCGATCGATCCGCATTCTGGAAAGACGAGGCGGAAGCGGCGGCGTTCGGGCGCCACACTCGCGGCGCTCGGCGTCATCGCCGGGCTCGGCGCGATCGCCCTAGGCACCTGGGGAGTCGTGTCGAGTGTCTCCGGCGACGGAAGCTCCACGACGACGCCCGCGCTCGAGAACGTTCAGCAGGTGGTCTCGTTGATCTCCAAGCCGTCAACGGCGACGATCCCGCTGCAAGGGTCGGGTCGGCGCATCATCCTGGTCGTCGGAGCTCGCGGCTACGGGGTGCTCGTTCTGAACAACGTCGGGGCGCCACCCGCCGGCAAGACGTACGAGGCGTGGGTGATCAAGCCCAACGTAAAGGCGCCTCAGCCTGCAGGGCTCTTCTCGGGCGGCACCAGGGTCGTGAAGCTGACGACCCCCGTGCCTCCGGGTGGGGTCGTCGCGATCACGGTCGAGCCCGCAGCCGGCTCGCCCGCCCCGACGCAGAAGCCGAAGCTGGTCGCGACCAGAACGTAGGTCGTGAGCAAGAGCCGAATCTGCTTGCGCAGGATTCCGCTCGCGCAACACCGCTGAAGCTCGACCGCGGCGCAGCCGCGGCGTCTGCGCTCTAACTCTCCGCGCTCGCGCCCTAGTTCTCACCTGTGGAGCGGGCGATGTCCGCCCGGTCCTTCCCGTGATCCTTGGCGCGGTACAGCGCGGCGTCGGCGCGCTCGAAGATGCTCGCCGCGGTGTCGCCGTGCTCGAGCTCGGCGATGCCGGCCGAGAGATGGAGGCTGTGCCCCTCAGGCCCGAGCGCGACTCCGCGCATCGAGTTGTGGACTCTGCGGTAGAGCTGGTCCGCGTCTTCCGCCGAAGACTCGGGAAGGATGACCGCGAACTCGTCGCCGCCGATCCGGCACGGGACGTCCACCGATCGCACCGCCTCTCGTAGGCGATCGGCGGCCTGTGCCAGCACGCGATCACCGGCGAGATGGCCGACCTCGTCGTTGACGGACTTGAAGTCGTCGAGATCGAAGACGATGAGCGCCAGGTTGCGCTCGTAGCGGTGGGCACGCGTCACCTCCCGGCGAAGCGTGTCGTGGAAGTAGCGCTGGTTGAAGAGGCCGGTCAGCGCGTCCGTCTCCGCGAGCTTCCGCGCCTCGCCGTACCGACGCGCGTTCTCGATCGCGGGGATGGAGCTCTCGGCGAGGTTTTCGGCTTGCTCGATGTGCTCCTGGGCCGGCTCGGCATCCGGCTGCCTCCAGAAAAGCGAGAGCGTGCCGATCGGGCGGAGCTCCCTGCCCATGAGCGGGATGAAAACACCGCCCCGGATGAGGTCGGTGCCCGAGGTTTCACGCTCGCGCCCGTAGCGGTAGCTGACCGTGATCGTCCCGGGCAGGGCACCGGCCACTCCCGAGGTCGGCGGCTTGGCCGCCTCCTGCGCGGTCATCCCGCGGGTCGCGGCTGCGGGGTTGCCTCCCTGAGCCTCGACGACCATCATCGCCGCCTCGATCCCCGGGATCTCCATCGCGGCATCGAGCACGCGGTCCATGAGCTCCTCGAGATCGACCGTTCCGCCGAGCTCGCCGAACAGCCTGTTCCTGCGGCTCTCCCGCTCGGCCCGGTCGAGAGCTTCGGAGAGATCCTGCGCCAGCGAGTCCATTCGAAGGCGCATCTCGTCGACCGCCCGCACGAGCTGCTCGCTCCCCTCGGGTGTCGTCGGCGAGCGACGCCGGTTCAG
>VAWZ01000067.1:24217-35125 GCA_005888365.1 Actinomycetota bacterium
ACTGTAATCGGGCAAGTGGACGCTGACCAGTGGCAGCTTGGTTCGAGGACGTGTCGGATCAACGTCGTGCGTCGCCGGGCGTTGCTACCGGCTGCGTCCGGTCGCTCGTCTCGAGCCCGCCACCACGCGGCCTGGAGGCGACCCCGTTCCCGCGAGCGGGAGCAGAGCGAAGCCTCAAAGCGGTGAACCGGCGGGCTGTGGAGATCCCGTCGGCTGCTTCGGCTGCGAGGGTCTCGAGTGCGCGCGCATGCTCGGGCCTGAACGCCGCTGGCTTGCGTGCATACCCGGCGATCGCTCCCGTCTCGACGCCTGCCTCGACCACCGGCACCACGAGCGCTGAGCGGAAGACGTCCTCGTCTGTCTCGAGCACGGGCGGGAAGATCCAGTTGATCGTGATGGCCCTGAACGGCCGTCCGCCGGAGGCGTGAAAAGTCGACTCGAGGAGGTAGGCGACCTGATCGGATCCGAAGGCGCCGACTGCGGGCTCGTCGCTCGGACCGCGAACCCGAACAGCCGCGGCTTCGGCGCCTGTCCGGTTGGCGGCCTCCCTGGCGATCTTCGAGAGGAGCTCGTCGAGATCGAGGGTGAGCCCGAGCTCGGCGGCTCGTGCGGGCCCTATCCTGCGCGAGTTCTCGAGCGCGCCGGCGAGGCTATCGTTGATCTCGCCCAGACAGCGGTCGAGCTGCCGGACGACCCTCTCCAGTCGTCGCCGGGAACGGAGCCTCGACCGCCAGGCGAGAAGCGCGGCCCCGAGGCCGACGACCAGCGCCAGCGTTCCCGCAAGTGCGGGGATCACGATCCTGGACTCAGACCCATCGCTCCGTCCCGCCTCGCACTGTAGGCCAATCTCGACCGTACGTCCGCGTCTGCGCCGGGCGTCGTTTGCTACCATCGACCGGCCTTGGTTGGCGGGCACCAGAGTGCCTGCCGCCCTTTCTGTGCGAAGAAGTCGACAACCGATCCGTAGGAGCAGCGTGCCCACCGTCAATCAGCTGGTTCGCAAAGGACGCGAGACACCGAAGTCGAGGACGAAGACTCCGGCGCTTCGTGGCGCGCCGCAAAAGCGCGGTGTCTGCACGCGGGTGATGACGCAGACCCCGAAGAAGCCAAACTCGGCGCTGCGCAAGGTCGCGCGCGTGCGGCTCACGAACGGGATCGAGGTCGGCGCGTACATTCCCGGCGAGGGGCACAACCTGCAGGAGCACTCCGTCGTTCTCGTCCGTGGCGGGCGCGTTCGCGATCTCCCCGGCTACCGGTACAAGGTCATCCGGGGCGGGCTGGACACGTCCGGAGTGCCGGAGCGCCGCAAAGGGCGCTCGAAGTACGGCGCGAAGAAGGGCTGAGGAGACAGCCGTGCCTCGCCGAGCAGAAGTCCAGGTTCGCCAGCCCGACGCGGATCCCGTCCACGACTCGGTCCTGGTCTCGCAGCTCGTGAACCGGCTCATGCTGAACGGCAAGAAGTCGGTCGCCGAGCAGATCGTCTACGACGCGCTCGGGATCGCCGCCGAGAAGGCCGGCAAGCCCGAGCTCGAGGTGTTGGAGCAGGCCGTGAAGAGCGTCACGCCGGTGCTCGAGGTTCGCTCGCGCCGCGTCGGCGGCGCCAACTACCAGGTTCCGGTCGAGGTCCCGCAGCGGCGCGCGCGTACGCTCGCCCTGCGCTGGATCGTGCAGAACGCGCGTGAGCGGCGCGAGAAGGGCATGCCTCAGAAGCTCGCGGGCGAGCTCGTCGATGCCGTGAACCAGCAGGGCGGCGCGTTCAAGAAGAAGGACGACATCTACCGGATGGCGCAGGCGAACAAGGCCTTCGCGCATTACCGCTGGTAGGGCAGGCGCGGGAGATGACCACGGTCGCTACATCCGTCGCGCTCGACCGCGTCAGGAACATCGGGATCATGGCCCACATCGACGCGGGCAAGACGACGACGACCGAGCGGATCCTCTACTACACGGGGCGCACCCACAAGATGGGCGAGGTGCACGAGGGGGCCGCGACCATGGACTGGATGGCGCAGGAGCAGGAGCGCGGCATCACCATCACGTCGGCGGCGACGACCGCGTTCTGGCGCGACTATCGGATCAACATTATCGATACGCCCGGGCACGTGGACTTTACCATGGAGGTCGAGCGGAGCCTTCGCGTCCTCGACGGCGCCGTCGCCGTCTTCGACTCGGTTGCAGGCGTGCAGCCGCAGTCGGAGACCGTCTGGCGCCAAGCCGACCGCTATCGCGTCCCGCGCATCGCGTTCATCAACAAGATGGACCGCACCGGCGCGGACTTCGACGCCGCGGTGCAGTCGATGCGCGACCGGCTCGGAGCGGCTCCGGTGCCGATCCACATCCCGATCGGACGCGAGGAGGGCTTCTCGGGGATCGTCGATCTCGTCGAGATGAAGGCGATCTTGTACACGAACGCGCTCGGGACCGAGTTCGCGCTGGAGGACATCCCGGGCGAGCTCGTCGAGCGCGCCGAGGCGGGTCACCACGCGCTGATCGACGCGATCGCCGAGTTCGACGACGAGCTGACCGAGACCTACCTCGAGGACGAGGCGTCCGTGACTTCGGAGATGATCCGGCGAGCCCTCCGTACCGGGACGCTCGCGGGTCGCATCACGCCGGTTCTGGCCGGCTCCGCGTTCAAGAACAAAGGCGTGCAGCCCCTGCTCGACGCGATCGTCGACTACCTGCCGAGCCCCCTCGACGTACCGCCGGTTCAGGGGATCGACCCGAAGAGCTCGGAGGAGGCTACGAGGCCACCGGACGTGGAGGCGCCGTTCTCGGCGCTTGCCTTCAAGGTCATGACCGACCCGTTCGTCGGCAAGCTCACCTATTTCCGCGTGTACTCGGGGCAGGTCAAGGCAGGCGGCCGCGTCCTGAACACCACGAACGGCAAGACCGAGCGAATCGGTCGCATCCTGCAGATGCACGCGAACCACCGCGAGGAGCGGGAGGAGATCGGCGCGGGCGAGATCGCCGCAGCCGTCGGGCTCAAGGTCACGACCACGGGCGATACCCTCGCTGCGGACTCGGCCCCGATCGTGCTCGAGTCGATGGCGTTCCCCGAGCCCGTCATCTCGGTCGCGATCGAGCCGAAGACGAAGGGCGACCAGGACAAGCTGGCGCAGGCGCTCGGCCGTCTGGCGGAGGAGGACCCTACCTTCCGCGTCTCCTCGGACGAGGAGACGGGCCAGACGATCATCTCGGGCATGGGCGAGCTGCACCTCGAGATCATCGTCGACCGCCTCCTGCGCGAGTTTCGCGTCGAGGGAAACGTCGGACGACCTCAGGTCGCCTATCGCGAGACCATCACGCGGCCGGCGGAAAAGGTTCGGGGCCGGTTCGTCCGGCAAACGGGCGGCTCCGGCCAGTACGGAGACGTGGTCGTCAACCTCCTCCCGCAGGAGGCGGGCGCAGGCTACGAGTTCGTCGACAAGATCGTCGGCGGCAAGATCCCGCGCGAGTTCATCCCGGCGACCGATCAGGGAATCAAGGAGGCGATGAGCTCCGGTGTCCTGGCCGGCTTTCCGGTGGTCGACGTCAAGGTGGAGCTCGTCGACGGCTCGTACCACGAGGTCGACTCGAGCGAGCGGGCCTTCAAGATCGCGGGCTCCATGGCGTTCAAGGAGGGAATGAGGCGGGCGCGACCGAGGCTCCTCGAGCCCGTGATGGCCGTCGAGGTCGTCACGCCGGAGGAGTACCTGGGCGACGTCATTGGTAACCTAAACGGCCGTCGTGGCCGGGTCGAGCACCTCGAGCCGGTCGGTGGGTCGCAGTCGATCCGAGCGAGTGTTCCACTCGCGGAGATGTTCGGCTACGCGACCGACCTGCGCTCGATGACCCAGGGCCGCGCGACGTTCAGCATGCAGTTCGATCGTTACGAAGAAGTACCGGCCTCGATCGCAGAGACGATCGTGGCGAGTGAAGGCGACGGTTCGAAGTAATCGAGAGGAGCCCCGGAGGGAAGCAATGGGCAAGCAGAAGTTCGAGCGCACCAAGCCGCACATCAACGTCGGCACCATCGGTCACATCGATCACGGCAAGACGACGTTGACGGCCGCGATCACGAAGGTCCTCGCCGAGTCGGGAACCGACACGGCGGTCACCTCGTTCGACGAGATCGACAAGGCTCCCGAAGAGCGGCAGCGCGGCATCACGATCAACACGGCGCACGTCGAGTACGAGACGGAGAACCGGCACTACGCGCACGTCGACTGCCCGGGGCATGCCGACTACATCAAGAACATGATTACCGGCGCTGCCCAGATGGACGGCGCGATCCTCGTCGTCTCGGCCGCCGACGGCCCGATGCCGCAGACACGCGAGCACATCTTGCTCGCGCGCCAGGTGGAGGTTCCGTCGATCGTCGTCGCCCTGAACAAGGCGGACATGGTCGACGATCCGGAGCTTCTCGAGCTCGTCGAGATGGAGGTGCGCGAGCTCCTCTCCCGCTACGAGTTCCCGGGAGACGACATCCCCGTCGTGCAGGTCTCGGCGCTGAAGGCCCTCGAGGGCGACGCCGAGTGGACCCCGAAGATCCTCGAGCTGATGGCGGCGGTCGACTCCTACATCCCGGAGCCGGTACGCGACGTGGACAAGCCGTTCCTCATGCCGATCGAGGACGTCTTCACGATCACCGGCCGCGGCACGGTCGTCACCGGCCGCATCGAGCAGGGCAAGCTCACCGTGGGCGAGGAGGTGGAGATCGTCGGGATCCATCCCGAGACCGAGAAGACCGTCGTCACCGGGCTCGAGATGTTCCAGAAGACGCTCGACTACGCGCAGGCAGGAGACAACGCGGGCGCGCTTCTCCGCGGCATCAAGCGCGAGGACGTCGAGCGCGGCCAGGTGCTCGCGAAGCCGAGGAGCATCACGCCGCACACGAACTACAGGGCCGAGGTGTACGTCCTCTCGAAGGACGAGGGCGGACGCCATACGCCCTTCTTCGACGGCTACCGGCCGCAGTTCTACTTCCGTACGACCGACGTGACCGGCTCGATCAAGCTCCCCGAGGGGCAGGAGATGGTCATGCCCGGCGACAACACGAACATGGAGATCGAGCTCATCCAGCCGATCGCCATGGACCCCGGCCTCCGCTTCGCGATCCGCGAGGGCGGCCGCACCGTCGGTGCGGGCGTCGTGACCGACATCCAGAAGTAGGCGACGAAGGGAACGATCGTGCCGCAGCAGAAGATCCGCATCAGGCTCAAGGGGTACGACCACCAGCAGGTGGACCGCTCCGCGTCCCAGATCGTCGAGACCGCCCAACGCACGGGCGCCACGATCACGGGGCCGGTACCCCTGCCGACCGAGCGGAACGTCTACTGCGTCATCCGCAGTCCGTTCAAGGACAAGGACTCACGTGAGCATTTCGAGGTGCGGACGCACAAGCGCCTGATCGACATCCACAGCCCCACGCCGAAGACGGTCGACTCGCTCATGCGGCTCGACCTGCCCGCCGGCGTCGACATCGAGATCAAGCTCTGAGGACCGACTCGTGGCGAAGGGCATCCTCGGACGCAAGCTGGGCATGAGCCAGGTCTTCGATCCAGAAACCGGCGTGATGACCGCCGTCACCGTGATCGAGGCCGGCCCCTGTCCAGTCGTCCAGGTCAAGGTCGCCGAGGCCGACGGCTACGACGCCGTGCAGCTTGCGTTCGAGCCTGTGGCCGAACGAAAGCTTTCGAAGCCGGAGATCGGTCACTTGCAGAAGGCCGGAGTCGGCCCGCACCGGCACGTCGTCGAGATCCGCGGTCACATCGGCCTCTCGGTCGGCGAGATCGTGACGGTCGAGGCATTCGAGCCGGGGGAGCAGGTGAAGGTCTCGGGCGTTACGGTCGGGAAGGGCTTCCAGGGCACCATCAAGCGCCACGGCTTCACGCGCGGTCCGGTCTCGCACGGCTCGCACAACATCCGCAAGCCCGGCTCCATCGGGGCTTCGGCGACACCCTCGCGGGTGCGTAAGGGCATGCGCATGTCGGGACGGATGGGCGGAAATCGTGTGACCCAGCGCGGCCTCGTCGTGCAGGAGGTCGACCTCGAGCGCAACCTGCTCCTGATCAAGGGCTCGGTTCCCGGGCCTGCGAGCGGGCTCGTGGAGATCCGGGCAGCCTGATGGCCACAGCGACGGCACCGAAGGCGCCCGTGCTGGGCGGCTCCAAGAAGGAGGTCTCGCTCGAGACGTCCGTGTTCGCCGTCGAGGTGAAGCCGCATCTCGTCCACGAGACGGTCCGAGCGGAGCTGAACGCCGCGCGCGCCGGGACACGCGGAGCGAAGAGCCGCGGGTTCGTCGCGGGCGGACGCGCGAAGCCCTGGCGCCAGAAGGGCACGGGCCGCGCCCGCGCAGGGACCACCCGCGCTCCACACTGGACCGGCGGAGGCGTCGCGTTTCCTCCGGGGATGCGGAGCTTCGAGGGCAAGGTCAACCGCAAGGTGCGCCGGGCGGCGCTCTGTGGCGCCCTCTCCGCACATGCGGCGCACGGGACCGTTGCGCTCGTCGACAGCTCTGGTTTCGATGCGCCTTCGACGAAGAAGGCGTCGGAGCTCCTCTCGACCTGGGGCAAGGAGCTTCCGCTCGTTGTCGTCGCGACGGAGGACGAGGAGGCGCTCGTGAAGTCGTTCCGGAATCTCGACCGCGTGCTCGTGACGTCTCCGTCGGAGCTCGAGGTTGCGGGCGTCGTGTGGGCGCAGTCGCTGCTCGTCAGCGAGGCTGCACTACCGCTCGTGCTTGCGAAGGCGGGAGCCAGTGCGCAGGAGACCGCGGAATGAGCAACGCTCGCCTTCGAATTGCGTTCGCCAGGGACAGGGCGAACGGAAACCATGTTTCCCGTGTAGCCCGCTTCTGCTCGCGAACGTGGGGGACCTCCCGGTTCCCCACACCCCTGCACGCTCATCGGCCGGAGGCTTGCCAATGAGCCTGCATCCGAACCAGGTCCTGATCGCTCCTGTCGTCTCCGAGAAGAGCTATTCGCCCATCACTGACCGCAAGTACACATTCCGCGTGCACGAGGACGCAGGCGGTCGAGGAGCTTTTCGAGGTCGAAGTGCAGGCCGTGAACATCGTGAAGGCGCAGCCGAAGCCGAAGCGCCGGGGGCTCATCCGCGGGCGCAAGCCGGGCTGGAAGAAGGCGATCGTGCAGCTCAAGGAAGGCCACGAGATCGAGATCTTCGAAGGAGCCTCCGTCTGATGCCGCTCAAGAAATTCAAGCCGACGAGCCCGGGCCGCCGCTTCATGGCCACTTCGTCCTTCGACGAGGTGACGAGGGCTGAGCCGGAGAAGTCCCTGCTCGAGCCGCTCGCGAAGAAGGGTGGGCGTAACAACAACGGACGCATCACCTCCCGCCACCAGGGCGGAGGGCACAAGCGGCGCTACCGGTCGATCGACTTCAAGCGCACCAAGGACGGTGTTCCCGCGAAGGTCGCGGCGATCGAATACGACCCGAACCGCTCGGCTCGGATCGCGCTCCTGCACTACGCGGACGGCGCGAAGGCGTACATCCTCGCGCCCGCCCGCCTGCGAGTCGGGGCGCTCGTCGAGTCGGGGCCGGCGGCCGACATCAAGCCGGGCAACGCGCTTCCGCTCGCGAACATCCCGACCGGCACGCTCGTGCACAACGTCGAGCTCAAGCCGGGGCAGGGTGGTCGCATGGCGCGCTCGGCCGGGTCGTCCGTCCAGCTCGTCGCCAAGGACGGACACCACGGCGTGCTGCGGCTGCCTTCCGGCGAGCTGCGCCGCGTGCCTCTCTCGTGCCGGGCGACGGTCGGCCAGGTCGGGAACTCGGATCATGCGAACCAGTCGAGCGGAAAGGCGGGTCGGACGCGCTGGCTCGGCAAGCGGCCGTCGGTGCGCGGATCGGCCATGAACCCGGTCGACCATCCGCACGGCGGCGGCGAGGGCAAGACGAAGGGCGGCCGGCATCCGGTGACGCCCTGGGGCGTGCCCACCCTGGGCAAGCGCACTCGCCGCAAGCACAAGGAATCCGACTCGTTGATCGTCCGCGGCCGGCGTCGCGGCAAGGAGAGGAAACGCTAGGTCATGTCGAGATCGTCGAAAAAGGGGCCTTTCATCCAGGACCGGCTGCTGAGCCGGATCGAGGCGATGAACAAGACCGGTGAGAAGCGCATGATCCGGACCTGGTCGCGCACGTCGACCATCTTCCCGGAGATGGTCGGGCACACGATCGCGGTCCACGACGGACGCAAGCACGTTCCCGTCTTCGTCAGCGAGCAGATGGTCGGCCACAAGCTCGGCGAGTTCGCCCCGACTCGCACCTTCCGCAGCCACTCCGGTGACCGGCAGGCACAGGTGAAGAGACGGACATGAGCCCCGCGACGACCGATGATCTGCAGCGCGTTCGCGCGCAGGCGAAATGGGCCCGGATGTCAGCCCGCAAGGCGCGCATCGTCCTCGACCACATCCGGGGACGGACCGTGCCGGAGGCGCGGACGATCCTCGCCTTCACCTCGCGCGCCGCAGCAACCGAGATCGACAAGGTGCTTCGGTCCGCGGTCGCGAACGCAGAGGCCAACCACGGCCTGGACGGAGACGAGCTCGTCGTGGAATCCGCCTACGCTGACGAAGGCCCCACTCTCAAGCGCTGGCGCGCACGCGCCCGCGGCCGGGTGAACAGGGTGCGCAAGCGGACCTGCCACGTCACGCTCGTCCTCGCGGAGGTGCCCGAGCCCGTCCGTCCGGCTCGCCGTACGCGTCGACGCGAGGCGCAACAGTCAGAAGCGGGTGCGCCCGAGCAGAAACCGTCCGCAGCGAAGCCGAAGGCCTCGACGCGGCGAAAGAAGAAGGAGGCGGTGGCCTGATGGGCCAGAAGGTGCACCCCGGCGGGTTCCGCGTCGGCGTCATCCATGACTGGAAGTCGAACTGGTGGACCGGGAAACACGAGTTCTCGGAGTACCTGCTCGAGGACGTCAAGATCCGTAAGCACATCCTGGGCAAGCTCTCGCACGCGGGCCTGTCCGACATCCTGATCCGCAAGGACAAGCAGCGGATCACGGTCGACATCTTCACGGCTCGCCCCGGAATCGTGATCGGCAAGTCGGGCGTCGAGGTGGATGCGCTGCGCCGTGAGCTGCACGCGATCACGAAGAAGAACGTGCACATCAACATCAACGAGATCAAGCGTCCCGAGCTCGACGCGAAGCTCGTCGCGCAGTCGATCGCCGAGCAGCTCGAGAACCGGGTCAGCTTCCGGCGCGCCATGAAGCGATCGCTTGCGTCCGCGATGCGCTCCGGTGCACAGGGCATCAAGATCACGGCCGGCGGAAGGCTCGGCGGCGGCGAGATGAGCCGTCGCGAGGCCTATTCCGAAGGGCGCGTTCCGCTGCACACGATCCGGGCCGACATCGACTACGGTCTCGCCGAGGCGAAGACGACCTTCGGCATCATCGGCGTCAAGGTCTGGATCAACAAGGGCGAGATCATGCCCGAGGGCTTCGAAGGCGCCAGCGGACGCGACTCGCGGCTCGGAGACCAGGATCAGGCTCGCCGCCGGCGCGGCGCCTCCGCGGAGGGCCTTGGCGCCTCGCGCGAGGGCGGGAGGCGCGGGGTCGATCGGGAGGGACTCGGGATCGTTCCGCGTAGGAGAGGACAGCGGCCGAGCGGGGGCCGCGGTGGGCCGCGGCGCGCCCAGGCCGAGCCGACGACACCCGAGGCAACCGAAGCAGCAGTCGAGCCCGAGACCGAGACTCCGACCGTGCCTGAGGTCGAGGCGACGACGGAGCCGACGACTCAGCCGACTACCGAGCCGACGACAGAGCCGGCTGCCGAGACGAGCGCCGATCCCACTCCCGAGAGCGAGGGAGACAGCTAGATGTTGATGCCGCGCAAGACGAAGTTCCGGCGCACCCATCGCGGGCGGCGCAGGGGGCTCTCCAAGGGGCAGACGGACGTGCAACGCGGCGACTTCGGGCTGAAGGCGCTCGAGGCGGGCTGGATCACGAACCGCCAGATCGAGGCGGCCCGGATCGCCGCCACGAGGAAGGTGCGACGCACCGGGAAGGTGTGGATCAACCTCTTTCCGGACAAGCCGGTCACGAAGAAGCCTGCGGAGACGCGCATGGGCTCCGGCAAGGGCTCGCCCGAGGGCTGGGTCGCCGTCGTGAAGCCCGGGCGCGTGATGTTCGAGATGGCGGGTGTCTCGGAGCCGCTGGCCAAGGAAGCACTCCGCCTTGCGGGTCAGAAGCTCCCCATCAAGACGAAGTTCGTGAAGAGAGAGGCCGATCTCTTTGAGAGCTAGGGAGCTGCGTGAGCTGAGCAGCGACGAGCTCGACCGGCGCATGGCAGAGACGCGCCAGGAGCTCTTCAACCTCCGTTTCCAGACGGCGACCGGCGTGCTCGAAAACAGCGCCCGCCTGCGTCATGCGAAGCGCGAGATCGCCCGCATCCTGACCGTGATGAACGAACGTGAATACCAAGAAACGAGCTGAGACATGGCCGACGAGCCGAGCGAGCAGAACAAAGAGACAGAAGAGCCGGAAGCCGTAGCGGCCGAGCCTGAAGAGGCTGGGCCGGAAGAGGCTGACTCGGAACAGGCAGAGCCGGAACGCGCCGAAGAGCGGGCCGCCGAGGTCGAGCCAGTGGCAGAGGCGGAGGCAGAAGCTTCCGTCGCAGAAGCGGAGCCCGAGGCGCCTGCCGCAGACGCGGAGACCGAACCAGCTGCTGCCGAGCCTCAGGAGACCGAGGCCCAGCCTGCCGCTGAGCCGCCTGCCGAGGAGCCGGCCGCCGAGGCCGCCCAACCGGCGGCTCCTGCCCGGAAGAAGAAGAAGCGCCTCCCGCGCTCGCTTCGTCCTGCGCGGACGAGGTCGAGGCGCGAGAAGCCGAAGGAACCGAGACCGATCGTCCGTCTTCCGAAGCCCGAGCATTCGCGCGGCCGGCGTCAGGAGCGCCAGGGCACGGTGGTC
>VAWZ01000068.1 GCA_005888365.1 Actinomycetota bacterium
TCAGGTGCTGCAGGAAGACGCGGCTCACTCCGATCGCGCGCAGCTCCTCGATTCGCTCGGCGACCTGCTCGACCGTGCCCGCGAGCCAGCGGTCGCGACGCTCGGCGAGGACGGAAGAAGGGTCGGAGTTGTTTCCCCGGACCGACTCGAACTTCCGGATCCGGTCGAGCACCTCGGCCTCGTCCGAGCCTACGAAGCAAGACGTCATCACGGAGTAGGCGAGGGTCGACGGATCGCGGCCCGCCTCGACACACGCAGCCTCGAGCCGGGCGCGACGCACTCGCAGCTCGTCGTTCGGGGCGCCGAGCGTGTTCACCTCGGTTGCGTAGCGAGCGGCGAGCGCCGCGAACCGGGGACGGCCGGTCCCACCGAGCAGGAGCGGTGGATGCGGAGCTTGATACGGACGTGGAACCGCGGTCTGGCCCTCGAGGGCGTAGGCCGCGCCCCGGTGGTCGAAACGCTCCTCGGTCCACGACTTGACGACGACCTCGACCTGCTCTGCGAAAAGGTCGAATCGCTGTCTGGCGTCGAGGAAGGGGAAGCCGTTCGCGAGGTGCTCGCGCTCGTACCAACCAGAGCCCAGGCCGACCTCGACCCGCCCGCGGGAGATGTGGTCGACCGTCACGGCCATCCGCGCGACGACGCTCGGATGTCGGAACGTGGCCGGGGAGACGAGCGTCCCGAGCCGGATGCGCTCGGTTAGCGTGGCCAGCCCGGCCAGCGTCGTCCAGGCGTCGAGCGCCGCCGCGTCGTCACGGATGATCGCGGTGTAGTGGTCGGAGCGGAAGAGGCCGTCGAGCCCGCTCTCCTCCGTCAAGCGGGCAAGGCGCACCCAGTCGTCCCAGGTCACGCCCTCCTGCCCCTCGATCATGAGACAGACCTTCATGCCCTCAACTCCTCCGGCTCCGTCGCCGGTCGCTTGCAGACGAAACGCTCGCACACGTAGACGGCCGGCATGCCGTCGACGAGGCCCTTTCCTTCGAGTAACGGCACCTCGTCCGTCTGGCCGACCGCGACGACCGTGTTCGGCTGGAACGGCGCGAGCGCGGCCCGCGCGACGGGCGACGAGACAGGCCCGACGATCGCGATCTCGTGCGGCGTGCTGAACCAGAACTCGAGGCCGCAGAGGGCCCACGCGAACGCACCGGGCGCCCGCCGGACATGGGGCTCGACGAGGCGGAAGACCGACACGGCCTGCTGCTCGAGCGGGTCGTCGCCCCAGATGCGAGCGAGGCGCATGAGCACCGCCGCCAGCATCGAGTTGCCGGACGGGACAGGCGTGTCCTGCAGATCTTTCGTACGGGGCACGCGACCATCGGCTTCAGGCGAGGACAGGAAGAAGCCGCCGTTCTGCTCGTCGGCAAAGAGCTCGACCGCCAGTCGCGCGAGGCGGTTCGCCTCGAGCAGCCAGCGGAGCTCGCCGGTTGCGGCGTGCAGCTCGAGGAGCCCGAACGCGACGTTGGCGTAGTCGTCGAGGAACCCGGTACCGCTCGACCAACCCGCGCGTCGCGAGCGGAGAAGCCTGCCGTCACTATCCGAGAGCGGCCCGAGCAGGAACGACGCGAGCGAGCGGGCTGCCTCCAGCCAGTCGTCACGCTCGAGACGGAAGCCGGCTTCGGCGAGAGCCGCGAGTGCGAGCCCGTTCCAGGAGGCGATCGCCTTGTCGTCTCGGAAGGGCTGCGCTCTCTGCGAGCGCACCTCGAGCGCTTGCGCGCGAGCGGCTGCGGACAGCTCGCCACGAACGATCGCCCGACCGTCCTCGAACGGTTCGAGCACTTCCCGCGGCAGTCCCGCAGCCTCCGCCTCCTCCGCCGTCCAGGTGTACGTCAACCCTTCCACGCCGTCGGTGTCGGCGTCCTGCGCCGACGCGAGCCCGCCCTCCGATAGCGCGAGCTCGCGGAGCACGTAGTCGAGTGTCTCCTCGACGATCTCGCGGTAGCGCGGCTTGCCGATGACGACCCACCCGTGCAGGTAAGCCGAGGCGAGGAGGGCGTTGTCGTAAAGCATCTTCTCGAAGTGGGGGACGAGCCAGCGCTCGTCCACCGAGTAGCGGTGGAAGCCGCCGCCCACGATGTCGTACATGCCGCCCGCGGCCATTCCGTCGAAGGTCGCAGTCGCGATCGCGAGCGACTCGTCGTCTCCTCGCCGCAGGAGGAACTCGAGCGTCGACGCGGCCGGGAACTTCGGCGCGTGCCCGAAGCCGCCGAACGACGCCTCGAACGTGCGCGCAATCTCCCACGCCGCCTCGCGCAGCAGGGTCTGCGTCAGAGGCTGCTGCGACGGCGCGACCTCGGCCGCCTGCCGGAGGGTCTCGTCGATCCTGCTCGCCTGGCGCTCGACGTCCTGTCGGCGCTCGCGCCACGCCCGCGAGACGGCTTTCAGCACGTCACGGAAGCTCGCGAGCCCGTGCCGAGGCTCGGGCGGGAAGTACGTGCCGGCGTAGAACGGCTTCCCCTCCGGAGTCATGAAGACGGTGGTCGGCCAGCCCCCGCTCCCGGTCATCCCGACCGTCGCTTCCATCGTCACCGCGTCCACGTCCGGGCGCTCCTCGCGATCGACCTTCACGTTGACGAAGAGCTCGTTCATGAGCTGTGCGATCGCGTCGTCCTCGAACGACTCGTGGGCCATGACGTGGCACCAGTGGCAGGAGCTGTAGCCGACGGAGACGAGCAGAGGCTTGTCCTCCTCCTGCGCACGTCCGAAAGCCTCGTCCCCCCACTCGTACCACTCGACCGGGTTCTCCGCGTGCTGGAGGAGGTAGGGACTGGTCGCTCCCGCGAGGCGGTTCATGGTCCAAGCGTGCCAGCGGAAGGTCGAAGCACCGAGCGGATGCCGCTGAGCTCACTCCGCAGCAGTGCACGCGCACGGGAGCTGTCCAGTGAGCAGTCGAGCGGGCGACCCGGCGGCGAAGGCGATCGGCGCACGGGACGTCCGGCGACGAGCTCGGCGAGATCCGCCCGCGAGAGGGCGTCCGCACCCGCGACGTGCACGACGCCGCTCACATCGAGAGCGACGAGCTCGAGCAATGCGTCTGCCAGGTCGCCCACCTGGATCGGACAGCGGACCTCGTCCTCGTAGAACACCTTCGCCGGATCGAGCGCCGCGAGCTCGTGCTTCGACGGCTCGTGGCCCGGGCCGCCGACGATGAGCGACGTCCGGACGACGAGCGCCTCCGGATGCACGGCCCGAATGCGCGCTTCCGACTCCGCCTTCGCGCGGCCGTACTCCGTCACCGGCGAGGGCTCGTCCTCCTCGACGTACGGGGATCCCTTGCGGCCGTCGAAGACGACGTCCGTCGACAGGTGGAGCAGCCTCGCGCCGAGGTCGCGTGCCGCACGCGCGACGTTCTCCGCTCCTTCCACGGTCGTCTCCCAGGCGTCCGCTCCTTCCTGCCGGTACGCGGTGTGGATCACGACATCGGGCCGGAGCCGCTCGAACGCGGCACGTACCGCAGCTGCGTCGCGTATCTCGACTCGTGCGCCCGATGCAGCTGGAGCACGTCGGAGCAGCTCCCTTCCGAGGAATCCGCTCGCACCGGTGACGTGAAGTTTCACGCGGGTCGAGCGCGACGGCGCGACCAAAGATGGCGACCCAGCTCGACGGCGAAACCGACGCTCAGCGCGCCGACGAGCGCGAGCAGAAGGCCCCACCACGGATGGTTCTCGAACGTCTTGCCGCCGAAGTAGCCGAGGAGGGTCGCATAGGTCGCCCAGGTGATGCCTGCTGCGAGGTCGTAGACGATGAAGCGCCGCCACGGAAACGTCTGGACGTACCCCGAAGAGAACGTCACGGCGACGCGTCCGCCGGGAATGAAACGTGCGATCACGATGATGTACGCGCCGCGCTGGTCGAGCGCCCGTTCCGCCCACTCGAGGCGACCGCGCCACTTCGGGCTCCCGAACCAGCGCTTGACGGTCCGCTCCCCCAGGAGGTGGCCGATGGCGTACGAGATGTTGTCGCCGAGGACCGCCCCGCACGCGGCCGCGAGGATCACGAGCGGGAGGCTCAGGTCACCCGAGCTCGCCAGGTTGCCGCCGATCACGACCACGGTCTCGCTGGGAACGAGCGGGAAGAAGGCGTCCACGGCCGCGACCGAGAAGATCAGCGGATAGGCCCACCAAGCGCCCGAGACCCAGGCAGAAATTTGGTTGAAGTCGAGCCACGAGGGCACCACGCCATCCTCTCAGAGGGGCGATGATGAGCCGGCGTGCCCCTCCTACCGCTCGCCGGTATGCGCGTGCTCGACGTCACGACGTCGATCGCCGGCCCCTTCTGCGCGGAGATCCTGTCCGGGCTGGGTGCCGACGTCGTCAAGGTCGAGCGCCCGGACACCGGTGACGACGGCCGTGCGTGGGGACCGCCGTTCTGGGCGGGCGAGAGCGCGATGTTCCTGTCGGTGAATGCGGGGAAGCGCTCGCTCGCGGTCACCCTTCGGGACGAGCGCGGGCTCGAGGTCGTCCTCCGGCTCGCCGAGCAGGCGGACGTCTTCCTGCAGAGCCTTCGCCCCGGGCTCGCCGAGCGGGTCGGCCTCGGGCCGGAGGTCCTGCGGGCGCGCAACCCGCGGCTCGTCTACTGCTCGGTCGGCGCCTACGGCCGCGCCGGGCCGCTCGCGGACGAGCCGGGCTACGACGCCCTCATGCAGGCGGCGGGAGGGCTGATCAGCATGACCGGCGAGCCGGGCACGGCTGGGGCGCGCGTCGGCTCGTCGCTGATCGACCTCGGCACGGGCGTGTGGGCGGCACTCGGGATCGTCGCCGCCTTGCTCGAACGGGAGCGGACGGGAGCGGGAACCGTCGTCGACGTCTCGCTCTACGAGACCGCGCTCTCCGCGATCGGCTACCACCTCGTCGGCTTCCTCGCGGACGGGACGGTTCCGTCTCCGCAGGGAACCGTGTTCCCGATGGTCGCGCCGTACCAGGTCTTCCCGACCCGCGACGGAGAGCTCATGGTCGCGGCGGGGAACGACCGTCTCTTTGAGGCGCTGTGCGCCGTGCTCGAGGCGCCCGAGCTTGCCTCCGACCCGCGCTTCCGCACGAATCCGGACCGCGCGCGCAATCGCGCCGAGCTCGTCTCGCTCGTCTCCGAACGACTGCTCGGGCGGGACACAGCCGAATGGGCTGATCTCCTGAGCGCTGCGGGCGTTCCGGCCGCTCCGGTCGCGAACGTCGCAGACGTCGTCTCGGCGACGCAGACGGAGGTGCTCGGGATGCTGCAACCCGTCGCGCATCCTGCGATCCCGGATCTGCGACTCACGGCTCTCCCCCTCTCGTTCGAGCGCGAGCGCGTCGCGCACCGCTTGCCCCCACCCGCAGTCGGCGAGCACACCGCCGAGGTGCTACGCGAAGCGGGCTACGACGACGAGGCCATGGCGGAGCTGGCTCGCGCCGGGGTCATACGCTTCGCCGCCGACTACTCGTAGGCGATCGCTTCGAGCGGGTTCAGCCTCGCGGCCCGCCGAGCGGGGAAGATCGCCGCGAGGATCCCGACGAGGATCGCCGCGACAAAGAACACGAGCACCTGAGTCGTCGGGAACGAGAAGACGAGGAAGTCCACGCGAACGATGAGCAACGTCGCCAGGAGCAGCCCGAGAGCGATCCCGATCGACGCCCCGATGAGCGACGTGATGATGCTCTCGTGCCGGATCATCCGGCGCACTTGGCGGCGGGTCATTCCGATGGCACGGAGCATCCCGATCTCGCGCGTCCTCTCGAACACCGTGAGGACGAGCGTGTTCACGATGCCGAAGAGACTCACGATCACGGACAGCGCAAGCAGAACGTAGAGGACGTTGAGAATCTGCTTGAAGGGTCCGATCTGGCTCGAGATGAACTTCTTTCGGGTCTGTGCCTTGGCGTTGGGAAACGGCTTGAGCGCCTTTTCGAGGGCTGCCTGATTCGCGGCCGTCGTACCGCCGCTCGTCTTGACGAACGAGTAGAGGTTTTCCGGCGACGGCACCTGCGCATCCCACGCCGCCGCCGAGATCGTCACGGGTCCAAAAGGCGTGCCGCCGCTCGGAGGGTCGAAGACGCCCTTGATGACGAACTGCCTCGTGCTCCCGTTCGGGAACGTGACGGCGACCCGAGAGCCGAGCCGGAGGTTGTGCTTCTTCGCGTAGTCCTTGTCCACGAACGCCCCGTCGGCCCCGAGCTCTGAGAACACCGCCTGCGACCCCGCCTGCCACTTCATGTTGATGACCTGCGCCATCCCGGGGTCGACCGCGGTCGCAAATGCGTTCTTCCCGAAGACGTGAATCTCGCCGGTGCGAACGTTTCCGACCACGGTCACGCCGGGCGCTTTCGCCGCGGCGTCCGCGGCATCGATCGGAATCGGCGAGAAGTTGTTCTGGGCCGTGATGGCGTAGTCGCCGGTGAAGAGATCGTTCACTGCCTGACTGAACGAGGCGATGACGCCTGAGGCGAGCGTCGCGACGAGCGTCACGAGAGTGAGCCCGATCATGAGCGCTGATGCCGTCGAAGCCGTCCGCTGCGGATTACGACGTGAGTTGTCCCGTGCGAGCAGCCCCGCGGCTCCGCCGATCTTGGTCGCGGGCCAGCCGAGAACGCGCGCGAGCGGCCGGACCAGCCGCGACGAGAAGAGCGCCACGCCGATGAACATGAGGAGCGTTCCGAATCCCATCCAGAAGAGCACCTGCTTGGTGCCGAGCCCGTGCTTGAAGATCCCGTAGGCAAGAGCTGCGACGCCGCCAACGGCCATCAGAGCGGCGCCGACGCTGCGAAGGCGCGCGAACCTCGCCGGAGGCAGTGTCGCCCCCTCACGCACGGCCGCGATCGGAGGGACGCGCGTCGCGCGAATCGCCGGCCGCAGACTCGCGAGCAGCGTCACGAGGATTCCGACCAGGAGCGCGACGATCACGGCTGTCCAGGAGAGGAACACGAGGCCGGTGTTCGGAAGGATGAAGCCGATGAGGTCGAAGAGGCCGAAAAGGCCCTTCGCGAGGAGGAGCCCGAAGAAGAGGCCCACGACCGATGCCATGATGCCGAGGGCGAGCGCTTCGATGATGATCGAGCGGAGAACCTGCCGCCGCGAGGCTCCGAGCATGCGGAGCGTCGCGAGCTCACGCGTGCGTTGGGCGATCGTGATCGACAGCGAGTTCGCGATCACGAACGCGCCGACGAAGAGCGCGATCCCGCCGAACGCGAGCAGGAAGCTGCGCAGGAACTTGATGAACGAATTCGTGTCGGAGGCGTCCTTTGCCACCTGCTGCGCTGCCGTCCGCACCTGCGCGTCGGCAGGCAGGATGGGGCGAATCTGCTTCACGAGCTCGGCGTCGCTCACAGTCGGCTTGGCCGCGACTGCGATCTCGTCCAGCCGGCCCTGCTTCGCGAACAGACGTTGGGCCGTAGGGAGGTCGAAGCCGGCGATCGTCGCCCCTCCAATCGTGAGACCGGAGCTGAACTGCACGATCCCGGAGATCCGGAGCGTCCGGACCGGGCCCTCCACCTGCACCCGGATGTCCTGGCCCGTCTCGAGATGCTTTTTCGACGCGGTCTCCTTGTCGATCACGACCTGATTCGGGCCCGGCCAGGTCCCGTCCACGAGGCTCAGCGGATTGAACGGAGACTTCCCGTTCGCGATCGAGAAGCCGAGATTCGGAGCGCCGCCGAGACCGAACTGGATCACCTTCCCGTTCTTGTCGATCAGGTGCGCCGAATCCGTCGAAACGCTTCCCTCCGCCTGAGCGACGCCCGGTTGCTGGCGCACCTTCGAGAGGAGCGACTCGTCGAACGTGGGCGTGAGCGAGGCGTCGGAACTCGACGTGTCGAACGCCGACTTGCCGCTGATCACCGCGTCCGAGCCTTTGCGGGCGTCGGTGAAGATGCGATCGAACGCGTGGCTGATCGAGTCCGTGAGGACGAACGTCCCGCTGATCATCCCCACGCCGAGCACGATCGCGATCGCGGTGAGCGCCGTGCGGAGCTTCCGGCTCAGCAGGCCGCGAAGCGCGAAGCGGGTCAAACCCCGATCTCCTCCATCGTCGTGATGACCTCGTGCGAGGACGCGCCGTGCATCTCGCGCACGATGAGCCCGTCGTCGAGGAACAGGATGCGGTCTGCCGTCGACGCTGCCCGAGGATCATGGGTGACCATGACGGTCGTCTGCCCGCGGTTGTCCACGGATTCGCGAATGAGCTGCAAGATCTCGCCACCGGTTGTGGAGTCGAGGTTTCCGGTCGGCTCGTCCGCGAACAGGACGGTCGGCTTCGAGACGAGGGCTCGCGCGATCGCGACGCGCTGCTGCTGCCCGCCCGAGAGCTCCGCGGGACGGTGCGTGAGTCGGTCGGAGAGGCCGACGTCGCCGACGACCTCCTTCACCCACGCGTCGTCCCCCTTCTCGCCGGCGAGCGTGAGCGGCAGCGTGATGTTCTCCTCGGCGGTCAGCATCGGAAGGAGGTTGAAGAACTGGAACACGAAGCCGATGTGCTCGCGCCGGAGCTTCGTCAGATCTCCGTCGTTGAGCCTCGTGATCTCCTGGCCCGCAACCTCGACGGAGCCGGCGGTCGGCTTGTCCAGGCCCGCGAGGATGTGCATCAGGGTCGACTTGCCGGAGCCCGACGGGCCCATGACGGCGGTGAGGCGCCCGCTCTCGATGTCGACCGACACGCCACGAAGTGCGTCGACGCACGTCTGCCCCTGTCCATAGCGACGGGTTACGTCCCGCGCGACGACGACCGGGGCTTTCCCATCCTGGTTCACCCAACCGCTCCTCTCTCGTTTGCTTCCGGCGAGGCAGAAAGGGTACAGACCATTTCTCGCACCGGACCGGGTAGCCGACGTGCGCTTGTTGGTGCAAAGTCAGATGGTGGAGACGAAGCAGGAGATACGCGCCGCGCTCGAGAGCGCCCGCGCGCGAACCGAGGAGCTGCTGGCGCCGCTCTCGGACGACGAACTCGCTGCGGAGCTCGCTCCGGACCAGCCCCCACTCGTCTGGGACTACGCAGGGATCGCGTACTTCGAAGAGCTGTGGCTGCTTCGGAACCTCGACGCCCAGCTGCCGGCCGCCGAGCGCCACGACGAGTTCTATGGGTCCTTTCGGGTCGACGGAACGGTGCGACAGCTGCCTCCGCTACGACCCGCCGCCGCTCGGGCCTACGCCGCCGACGTGCGCGAACGAGCGCTCGAAGCTCTCGAGAAAGCGGATCTCGACGGGTCGCCGCTGTTACGCAAAGGGTTCGTGTTCGGTCTGGTCCTGCAGCACGAGCTTCAACACCAGGAGACGATGCTCGAGCAGCTCGAGGCCTGGGGTGGCGATTACCCGCTTCCGCACGCGCCGGCTCCCGACTCCGCGCCGGCCGGTCCCGCCGAGATTCGGATACCGGAGGGATCGTTCGTCCTCGGAGCGGTTTCCGAGCCGTGGGCCCTCGACAACGAGCTCGTCCCGCACGAGGTCGAGGTCCGTCCCTTCTGGATCGAGCGGACGCCTGTGACGAACGCCTCGTTCGCGGACTTCGTCGAGGACGGCGGCTACCGCTCCGAGTCGCTCTGGACGAGCGAGGGCTGGGAGTGGCTCCAGGGGAGCGACGTCGCCGCACCTCTCTACTGGGAGCGGACCGGTGACGCATGGGAGCTTCCCCGATTCGGGAGGCGAGGGCCGCCGCCTCGCGACGAGCCCGTCCAGCACGTCTCCTGGTACGAGGCGGATGCGTACGCGCGGTGGATGGGCAAGCGCCTCCCGACGGAGACAGAGTGGGAGCGCGCCGCCGGTTGGGACGAGCGCCTCGGGAAGAGCAGGTATCCCTGGGGGACGGAGTGGGTCGGATACGAGGCGAACCTCGGCTACGGCCGCTTCTCACCCGCTCCCGCAGGGTCCTACGCCGGTGGGGCGAGCCCGTGCGGGTGCCTGCAGATGGCGGGCGACGTATGGGAGTGGACCTCGTCGTTCTTCCATCCCTACCCGGGGTTCGTCGCGTTCCCCCATTCCGAGCACTCGGAGGCCTTCTTCGGCGAGGAGTCGCGTGTCCTGCGGGGCGGGTCCTGGGCGACCGACGCTCTCATCGCGCGCACGAGCTTCCGCAGGTGGGCGCGCCCGCACCGGCGGGAGTTGTTCGCCGGCTTTCGCTGCGCCCGCGACGACTAGGAGCGCTTGGCGCAACTGGCGGCCCCGACGAGGCCTCCTAAAAAGGCGCGCCTAGATCGGGCGGGCTCGGGCGGCGCGCAACGCCGTGACCGGTCGCAGCGTGCGGAAGAGGACCATCGCGGCCGCGATTCCGACAGCCGTATTGAGCGCGGTCACGCCGAGCTGCACCCCGAACGAGAACGACATCGCTCCGGCGGCCGGAACCGACCCCCGCAGGGCATACGTCGCGAAGAGCTGCTGGGAGCCGCCGCCTCCGGGCACCGGGACCGCGGTCGAGGCTCCGCTCAGGACGACGACGAGCGTTGCAGTCGCCAGGCCGGCGTGGATGTGGAAGGCCTGGAGGGCGAGAAAGATCGCGATGACGCGGCAGGCCCATGCTCCGAGGAGAAACGGGAGGACGGTGAAGGCGAGCCTCCACGGGCTGCGCAGGATCCTGAGACCGTCGAGCGCCGACCAGAGGATCGGACGCAGCCGGAACGAGAAGCGCGGAGCCGCGACCGCGACCAGGAGAGCTCCGCAAGCGACCACGGCCGCGAGCACGATCGTGAGCTGGCGGCCGTCTGGCAGCGCGGGCAACGGCAGCGAAGGAATCGCACCGGTCGACCAGAGCGTTCCGACGAGCGACGCCGCGATCGCCCCGTCGAGCAGGCAGATGACGCCGAGCGAGCCGGCGATAGCGGGAAGGCTCGATCCCGGGACGCGCGCACGTACCAGCCCAACCTTGGCGGCCTCGCCCCCGCGGGCGGGAAGGAACCCGTTGAGTGCCACTCCGGTCGCGTACGCGCACACGACCGTGAAGATCGGGATCGGCCGGCGGCAGGCGCAGGTCAGGATGTTGCGCCAGGCGATCGCCCGCAGGACGAGCGTCGCGAGCTGGAGGGCGAGGGCGGGAACGAGGAACCGCGCGTCCAGCTCCTGAACGCGCTCAACGATCGCCGTGAGCGCGCTACCGAGGACAGACGGTGTCACGTGAGGGCCAGCGCCTCGGAAGAGGCTGGCGTCGCCGCAGTCGCCATGCGGCAGCTATCGACGCCCTTCGTCCGCGGGCGCATCCCTTGACCGGGCGGAGATTCAGCGCATCAGCGTGGCCGCCTCGGTGAGCACCTCGCCGAGGATGCCGACGATCTCGTCGAACTCGCGTTGGCCGGCGACGAGCGGAGGCGAGATCTGGAGCACCGGGTCGCCCCGGTCGTCCGCGCGACACACGAGCCCCGCGTCGTACAGCGCGTTCGACAGGAACCCGCGCAGGAGCCGCTCGCATTCCTCGTCGGAGAAGGTCTCGCGGGTGTCCTTGTCTTTGACGAGCTCGAGCGCCCAGAAGTAACCGGTCCCCCGGAGGTCGCCGACGATGGGGAGGTCGAGGAGCTGCGCCAGCGTGTCGTGGAACGCCTGCTCGTTCTCGCGCACGTGCTCGACGATCCGCTCTCGATTCATGATCTCGATGTTCTTGAGCGCGATCGCACACATGACGGGATGGCCGCCGAAGGTGATCCCGTGCGCGAACATCGAGGTCGCCTCCAGGAACGGCTTCATCACCCGGTCGGTGGCGATGACGGCGCCGATGGCCGCGTACGACGAGGAGAGCCCCTTCGCCGAGGTGACGATGTCCGGCCGGATGTCGTAACGCTCGGACCCGAACCAGTAGCCGACACGGCCGAAAGCAGTGATCACCTCGTCCGCGGACAGCAGGATGTCGTAGCGGTCGCAGAGCCCCCGCACGCCCTGCCAGTAGCCTGTGGGCGGCGTAAAGCACCCGCCCGCGTTCTGCACCGGCTCCATGTGTACGAGACAGACCGTCTCCGGCCCCATGGCCAGGATCGTCTGCTCGAGCTCGTCGAGGAGGAAGCGCGTGAACTCCTCTTCCGTCTCCTCAGCGGGACGGTGGTAACGATTCGTGTTCGAGACGTGCCGGACCTCGGGAACGAGAGGCTCGAACGGGTTCCGAAGAGCCGGGATCCCGTTGATCGAGAGCGCCCCGAGCGTCGTACCGTGGTACGCGATGTGCCTCGCGATCGCCTTGTAGCTGCGCCCGGGTGTGCGCGCACCCGCCACGAGCTCGTCATGACGAGTCTCGGGCTCCCGCGGACTCGCCTGCACCTTGGTCCCGCCGCGCACCTGGTAGTACTCGCGCGCGAGCTTCCACGCCGACTCGACGGCTTCCGACCCGCCGTTGCAGAAGAACACGCGGTTGAGGTCGCCCGGCGCGAGAGACGCGACCTCCGACGCGAGCTCGATCGCGCGCGGATGCGCATAGGACCAGTTCGTGTAGAAGGGAAGCTCGCGCATCTGCTCGAGCGCCGCCTGACCGACCTCTTCTCCGAAGGAGTAGCCGATGTTGACGCAGAAGAGCCCGGCGAGCGCGTCCAGGTACCGCTTGCCGTTCGCGTCCTCCAGGTAGCAGCCTTCGCCGCGGACGATGATCGGGACGTCCTCGGTCTCGTACCCGCCCATGCGGGTGAAGTGCATCCAGAGGTGCTCCTTCGCAGCTTTCTGGAGATCGATCGACGTCGTGGTGGTCATGCCACTCCTCTTGTCCGCTTTGCGCTCCGGTACTGCCAGAAGACGTTACCGAGGCCGATGGCGATCGCTACGAGGAAGATCGCGCTGGCGACGACGTTGACCTGGGGCGGCACGGCGACGCGCGCGATTCCCCAGACGAAGATCGGGAACGTCTGCGTCGGCCCCGCGTTGAGGTACGTGATCACGAAGTCGTCGATCGAGAGGGCGAATCCGAGGAGCGCCGCGGCCAGCATCGCCGGCGCGAGGAGCGGCAGGGTGATCTTCCTGAACGTCGTGACCTCGTTGGCCCCGAGATCCATCGCGGCCTCCTCGAGATGGCGGTCGAAGCCGATCAGGCGCGCCTTCACCGTGATCACGACGAAGCTGACGATGAACATCACGTGTGCGATGAAGATCGTCCAGAACCCGAGCTGGATCACACTCGTCGTGTTCAGGAACAGCGTGAGGAGCGACGCGCCGAGGACGATCTCCGGGGTCGAGAGCGGCAGGAACACGAGGAGGTTCGTCGCCCCCCGGCCGACGAAATGGTGGCGCACGAGCGCGAGCGCGATGAGCGTCCCGAGCGCGGTCGCGACGAGCGTTGCGAGTGTCGCGACCTCGAGCGAAGTCTCGACCGCGCTCTGGATCCCGAGGATGGAGTTCCAGTGGATCCAGTTGTCGAAGGTGAAAGTGTTCCAGACGTAGTTGAAGCGACCCGTCGGGTGGTTGAAGGAGAAGAGGATGACGACAGCTATCGGCAGCATTAGGTAGCCCACAGCGAGGAGCGCATAGACGGTGAGCGCATGGCGCTTCACGAATCGCCATACGCGCGTCGCGACGCCCGCCTGCGCGCGGGGGGCGACTGCCTCGGCAACGGTCGTCATCCCGTCAGCTTCTCCGTGCCGACGATGCGGGCATAGACGAGGAGCATGACGAGGATCGTCCCCATGAGGATGAACGAGAGCGAGGCTGCGCCCGGGTAGTCGAGCGACTCGAGGAACTTCGCCTGGATGACGTTGCCGATCATCTGCTGGTTCGGGGTACCGAGCAGCGCCGCGTTGATGAAGTCACCGGCCGCCGGAATGAACGTGATCAGAGTGCCGGCGACGATCCCCGGCGCCGAGAGGGGAAGCGTCACCCGCAGAAAGGCCTGAAACGAGGACGCGTACAGATCCTTCGCCGCTTCCAGAAGCCGCGGGTCGATCTGCTCGAGCGACACGTAGACCGGTAAGGCCATGAAGGGGAAGAAGTTGTAGGTGATGCCCGAGATGACCGCGAAGGTCGTCGCGAGGAGTCGGCCGTCCGGGGCGAGGATGTGGACGTCCCGCAGAACGCGTACGACAGGCCCCTGGTCGGCGAGGATGTTCAGCCAGGCGAGCGTCCGGACGAGGTAGGTGACGAAAAACGGGGCGACGATGAAGAGCAGAAAGAGGTTCCGCCACGGCCCTGCGCGGAATGCGATCCAGTAGGCAAGCGGGTACGCGAGCAAGAGGCACGCGACGGTTGCGATCCCCGCGTACACGAAGGAGCGAATCAGCTGCTGGTGGTAGTCCGTGAGCGCTGTCGAGAAGTTCGAGAACTCCCAGGTAAATCGGAAGTCCGGAAAGATCCCCGACTGGAGCGACTGGTAGCCGAGGAAGCCCATCGGGACGAGGAAGAAGATCCCGAGCCAGAGGATTCCGGGCGCGAGCAGCAGGTAGGGAGTTACGCCCCTATGGCGATGGAAGAAGCCGCCCATGTCGGAGAGGCCTTACTGCCCTTGAACGGCCAACCACTTCTTGTTGTAGTCGGAGTTGTTGAGCATCGCGGGATCGTTCTGGTGCATCTGCGAGAGCGTCTTGGCGGTCGGGAAGGTCAGAGTGTTCTCCGCCGCTTTCGGATCGAGCTTCTCGGCACCCGGCTTCACACCCGTCACCGACGAGATGTAGTTCGCGCCGACAGCCCACTGCGCCGAAATCTTGGGCTCGTACATGAAGTTCATGTATGTCGACGCCGTCGGCACGCTGCCGCCGAGCGGGATGATCATGTTGTCGGTCCAGATGATTCCGCCCTGCTCGGGGACGGCCCAGTGAAGCTTCGGGTCGGCGAGGTTGGCAATGTCGCCGGACCAGGCCATGGTCGCGGCCAGGTCCCCGGTGGACAGGTGCGTGGCGTAGTCGTTCCCGTAGAAGCTCCGGATCTGTCCTGAGTTCTTGGCCTTCTGAACCCGCGCGATCGCGCGATTGAAGGAGGAGTCCGTGACGTGCGAGGGATCGTCGCCGTTCTCGAGCATGACGAGCCCGAGCGTGTCGCCCATCGAGTTCCAGACGCCGACCTTGCCCTTCAGCTTCGGGTCCTCGAACAGCTGCTTGACGGAGGTCACGGGGTCGGTGAGCTTCTCGTCCCAGCCGATCCCGTCCATTCCCGAGGCCCAGGGCAGCGAGTAGTCGCGGTTGGGGTCGAACGGGGGATGCTGCTGCGCGGGGATGAGGTTCGCGATGTTCGGGATCAGGCTCTTGTCGAGCTTCTGCGCCCAATGGTTGGAGATGTACTCGCCGAGGAAGCGGTCGTTGTCGGTCGAGACGATGATGTCGCGGCCGATGCCTTTGCCGTGAGACAGCGGTCCTTGCACCTTCGCGAAGTACTCCGGGTTGGAGTTGACGTCCTCGTAGTAGTTGACTTTGATGCCCGTCTTCTTCTCGAACTGCTGCAGCGTCGTCGGCTTGTGCACACCGGCCTTCGCGAGCGTCTGCGGCGTGTCCATGTAGTACGGCCAGTTCGAGAAGTTGAGGACATCGTTCACCTTGCTGCTGCTCTGACTGCCGCCGCCTCCGCCGCAGGCCGCGAGCAGACCCGGCACCGACAGGAGCGTGATCCCTGCCGCACCGCGTCGAAGGAGCTGATCGCGGGTCATCCTCGGGTTCATTCCTCTTCTTCCTCCTCGGTCTGGTCGACGACGAAGGTCGACTCGGGGCTCCAGCTCAAGATGACGTTCGACCCCGGCGCGGGAACTCGCCCGCCCGAGTCGATGTTCTGCGCAAAGACGTGGACGGTGCCCGCGGCGGTGTTGACGACGAGCTGCGTCGCGACCCCGATGTACGCGGTCTCGATGACCGTTCCGGGTAGCTCGTTGACGCCTCCTCCGCGACCGATGCTGATCTTCTCCGGGCGGACCCCTGCCGCCACGGGGCCGCTCTTGCCGTCGACCTGTGCCCGCACGGCGTCGGGGCCCTCGACGACCCCAGGCAGCAGGTTCGAGGCGCCGAGGAAGCCGGCGACGAATCGTGTCGCGGGACGCTCGTAGAGCTCCTCGGGCGGACCAAGCTGCTCGATGTGGCCCTGGCTCATCACGGCGATAGTGTCCGCCATCGTCATCGCCTCTTCCTGGTCGTGCGTGACGTGGATGAACGTGATCCCGACCTCGTGCTGGATCCGTTTCAGCTCGAGCTGCATCTGCTTCCGAAGCTTGAGGTCGAGTGCGCCCAGCGGCTCGTCGAGCAGCAGGACGCGAGGCTGATTCACGAGCGCGCGCCCGAGCGCGACGCGTTGTTGCTGACCGCCTGACAGCTGCCTCGGCT
>VAWZ01000128.1 GCA_005888365.1 Actinomycetota bacterium
TCTCGCTGGATGTTGACGTGCCTTCCCGCGACGATCGCGCTCTGGTTCGCGTTCAACCTATTCGTCTTGCTCCTCGGCGGCGCTGGCGCGCACGTGCGGGAACTACGACGGAACCTCCTCGCTTGCCCTCGTGAGGGTGTGCAGTTGGGGCGCCGCTGCAGCCGCCGCCCGCCAGAAACGCAGCCCGAGCTCGGCCACTAACATCGCCTCTTGCCGTGTCCAGGGTGAAGGTCACCGTCCTGAGCGACGCGAGCGCGCCGTCGCTGGTGCTGGCCCTCCTCCCTGCCTTTGCAGTCGCTGTCGGAATCCCAGCAGAGGACGAGCGGCGGCTGGGCACGGTCGTGGAGCGCCTCGTCAGCTTCACGCTTGACAACGCCTACCCCGACGACGACCTCGGCGAGATCGAGGTGACGCTCGAGGCGGGCGACGGTTTCGTCCACGTCGCCGTGCACGACTGGGGCCTGCCGCTGACGAGCGCCGGGGGCGACTTCGGGCCGCTGCCGGAGCCGCTCGCCGCGCTCGCAGCTGACGCCCGGAACGTGCGGCTCCTGAATCTCGGTTCCGAGGGGAAGCGCCTGGCGGCGGAGGTCTCCGTCCGCTTGGGCGGCGATGGACAGGGCAGCCGGCACCACATCGAGGCTGCCCCGCGGCGCGCACAGGCGGGCGCAGAAGCGCCCGACGCGATCGAGGTGAGGGCGGCTACGGCGCAGGACGCCCAGGCGATCGCCCAGCTCCTGTACGAGAACTACCAGCTGAGCTACGTGCACGCCGACTTCTACCGGCCGCGGTACTTGATGGCGGCGCTCGAGTCCGGGGAGCTGCGGTCGACGATCGCCGTCCACGAGGGGCGGGTCATCGGGCACCACGCCCTGATGCCGATCGTCGGTGTCCCGTCCGCTGAGACGGGCGCCGCCGTCGTCCACTCCGCCTATCGGGGCCTCGGTATCTTCAGCCGGCTGTTCGAGCACACGCTCGAGGCGGCAACCGAGCGCGGCCTCGCCTCCGTCTTCGGCGATGCCGTCACCATCCATCCCTTCAGTCAGCGCGCCGAGCGCTCGCACGGCTACCGCGAGGCGGCGCTCCAGCTCGGCATGGTCCCGGCGCAGACGACGATGCGCGGCTTCGGCGGCGAGGGGCGAAGACGACGAACGGCCACGCTCCGCTCCTACCGGCCGTTGGACGCGCAGCCGCGGCAAGCTGCGCTGCCGACTCCCTACCGTGGGCTGCTCGAGAGCGTCTATGCCAACATCGGCCTCGTAATCGAGATGCGCACCAAAGAAGCTCCGTTTGAGGATGGCGAGGTGGTGGCGGCCAGCGTCGACGAGCCGCGCTCCCTCGGCTTCCTGCGGCTCCGGCGTTGGGACGAGGAAGCTGGCACGGCGCTGAAACAGGCTGTCCGTCACCTGCTCGCGCGGCATGTCGACGTCGTCTACGCCGACGTCGACCTGGTGGCGGTGGGCGAGGTCGACCAGGCGACGGCCGAGCTAAACGAGCTCGGCTTCTTCGCCGCGGGCCTTCTCTTGCACGGGCCGGACGGCCACGACCACCTCCGGCTGCAGCTGCTCGATTCCGAAGAGATCGAGCTCGAGGACGTCGTCTGCGACTCGTCGTTCGCAGAGGCCCTGAGGCGGCAAGTACTGGAGGACAAGGCCCGCGTCGGCGGATGAGCTGGTCCTCAGCTCCAGACGTCGAAGTCCTCAGGGCGCGAGGGTGTTAGCTGATACGCGTGCCAACCTGAAGGCGGCGCGTGTCGCCTTTCCGCCAGATCGCGACATCACTCGGCCGCGTCAGGCTCGGCTTCAGTCCGGCGGCTCTTCGATCAGAAGTTCGACGGGAACGCGGACGAACTCTTCGCGAGCGCCGCTCTCCTCGATGCGCGTCAGCCGCTGTGTGTTCTGCCGGCTGAGAAGCTCCGACAGCTCGAGGCCGGTCAAGCGCCGAACGTCCTTCACCGCGACGAGTTTGAAGCCGGGTTTCTTGTGCCAGGGCACGCCTGCGCGAGGGTACGGGAGGGCTGTCGTAGAAGCGCACGAGGAATGCGATGGAGGTGGGCCCGTAGCGTCCTCTTGTCTTCCTTCATGCTGGTGTTGCCGATCGCCGCATGTGGCACGCGCAACTCGCATGCCTCTCCCAGCAATACGCCGCGATTGCGTACGACATGCGCGGGTTCGGCGAATCGCCTCCCACGGTCGGGGACCACTCTCCGCAGCGCGATCTCGCGCGACTCCTGAGCCAGCTTGCAATCGATCGTCCGCATCTGATCGGCTGTTCAAAGGGCGGTGAGACGGCGCTCGATTTCACGCTCGCGCACCCAGGTCGGGTCGCGTCGCTCACACTCGAGGGCTCGAGTGTCAGTGGCTGGGAATCGGACGCTCCGCCTCCACCGGGATAAGGGCGGTGTGTCCTTGTGAGCGCCACCCTTGACACCCACAGGTGAGCATGTGAGCAGCGGACGGCGAGCGGGCTCTCGCAGGTCTCGAGACGCCGCCCGTACCGCCGAGCGGGATCGTCGCGGTCCACGAACCTGGACGTGTGTCCCGGGGGAGCCGCTCGCACATCTCCAAGCAAACGATGTCACGAAAAGCTGTCCCGCAAATACGCCTTCCGCTGGATCTCGTGAGCCCCTTCGGGCTGACTCCGAGCGTCGCAGAGTGCGGGAAGTGCGACACATCAAGACGACCAACAGCCCCATACGATCTCACCATGGGGCCGCTCACTCCTGGTCAGAAACCGGAGAGGACGGTTGTCCTGCGCGGCTCGCACAAACGGCTCCCCGCATACGTGACCTACAAACCTCCGATTTACAGGAATTTTACGCCGCGACTCGATCCGGGTATCAATATTTGAAACGGACATCTAGTCCCATCGAAACGCCCCTGACAAGAGGGAAGTACTGATGCGAAAGCTCATGTTGATCGCAATCGCGCTCCTTTCGCTCGCGCTTGCTGGCGCCGCCGGCGCGAAGACGGTGGTGGTGACGATTACGAAGAACGGGTACGTCCCGAAGGCCGTGAGCATCGCGGCGGGGGACGCGGTTCAGTTCACGAACGGCGATACGCTCGCCCACCAGATCGTGTTCAAGACGACGACGGGTGTGGCCTGTGTACCGAGTCCCCTCGTCCTGCAGTCGACGCAGAGCGGTACCTGCACCTTCCAGACGGCGGGCAAGTTCGCCTACTCCGATCCCAACGTCAAAGGGAACACCTTTCGCGGCACGGTGACGGTGAGCGGCGCGCCGCCTGCGGAAACGTTGACGCTCGCGGGGAAGCCGCTGCTACTCGTCTACGGCGGCAGGGTGACGCTGACCGGAACGCTCTCGAACCAGAAAGTCGGTGAGAACGTCGAGGTGCTCGCCACGCCCTGCGGGCAGAGCGCTGCGACGAAGCTGACGACGGTGCAGACGACGACGGGTGGTGCCTTCACCGCCCTCGTGCAGCCGCTCAAGAACACGGCGTATACGGTGAAGGTGAAGAACACGACGAGTCCGACCGTCGCCGCCAAGGTGCGCCCGCGTCTGCGTCTCCGCAAGCCCGCAGCGCATCGCTACTCGCTGCGCGTGTTCGCCGCGCAGAGCTTCGCCGGCAAGTACGCGACCTTCCAGCGCTACAACGGCACGCTCGGACGATGGATCAAGGTCGAGCGCGTGCTCCTGCGGGCGAACGCGACGGGCGTCGCCCCGACGGTCATCTCGTCGGTCTCCTTCCGCTCGGGGATCAGGCCGAGGCTGAAGGTTCGCGTGGTCTTGCCGCAGCTCCAGGTCGGCAGCTGCTACCGGCCGGGTCGGAGTAACGTGATCCGCAGCTAGGACGCGTCGCGCCCGTCCGCCCAGTTTCCGGTGTCGTAGTTCGGTTCTTCCGCGACAACAGAACCGAGCTGCGCCTCAGCCGGTTGGGGTGTCACGACATGTTCCGCTCGCCCTCGGGAATTGGCTGAGGCGGCCTACCTGGAGGGGGCGGAGGCGCATCAGAGTGCACGGGTGACCGCGCCGAAGCCTTCGCCTCATAGACTCCCCCGCGCGAGTGGATTTACGAGAAACCGGACCTGGCGCTCGCTGCGCGGAGGGGCCGAGGTTCGCGGCCGCTGAACTTTCACTCGGATGAGGGATTTACCTTGAGAGCGGTCGGGACCACCAGGTGATGGTCACCGCACTGCGGGTCAAGGGAACGGGATGGCTGCGGCTCAGTTCGAGGCACTCGAGGCGTCCGAGGTCGATGCGGTAAGGCGCTGGCGATTCGACCTACGACGAGGAGGACGCACTTGAGCTCGCTTTCCACCTTGATGTCGACCTGCACGTGGCGACGAATCTCGTACGCCGGGGATGCCCGAGCAGCACAGCTGTCAGAATCACGCTGTAGGCACGGCCGGTCGATAGCTTCTGCGCGGCGTTCCCGGAGAGGGAGTTGGAACAGGCGATTTGGGAGTCTCGCTCACGGGCTAGGCTGACCGTGTGGAAGACGGGGAGAAGGCTTACGCCGACGACGACCGCCCTCCGATCTGCCCAGCCTGCGGCGTCACGATGGGTATCACCGTCGGCGAGGACGGCTCGACGCGATACGTCTGCCTCGAATGCGGCTTTTCCGACGATACGTCGAAGGGTTTGCGGGCGTCCGACCCCCGAGCTCGCCGTAGCAGTCCTCGCCCGCCGCGGTCAAGCGTCTCACAGCGTCATTCTCCGCGAAGGTGAAGGCGACCGGCTCGCGATGGCAGCACGGTTCGTCGAACAGAAGCACCTGATCGCCGACCCGGCGCTCGAAACACTCGCCACGCTCTAGCGGCTCCGCAAACCGCGTTCTAAGTCAGCGGACCGTGATCTTGACATGTCCTTCCCGCGCGGCGGCTCCTTAGCTGAGTGCGGGGAGCGCGGTCGCGAGCAGCTCCCAGACGCGGTCGGCCGCGTACCCCTTGCCCGATGCCCTGCGCGCTGGGCCGAGGTTTTCTGTCGCGTTTCCAACAGAAGGCGTCACGGGGCGTCCGCGCACGGCGATTGCGTGCTTTTACGCCGGACGTCAGAACTGACGCGAGAACGCCGAAGCCCGCTGAGAAGCGGCATAACACTGGTCGGCTGTTCTCATTCCGCAGATGGACTAGCCTCTCACGCTCGGTGGCAGAGGCTGAAATCGGCGTCTTCGGCGGTTCGGGGTTCTATGAGTTCCTGCCAGACGTGGACGAGGTCGAGGTCGAGACGCCGTTCGGAGAGCCGTCTGCGAGGCCCGTAATTGGGGACGTGGGTCGCAAGCGGGTGGCGTTCATCCCCAGGCACGGACGTCGCCATGAGTTCCCACCCGCGCAGATCCCCTACCGCGCCAACGTCTGGGCGATGAAGGAACTCGGGGTCCGACGGATCATCGGACCGTGCGCGTCGGGTGCACTCGACGTCAATCTCGCTCTCGGCGAGTTCGTCGTCTGTGACCAGTTCATCGACCGCACGTGGGGTCGCGCCGACACGTTCTACGAGGGGCCAGTCACGACCCACGTCTCCGCCGCCGACCCTTATTGCCCCGACCTGCGGCGCATCCTCGTGGAGACTGGGAGGGATCTCGGCATCACAGTTCGCGATGGCGGAACGGTGATTGTGATCAACGGGCCGCGCTTCTCCACGCGAGCAGAGTCCGAGTCGTTCCGAAGGGCAAATGGAAATGTCATCAACATGACCGCGTACCCGGAGGGCTATCTCGCCCGCGAGCTCGAGCTCTGCTACGCGAACGTCTCGATGGTCACCGACCACGACGTCGGCGTGGCCGGCGTCGAGCCGGTATCGCACGAGACCGTGATCCGCGTCTTCAACGAGAACAACACCCGCCTGCGCGAGCTGCTCTTCGCCGCGATCCCGAAGATCGGCCCGCAGCCGGACGATGTGTGCGCGACCGCGCTCGAAGGTGCCCGCATCTAGCGGCGACCGGCGAGAGCGGGCAGCACAATCCGCTCTCGCCGGCCGTCTGCCAGGTCAGCTCGCCGCGACTCCGACCCGATGGCCCTGCGCATCGGCGAAGACGCCGAAGGTGACTCCCGGCACGTTCTGCGCAGATTGGACGATCTCGCCGCCGAGCTCCTTCGCGCGTGCCAGTGTCTCCTCGACGTCCTCGACACCCACGAAGAAAAGGACCGCGTCGCTGCCGCCCTGCAGCGGACCGATTGCGGTCGGCAGCGCTCCGTCGACGCGTGTGTCGACGAACGTGTAGCCGGGGAACGCACCCTCGGAGTACGTCCACCCGAAGAGGTCGGCGAAGAACGCGCGCGTTGCGTCCGGGTCTGCAGCACGGATCTCGGCGTGGATCACTGGATGGGCCATGGTCGTCTCCTCTCTCGTCGTTCCGTTTGTCGTTGGACGACGAACGGGAGTCGCGGGAATCGACCGCCGGGAAGGCTGGTATCGCCCTGAGGCGGCCGCTTGTGGTAGATAATCCGGCGCGCCGGGGCGACTCGGCGCTCAGTTTGTGACGGCCCCGCCGACCGGAGGACCATGGACTTCTTCGTTGACCACGCCGTCGCCTTCGCGCTCGTATGTGCGCTGGTGGCGATCCTGTACGGGATATTGCTCACGTGGTGGCTGCTCACGCGGCCCGCGGGAAGCGAACGCATGCAGGAGATCTCCCGCGCCGTTCAGGAGGGCGCGGCAGCGTATCTCCGCAAGCAGTACAGGACGATCGCGGTCGTCGCCATCGCGCCCTTCCTGCTCCTCGGTTTCTACGACAAGCTCGGCTGGGGCGCGGCGTTCGGGTTCCTGATCGGGGCGCTGCTCTCCGCCTCGGCCGGCTTCATCGGCATGAACGTCGCAGTGCGCTCGAACGCCCGCACGGCGGAGGCGGCCCGCGAAGGCCTGCAGCCGGCGTTCCGCGTCGCGTTCCGTGCCGGATCGGTGACCGGTCTTCTCGTCGTCGGGCTCGGGCTGCTCGGGGTCGCGGGTTACTACTGGATCCTGACCGGCTGGCTCGGCAACACGCCCGAGTCGGCGGTCGACGATCTCCTCGGGCTCGCCTTCGGCGGCTCGCTCATCTCCGTCTTCGCCCGTCTCGGCGGCGGGATCTACACGAAGGCCGCCGACGTCGGCGCCGACCTCGTGGGGAAGATCGAGGCGGGGATCCCCGAGGACGACCCACGCAATCCCGCGGTGATCGCCGACAACGTCGGCGACAACGTGGGCGACTGCGCCGGAATGGCCGCCGACCTCTTCGAGACCTACGCGGTCACTGCGGTCGCCGTCATGCTGCTCGGGATCAAGTTCTCCGGCACGAGCCTCTGGCTCTTTCCCCTCGCCCTCGGCGGGGTCTCGATTCTCGCCTCGGTGATCGGGACGCTCCTCACCCGCGTCGGAAAAGGGCAGAACGCAATCATCAACGCCCTCTACCGGAGCGTGCTCGTCGCAACTGTGCTCTCGGCCGCCGGCTTCATCCCCGTCGTGATGGCGTACGACGGCGGCCTCTTCAGCTTCTGGAACCTGTACGGCTCCGCGCTGATCGGCCTCGGCGTCACCTTCCTTCTCGTCGCGATCACCGAGTACTACACCGGCACGCGCTGGAGGCCGGTGAAGCAGATCGCACGCGCCTCGCAAACCGGTCACGCGACGAACATCATCGCCGGGCTCGCAGTCGGAATGCAGGCGACCGCGCTGCCGGTGATCGTGATCGCGACCGGCATCGTCGGGGCGTACTACGTTGCGGGTCACGCCCTGTACGGGATCGGCGTCGCGGTCATGGCGCAGCTGTCGATGACCGGGCTCATCGTCGCGCTCGACGCCTACGGGCCTGTCACCGACAACGCCGGTGGAATCGCCGAGATGGCCGACCTGCCCGAGGCGGTGCGCGGGATCACCGATCGGCTCGACGCCGTCGGCAACACGACGAAGGCGGTCACGAAGGGCTACGCGATCGGCTCCGCCGGACTGGCGGCTCTCATCCTCTTCGACAGCTACACGACCGGCCTCCACGACCAGGGCCTCACAGTTCTCTTCTCGCTCGACAACCCGTGGGTCATCGCGGGCCTCTTCATCGGCGGCCTGATGCCGTTCCTCTTCGCCTCGCTGGCAATGCAGGCGGTCGGCCGTGTGGGCGGCCAGGTGGTCGAGGAGGTGCGCCGCCAGTTCCGGGAGAACCCGGGGATCATGGACCGCACGGCGCGACCCGACTACTCGCAGGCCATCGGAATCGTCACCGGCTCGGCGATCAAGGAGATGCTCGCGCCCGCGCTGATCCCGATCGTGATCCCGATCGTGGTCGGGATCATCAAGCCGGAGATGCTTGGCGGGCTGCTCATCGGGACGATCGTCACCGGCCTCTTCCTCGCGATCGCGATGACCTCCGGCGGCGGCGCCTGGGACAACGCAAAGAAGACGATCGAGGACGGTCTCTACGGCGGCAAGGGCTCGGAGGCCCACGCGGCTGCGGTCACCGGCGACACGGTCGGCGACCCGTACAAGGACACCGCCGGTCCCGCAATCAACCCGATGATCAAGATCGCGAACATCGTCGCCATCCTGATCATCCCGGTGATCGTCTCCATCCACGGCTGACGCCTTGCACAGGGTCTAGCAGCGACGCACATTCGAACGACGAGGGGCCGAGAGTCGGCCCCCTCTCCGTTGTAGCCTTCGGCCCCGTGCCTGGTCGCCGTCGCAGACGGCAGGTCGAGATGGAGCGGGTGCTCGGGACGCCCGCCCTCTTCGCCACCGCGTACGGGAACGTCGGCTCTTCCATCTACTACGCGCTGGGGCT
>VAWZ01000069.1:0-1166 GCA_005888365.1 Actinomycetota bacterium
TCCGCGAGGGCGTGCAGGCCTTCCTCGACAAGCGTCCGCCCGAGTTCCGCGGCCGCTGACGCCGGTGTCAGACACCACATGCACGATTTCGGGCGGAGACCGTCCAGGACAGTCCTGGCCCGTGGCCGTTCTTGGGGCTGACCGAGCGTTTTGCCTGAGGATCGACTGGCATCCTCTTGGCGCCGTTCTGTCACAGAGACCCGGTGTCTGACACCGGAGGTCCAATCAGCGCGGCCGACTACCACACGGGCGGGGAGCCGTTCCGGATCGTCACGGGAGGAGTGGAGCCGCCCACGGGCGAGACGATCCTCGACAAGCGGCGGAACGCCCTTGAGCGGCTCGACCACGTTCGCCGCCTGCTCGTCTACGAGCCGCGCGGCCATGCGGACATGTACGGCTGCTTCGTCGTCGCTCCCTCGAACGACGAAGCCGATCTCGGTGTCGTCTTCTTCCACAACGCCGGCTACTCGACGGCGTGTGGCCACGGGACGATCGCGCTCGTGACCTGGGCGCTCGACGAGGGCCTCGTGGAGCGATGCGAGGGCGAGACCCGCGTCGTCGTCGACGTTCCCTCGGGCCGACTCGAGACCTGGGCGCGGGTCGAGTCCGCAACGTGCCCGCGTTCGTCTGGGCAACCGGCTTGACGGCAGCCGGAAGGACGGTCGACGTGGCGTTCGGGGGCGCGTTCTACGCCTGCCTCGAGGAACGGGTCGAGCCGGGCGAGCTGCCCAGGCTCGTCGACCTCGGGCGGAAGATCAAGCACGCGCTCGAGCGGGAGCACGAGATCGTGCATCCGGAGGAGCCGGAGCTCCGCGACGTCTACGGCGTCGTCTTCTGGCAGCACGAGGGCGATGACCCGTTCGCGCAGAGGAACGTCACCGTCTTCGCCGACGGCGAGGTCGACCGTTCGCCCTGCGGAAGCGGGACCTCGGCGAGGCTCGCCCTTCTCGACGCCGCGCGGCGCTTGCCGCGCGGGGAGGAGCTCGTGCACCGCAGCATTGTCGGTTCCGAATTCCGGGGGCGCGTCGTAGGCTCGGCGGAGGTCGCGGGGGTGCCGGCGGTCGTCACCGAGGTCGAGGGGAGCGCGCACCGAACGGGAGAGCACGTCTTCGAGCTCGACCCCGACGACCCCCTGGGCGAGGGATTTCTCCTGCGCTAGCCGGGAG
>VAWZ01000069.1:1189-25289 GCA_005888365.1 Actinomycetota bacterium
GAACGGCTTCGGGTACGGGTCCGATATCACTAGCCGGATCGAAGGCGACGTTCTTCCGACGAGGTACGCCTCGCCGACGCTCGTCGCGCGTGGCGGTATGGGGGAGGTCTACCGGGCAACCGACACGACGCTCGGGCGCACGGTGGCGATCAAGCTGCTCGCAGAGCGCCACTCCCGCGATCCGGATGTGCGTGCACGCTTCACACGCGAGGCTCTCGCCGCCGCGAGGCTCTCGGGCGAGCCATACGTCATCACCGTGTTCGACGTCGGGGAGCACGACGGGCGCCCGTTCATCGTCATGGAGTACCTGGACGGTGGAACCGTCCACGACGAGCTGCGCAAGGGTCGAGTGGACGCGCCGCAAGCGCTCGACTGGCTCGACCAGGCGGCCGCCGCGCTCGACGCTGCCCACCGCCAGGGGGTGGTGCACAGGGACGTGAAGCCGGCCAACCTGCTGCTCGACAAGGACGGCGTCGTACGCGTCTCCGACTTCGGCATCGCTTCTGCGACGGGGATGGACACGCTGACGCTCCCTGGCACGGTGCTCGGCACCGCGGGCTACCTGTCGCCGGAGCAGGCGCGCGGCGAGCTTGCGACACCGGCGAGCGACCGCTACGCGCTCGGCGTCGTCGCCTTCGAGCTCCTCACCGGTCGCCGGCCGTTCGCGGCCGACACGCCGGTGACCGAGGCGTTCGGCCATCTGAACGCTGAAGTGCCGAGTGCCGAGCGGATTGCGCCGGATCTCCCTCCCGGGACCGACGCCGTCTTCTCGAGCGCGCTCGCGAAGGACCCGCCTACCCGACCTGCAAGCGCGAAGGAGCTCGTTCACGAGCTCCGCTCTGCCTTCGACGACGCTGTGCCTGCGACCGTGGTCCTGGCGGAGCCTCCGCAGATCCGGATTCACAGGCATTCCCGCTGGTCGCGACGAAATCTCGCGTATGCGGGGGCAGCTCTCGGTCTCGTGCTCGCCGGGCTCGCCGGAGCCGCTCTCCTCGGCGTCGCAGGAGGAGGGGGAGGAGGAGGTGCGGCCGAGCGAACGGTCACGCACGTGAGAACCGTGGTGACGACGACCGGCGGTGTCAGCACGACTCCCGCCTCGACCGGAGACGGGGCGGAGCTGAATCGCGAGGGGTTCGCACGGATGCAGGTCGGCGACTACCAGGGCGCCCTACCGCTCCTCACGCGGGCCGTGCACGACCTCAACGGCTCCCGGACGCTCGACGAAGCCTACGCCGACTACAACCTCGCGTACACGCGGTTTGCCCTCGGCAGATGCGACGGCGTCCTTGCGCTGCTCGCACGCTCGCAGGCGATTCAGGGTAAGCGCGGCGCGATCGACGATCTGCGGCGGCGCGCCGAGAGTGCGTGCGTCGGAGGGAAGCCCGGACACGGCAAGGGCAAGGCCAAGGGCCACGGCAACGAAGGCGACAACGGATAGAAGAGAGCTTGCCGTGAGAACGCGGCGACAAGGCCGCGAAGCGGCCGTCTTTAGGGTTTCGCGCGCTCGGAATCTGCGCGAGCAGATTCCGATCTTGCGCACAATTCAGCCGAGCTGCGCGAGGATCTCGTCCTCTTCCGGGAAGCGTCCCTCCGCGTGCTTCGAGAAGAGCACGCGCCCGTCGGCGAGGACGTCGAACTGCCCCCTGCCTCCGGGAATCGGCCTCGTCTCGATTCCCAGCTTCTTCGTGATCTCGGCGGCGAGACTCGCAGCCCTCGTGTCATACCCGCTTCAGGTGGGGCAGTAGAAGATCTCGACCGTCACGGCCGCACTCTAGCCACGCGACCCTCTGCGGAATCTGCTCAGAGTGTCTTGAACTGCTCGAACGGCTGCCGGCACGCGTTGCAGTAGCGGATGGAACGGCACGGGGTCGGCCCGAAGATGTTCTCGAGCGTCGTGTCGGCCGAGCCGCAATAGGGGCAGCGGAAGACGCCACGCTGGAGCTCGAGCAGCGTGGTCGCTCCTGCAGCTCGCGGAGACGGCGGCGCAAAGCCGGCGGCCCGCAGCTTCTCGCGTCCCTCGGCCGTGATGCGGTCTGTCGACCACGAGTCGTCGAGGACGACGTCGATCTCCGGCTCGCCGCCGAGCTCCTCGACCGCAGTCGCCATCTCGGCCTGCATACGCTCGAGTGCTGGGCAGCCGATGAAGGTCGGAGTGAGCTCGATCCGGACGCGCTCTCCCTCGATCTCGACGCTCTTGACGACCCCCAGGTCGACGAGCGAGATCGCCGGGATCTCGGGATCCGGAATCTCCGCGAGCGCGGACCAGACCTCGTCCGTCGTCACCAGCGGGCGCCTGTGGGCGCCGAGCGCCGCACCATCGTCATCTCCTCCCAGAGCTGCCGGAGCTCGGTCTCGTGCCGGCCGCGAGGGACTGGCTCGGCGTCCGGGAGCTTCCGTCCCAGGCGCTCCTCGACTCTCTCTCGGAGCTCCGGGCGAAGCGCATCGTCGAGGACGCCGAGCGCGTACGGCCAGAGCTCGTCGACCGCGTCGTTGAACCGAGCTCGGCCCTCGCCCGTCGCGAGAAGCCGTTCCACCCACATCTCCGCGTGCATGCGGTGGTAGGCCTCCTCGCGGTCGATCTTGGAGGCGATGCCCGCGATCTCCGAATCGTCGGATGCCTTCAGGATGGCGAGGCGGATCTCGTCGGCAGTCTCATAGAGCCAGTGCCTCGCGATCGTCCGAGCCCACTCCAGTCGCCGAAGCTGGACGAGCGGTGCGCACCTGTACTCGTCGGCGTCGCGGTCGAAGGCGAGCTCGTCCGCGGTCGTATCGAGCTCCCGGGCGGCGAGCTCGTAGAGCGCTCGGGCATGCCCGATCTCGTTCTGGGCGATGGACGAGAAGGCGACGTCCTCCTCCAGGAACGGGGCGATCCCCGTCCACTCCGAGTTTCGCCAGCCGAGGAAGAGCTCGTCGTCGGCGATCGCGAGCAACAGGTCCGAGCGGTCGCTCATGCTTCCCCCGCGGCGCTTTCGAGGGTTCCCGCACGGTCGCGGGCCTCGCGCAGCCGGGTCTTGATCGAGTACCCGTCGACGCGACGGTACTTCAGGTCGAACTCGTCAGGGAAGTCGTCGATCTCGTGCAGGGCGTTCCGCGGGACGAGCCAGAGCGCCACGGACTCCTGCCGCCGTCCGTACTGCTCGCGGGCGTAGACGTCCGCGAAGTGCTCGTCGGGCGCGTCGATCGAGCCCGCGTGCTGGAAAGGCTGGCCCTTGCGCTCTCGTCTGAAGACTTCGAAAATCACGCGGCTTCCGCGAGGACGACCTGCTCGACCCACGCGACCTGCTCGCGAGACAGCCGCCGGAAGTCGAGCCGCTCCTGCGACGCCGGACCGTGGCCGGTGACGACGGCTCGCAACTTCTCCCAGTCGGGCTCGGTATAGAGCCAGCGGCCACTCTCCTCGTCCTTGCGCAGCGCCGAGTCCGGGATCTCGAGCCCGAGCTCCCGGATCTGGGGCACGTAGCCGTCGAGGAACTGCTGTCGCGCGTCCTCGTTCGCCTGGCTCTTGATGCGCCAGACGAACATCGGGTCCTCGTCCGGCGGGATCTGGTTGCCGTGGAAGTGCATGAGCGGCTCCCACCAGCGGTCGAGCGCCTCCTGCACGAGCTCGAACTGCTCCTGCGTCCCCGTGACGAGCGCGAGGATCACGTCGCGGCCGTGCAGGATGTGGAACGACTCCTCCCAGCAGATCTTCTTCATGATCCGCGCGTACGGCGCGTACGAGCACTTGAGCAGCGCCTTCTGGGAGACGATCGCCGCGGCGTCCACGAGCCACGCGATGACCCCGACGTCTCCCCACGTCTTCGTCGGGTAGTGGAAGACGTTGTGGAACTTGGCCCTCCCCGACACGAGGTCGTCGAGGCAGGCGTTTCGCGGCTTTCCCAGATCGGCGACGACGCGGTAGATGAGCTGCGCGTGCCCGACCTCGTCCTGGATCTTCGCGGTCAGCGCCAGCTTCCGTTGCAGCGTCGGCGCGCGGAGGATCCAGTCGCGCTCGGGCAGGACGCCCATCAGCTCCGAGTTCGCGTGCATCTCGATGAACTTGACGAGCTTGGAGCGGTACTCGTCCGGCATCCAGTCGCCTGTCTCGACCTGGCCCCCGTCCTGCACGTACTCGAGAAACTCCTGGGTTCGGGTATCCACGACGCCTCCCTACCGAACGGTCGTTAGCATCCAGTATATGGCGACGAGGCGGGACGACCTCACCCGCGCTGCGGCACGGCTCTTCGCCGAGCGAGGGTTCCACGGAACGTCGATGGGCGACCTCGCGGAGGCGCTCGGCGTGCAGAAGGGCTCTCTCTACTCGCACACCGGGTCGAAGCAGCAGCTCCTCTTCGAGACGATGCGCGCAGGCGCCGACGCCTTCCATGCTGCGCTCGACGCCGTGCCGGAGGACGCCTCGGCGGTCGAGCGCATTCGGCTCGCGCTCCGTGGGCACCTTCGGGTCGTCGTCGAGCAGCTCGACGTGGCGACGGTGTTCACGCGCGAGTGGCGCTATCTCGACGATACGTACCGCGCCGAGATCGTCGCCGAGCGCCGCCGGTACGAGGAGCGCTTCCGCGCCCTCTTCCGCGAAGGCGTCGAAGCGGGCGAGCTGCGGCCCGACCTCGACGCGGCGACCGCTGCGCTGCTCGTGCTCTCCGCCGCCAACTGGGCCTACACGTGGCTGACGCCTGAGAGGGAAACGGACGAGCTCGCGGACCGCTTCACCGCGATCCTCGTCGACGGGATCCGCGGCTACGCGACACCGGCGTGAGCAACGCTCACCTCCCTCTCAGGTTCACGGTTGAAACCATGTTTCCCCCGTGCACCCCCCTTCTTCTGGAGACGTGGAGAACGTCCCCGTTCCCCACGCCCCTCCACGCTCATAGGCCAACAGAGGTTGGCCTATGAGCAGGATCCTGATCGTCAACCCGTTTGCGACCGGAGTCACGGAGGAACTGCTCGCAGCCGTGCGCGTGGCTCTTCCGAGCGCAACCGTCGTGAGGGTCACGACCCGTCGCGGCCAGGCGACCGAGATCGCCCGCGAGGTGTCGTCCACGGTCGGGGCGGTCTACGTCTACGGCGGCGACGGGACGTTCAACGAGGTGCTGAACGGAATCGACTCGCGCACGCCCGTCGGGCTCATTCCGGGCGGTGGGACGAGCGTGCTCCCGCGGGCGCTCGGCCTCCCGCGCGATCCCGTCGAGTGCGCACGACGACTGGCCGCCGGCATGGAGCGGCGGATCGGGCTCGGGCTGGTGAACGGGCATCGCTTCGGGTTCGGCGCGGGGGTCGGACTCGACGCGGAGATCGTGCGCGCAGTCGACACTCTCGGCCGCAAGCCGGACGGGCGCCGGCCCGGCGACGTGACGTTCGGCTGGACCGGCGTGCGCACACTCGCCAGGCACCGCTTTCGGCTCGATCCGGCACTCGAGGTGAAGGATCACGGGCGAGCCGCGTTCGCGCTCGTCGCCAACTGCTCCGCGTACAGCTACGCGGGCCGCTTCCCGGTGCAGGTGTCGCCGAGCGCGAGCTTCGACGCAGGGCTCGACCTCGTCGCTCCGGTCAGGCTGCGGGCGCGAACACTCCCGCGCATCCTCTCCTACGGCTTCTCCGGTGGGGACCGCTCGCGAGCACGCGACCTCGTGTACGTCCACGACGCCGATCGCCTGGAGGTTGCCTGCGACCGGCCGTTGCCGCTGCAGGCCGACGGCGAGGATCTAGGGGACGTCTCGGAGGCGGTGTTCGAGGCGGAGCGGGACGCGGTGGCCGTGCTCGTGTAGCGGGGCGCCAGGGCCCTCGTCCCGCGGGGAGGTCAGGCAGTCGCGGGTCGCGGCCGGCGCCGGATGCGAACCGCCACGATCACGGTGGCGCCGGCTGCGGCGAACGCTGCGAATGCGAGGATCGGCCACGGCGCGTCGAAGCCATTGCCGGCAGGAGGGGTCTCCGGGAGCCCCAAGCGGACGAGTTGGTTCTTTAGGCTCGGCCCAGAGATGTACCAGCCGCCGACGGTCTTCTCGCTTCCGAAGTACGCCTGGCCCGGTTTCATGTACGTGACGGGTTCAGGCGTCGCATACGGGTAGAGGTCCTGACGCAGCTGGTTCACGACTGCGTCCGGGCCCGGCATCGCGTACGTGATGCGGTACCGGGGACCGAGGGAGCCTTTCGGCCGCTCGGTGAGCATCGGGTTCGGGGAGGTCTGGAAGAGCGCGGGGAAGAAGCCCGCGTACTCCGCGAGCAGCATTAGCGTTCCTCCCCCGGACGCTTCCTCGCCGGCGAGCTTGATGCCGTCGCCGAGCCCGGGACCGCTGATCGTCGCTTCGCTGGCGCCCTTGGCGAGGGACGCTGTCGGTACGACCAGAGCCGCGAGCGCAGAAGCCGCGGCGGCGAGGACGAGGCGCTTCATCGTGACCTCCTGTTCGAGTCACCCCTCGTACACCGCGGGCCGGGAGGGGGTTCCCCTCGACCATCTAGACTCGCCGCGATGAGCCGGGTTCTCCCCGCCGAAGGAGGACTGCGCCGCGTCATCGGCGACGGTCGGGCGCTCCCGGACGGCGAGGTCGCGCTCACGCCGGAGCAGCACCTGGACCTCTACCGGCGGCTCGTTCTCCTGCGTACGTACGACGAGCGGTCGCTCGTCTACCACCGGCAGGGGCGCATCGGCACCTACGCGATCTTCTGGAACCACGAGGCTATGCAGGCGGGCTCGGAGCTCGCGTTGGAGGAGCGCGACTGGATCTTCCCGAGCTATCGGGAGTCGGCGATCGGAATCCTGCGTGGCATGCCGGCCTCGACGGTGCTCTCATGGTGGCGAGGTCATCCCGCGGGCTGGTGGAACCCGGAGGACTACAACGTGGCCTCGATCTGCGTCCCGATCGCGACCCACGTCCCACACGCGGTCGGGTTCGCATGGGGCTCCGCGCTCAAGGGCGAGGACCGGGTCGCGATCGTGTACTTCGGCGACGGAGCGACCTCGGAGGGGTCGTTCCACGAGGGCGCGACCTTCGCGGGAGTCATGAAGGCGCCCGTGATCCTCTTTTGCAACAACAACCGCTGGGCGATCTCGACCCCGGTCGAGGCCCAGTCCGCCGCCGAGACGCTCGCCGACAAGGCGAGCGGTTACGGGATGCCCGGAGTCCGCGTGGACGGCGGCGACGTCCTCGCCGTGTACGAAGCGACCCGCGAGGCAGTCGAGCGGGCCCGCGCCGGAGACGGCCCGACGTTCATCGAGGCGGTCACCTATCGGACGGCGCCCCATGCGACCGCCGACGATCCTTCGCTCTACATCGACGAGGAGCGAGTCGCCGAAGAGAAGGAGAACGAGTGCGTGGGCCGCTACGAGCGCTACCTCGGGCGACTCGGCATCCTCGGCGCGACACAGGTCGAGGAGACTAGGAGCGAGGCCCTGGAGGTCATGCGCGCAGGCATCGCCCAGGCGGAAGCCGAGCCGCCCGAGGATCCCGCGCTCGTGTTCGAGCATGCTTATGCGGAGCCGCCGAGCTCGTTCGCCCGCGACCTCGCGGAGCTACGAAGGATTCTGGGTGGGTGAGCTCCTCCTCGTCGAGGCGGTGAACGACGCGTTGCACGTCGAGCTCGAGCGCGATCCCTCGGTCCTGGTCCTGGGCGAGGACGTGGGCAAGCTCGGCGGCGTCTTCCGTGCGACTGTGGGGTTGCAGAAGCGGTTCGGCGCCGAGCGCTGTGTCGACACGCCGCTGGCCGAGGCGGGCATCCTCGGGACGGCGGTCGGGCTCTGCATGGCCGGCTGGCGTCCCGTATGCGAGATGCAGTACGACGCGTTCAGCTACCCGGCGCTCGACCAGCTCATCAACCACGTCGGCCGCTACCGCTGGAGAACGCGCGGCAAGATGTCGTTCCCCCTCGTCGTGCGCATGCCCTACGGCGGCGGGGTGCGCGCGCCGGAGCTGCACGACGACTCGCCCGAGACGTACTACGTGCACACGCCGGGAGTGAAGGTCGCGATCCCCTCGAACCCGGCCGACGCCAAGGGCCTGCTCGCGGCGGCGATCCGCGATCCCGATCCGGTCGTCGTACTCGAGCCCAAGCTGATCTACCGCACCTCGCGCGGGGAGGTTCCCGAGGGGGAGCACGTCGTCCCGCTCGGCACGGCGCACGTCGTACGCGAGGGAAGCGATCTCACTCTCGTCGCGTACGGCGCAATGGTCCCGCTCGCCGAGCGAGCTGCCGACGAGCTCTCGCCCGAGGCGAGCGCCGAGGTGCTCGACCTTCGCTCGCTGAAGCCTCTCGACGAGGACGCGCTGCTCGCGAGCGCGGCCAAGACCGGCCGGGTCGTCGTCGTGCAGGAGGCTCCCCGGACGTGCGGTTTCGCCGCAGAGGTGGCCGCGATTCTGGCCGAGAAGGCGATCTACGACCTGCACGGACCGGTCCTGCGCGTCACGGGCTACGACGTGCCCTATCCCTACTGGCAGCTCGAGGATGCGTACATGCCCTCGGTCGAGCGTGTGGTGGACGCGGCCCGCCGGTTGCTCGCTTCGTGACGCTGCACGAGATTCCCCTCGAGCGGCGGACGCTCCACGGCCACTTCTCGCGCGATCTCGAACCCGTCGTGACGATCGACTCGGGTGACACGATCGCCTTCGCCTGCCTCGACTCTGGCTGGAACGTCGAGCCGGGGACCAAATACGAGCCGCGGGACCCGGAGCTCGACGCCGGCCATGCGCTGATCGGGCCGGTCGAGGTTCGTGACGCGACGGCGGGGCGGACGCTCGAGGTCTCGGTCGACCGGGTCGTTCCCGGAGCCTGGGGCTGGTGTGGGGCAGGCGACTGGTCGACACCGCTGAACGAGCGTCTCGGTCTCACGACCGGAGGCGTGTACCTTCACTGGGAGCTGGATGCAACGTCCGGGACCGGTCGCGACGATCGAGGCCGCGAGCTCGCCCTCCGCCCGTTCCTCGGTGTCCTCGGGATGCCGCCGCCCGAGCACGGGATGCACTCGACCACTCCGCCGCGGATCTGGGGCGGCAACATCGACTGCAAGGAGCTCGTCGAGGGCACGCGGCTCTACCTTCCCGTCCCGGTCGACGGAGCGCTCTTCTCGGCGGGCGACTGCCACGCGCGCCAGGGAGACGGTGAGGTCTCACAGCTCGCGATCGAATGCCCGCTCGAGCGGGGTGAGCTGACCCTACGACTCAGCGAGCTCGAGGTCGGCACCCCGATCGCCTGGACGCCCGAGGCCTGGGTGACCTTCGGCTTCCACGAAGATCTCGACGAGGCGGCCTCGATTGCGCTCGACGCGATGCTCGAGCTCATGGGACGCGAGCACGACGTGGGGCGAGCCGATGCGCTCGCCCTCGCGAGCCTCGTCGTCGACTTCCGGATCACGCAGGTCGTGAACGAGGTCCAGGGTGTCCACGCGCTCCTTCCGCACGATGCTCTCGCCTTCCCGACAAACTCCTGACCGTGGCACGCGAATTCCGGCTCCCGGATCTCGGCGAAGGACTGACGGAGGGCGAGGTCGCGCGCTGGCTCGTCGCCGAAGGGAGCGAGGTACGGGAGGACGACCCGCTCGTCGAGATCCAGACCGACAAGGCGACGGTCGAGATCCCGTCGCCGTACGAGGGCACGGTCCTGAGGATCCTCGTGGCGGAGGGCGAGGTCGCTCCGGTGGGCGCTCCGCTCGTCGTGATCGGGGACGCGGGCGAGGCGCTCGACGCGCGTGGATCAGACCTACCAAGTGACGATAGGTCACAAGGTGGGGAGCCACAGGTCGTGAGCGTCTCGGCGACGGGCCGGGTCCAGGCGACCCCGCTCGTGCGGCGGATCGCCGAGGAGCTCGGAGTCGATCTCGTCTCGGTGAGCGGCACTGGTCCCGGCGGCCGCATCACCGAGGCCGACGTGCGCGGCGCAGCAGCGAGGCAGGACTCGGACTCCGACCTTGTGACGTATCGTCACGAGGAAGAGGGGCGGCGAGTTCCGTTGCGCGGGATCCGGCGCGTGATCGCCGAGCACATGTCCCGCGCCCATCGCGAGGTTGCGCCCGTGACCTGGGTCGAGGAGTGCGACTTCGAAGCGATCGACCTCGAACTGCTCGTCGCCACGGTGGTCCAGGCCTGCGCTGCTGCGCTCTCCGATTTTCCGGAGCTGAACGCACGTCTCGAGGACGACGCGATCGTGTACCTCGACCGTTACGACATCGGCGTCGCCGTGCAGACCGAGCAGGGGCTGGTGGTGCCGGTCGTACGCGAGTGCGATGCGAAGAGCGTCGCCGAGATCGACGCCGAGGTGCGACGGCTCGCGGACGGCGCACGGTCCGGCAGCCTGAGCGCGGAGGAAATGCGCGGCTCGACGTTCACGGTCACGAGCGCCGGCAAGCTCGCCGGGCTCTTTCAGACCCCGATCGTGAACCATCCCGAAGTCGCCATCCTGAGCGTGGGGAGGATCGCGCCGCGCGCGGTCGTGCGCGACGATGAGACCGTCGTCCGGAAGACGGGTCACGTCGCCGTCACCTTCGACCACCGAGTCGTCGACGGCGCACGGGCCGCGGAGTTCGGGCTTGCGGTGATCGCACGGCTGGAGTCGGGGTACACGTAGATCGAGCACTACACTGGCCGCGTGGGAGCCTGGTACACGATCGGCCTCTCGTTGGGTCTCGGTCTCGGAGTCGGCGTCGTACTCTCCGCACTCCTCGGCATGAACTCCGCCGGTCTCGCGACCGCGTTGGTGGCGGGTGCGGCGACCGGAGCACTCGTCGGGCTCCTCATCGGGGACACCGCAGAGACGATCGCGGGGGGAATCGGCGGCTTCCTCGGCGCGCTCTCCGCCGCCGCGGTCGTCATCGGCGCCACCCGTCGGGGCGCGACACGGCTCGGACTGGCCGCCTTCGTCGGGCTGGCGGGGGCGCTCGTTGCGCTCCTCAGCCTCATTCCTCTCGTCGGCTACCTCGCGGCGGTCGCGCTGCCGGTCCTCGCCGCCCGCATGCGCGGGCGCCAGGCCGCTCGTTTTGCCGGGCTTCGGACGCTCGCGAAGTGACGTCGTCCGTCGTGCCCGGCCACCGTGGCCTCTGAGACGCTCGCTGCGCGCGGCCGGATGGTCGAGCGCCAGCTCCGGCGTCGCGGGGTCTCCGACGAGCGCGTGCTCGCGGCGATGGGGAAGGTTCCCCGTGAGCTGTTCGTCCCGCCGAGCGCACGAGAGCTCGCATACGAGGACGGCGCCCTGCCCATCGGCTACGGCCAGACGATCTCTCAGCCCTACATCGTGGGCGTGATCTGCTCTCTCCTTTCGCTCGGTGGATCGGAGAGCGTCCTCGACGTGGGCACCGGGTCCGGGTACCAGGCGGCCGTACTGGCCGAGCTCGCCGCAGAGGTGACGACGATCGAGCGCATGCCCGAGCTCGTCGAGAAGGCGCAGGACGCGCTCGCCGAGGCCGGCTACGACGACGTCGACGTGCGCCTCGGCGACGGCTCGCTCGGCGTACCGGAGAAGGCGCCGTTCGACGGCATCGCGGTTGCGGCTGCGGCGCCGACGGTTCCGGAACACCTCTACGGCCAGCTGGCGGAGGGAGGGAGGCTCGTCCTGCCGAAGGGCTCGCGCTGGGGCCAGGACCTCGTGCTCGTGGTCAAAACCGGCGAAGGCCCCGTCGAGCGGAGGTCGGTGCCGTGCCGTTTCGTCCCGCTCCTGGGCGAAGAGGGTTTCGGAGACGGGTGACCTCATCGGGGGTGGCCATAACCGGGCACTCGGCTACTCTCGGCGGCGGTGGATCCGTCGGGGGAGGTGAGGGCCGGGATCACGCGTGCGCGCGTCAATGCGGCGCTCCGTCGGCGGGGAAACTGGGAGCAGCTGCTCAAGTTCTGTGCTGTAGGGGTGACCGGCTATGCCGTGAACCTCGCCGTCTACACGCTCCTCCTCGAGGGTTTCGGGATCCACTACATCCCGGCGGCGATCTGCTCCTTCCTCGTGGCGGTCACGAACAACTACGTCTGGAACCGGCTCTGGACGTTCCGGGCGGAGCGGGGGCACTACGCGTATCAGGGCATGAGGTTTCTCGTGGTCTCGACGCTGGCTCTGGCCGCGAACCTCGTCGTCCTCCAGCTCTACGTCGACGCCGGGCTCGACAAGGTGGCCGCGCAGGCCATCGCCATCGTTCTCGTGACGCCGGTCAACTTCGTCGGTAACAAGCTCTGGTCGTTCGGCCGCTAGTCGCAGCGTTGCTCGTCGCGCTCGCCGCGGCGCTCCTCCTTTCCCCACCCGCGAGCGCAGCCGTCAGCCTGCCCGGGATCGCGCAGAGCGCACAGGCCGACGCTCCGAGGATGAGCGAAAGCTCGGCCACGCGCGCCGCCCTTGCGAATCCGAAGGTGGCCTCGTGGCTACGGCGCTACCCGCCGCATGCGCAGACCGAGGCCACGTTCGACACCGTGGCCCGGATCTGGACCGTGAAGGCGTGGTCGGGGAAAGCGGGCGAGATCGCGCTCGTCAGCGTCGAGGACCTGACCGGGCGCGTGACCGAGGCCTGGACCGGACCGCAGGTAGCCTGGAAGATGGCCCGTGGGAGGCCCGGCACGTTCGGCGGCAAGACGCTCCTCAAGCCCTATGTCTGGCTCTCGTTCTGCCTCCTCTTCCTCATCGGACTCTGCGACTTCCGGAAGCCGCTCTCGGCTCGGAACCTGGACCTGCTCGTGCTCCTCTCGTTCTCGGTCTCGCTCGCCTTCTTCAATCGCGGAGAGATCTTCCGCAGCGTGCCGCTCGTGTATCCGCCGCTCGCGTACCTGCTGGCACGTAGCGCGTGGGCGGGCTTCAGGCGTCGTGGCATAGCCCTCCGGCCCACCTGGCCCGTGTGGGCGCTCGCCGCGACCGCGGTCTTCCTCGCCGGCTTCCGGATCGGGCTGAACGTCGAGGGCAGGTACGGCGTCATCGACGTCGGGTACGCCGGCGTGATCGGCGCGAACCGGATCGTCGACGGCCAGGCGCCCTACGGGCACATGCCGCAGCGCGGGACCCTCAAGCCCTGCGGCCCGAAGGACGCGGAAGGCGACATCCGGGACCGGATCCAGACGAACGGCCGCTGCGAGTCGGCGAACGAGCACGGCGACACCTACGGGCCCGTCTCGTACGCCGCCTACATCCCCGCCTACCTCGTCTTCGGCTGGGGCGGGAAGTGGGACACGCTGCCCGCGGCGCACGCGACCGCGATCGCCTTCGACCTGCTGGCGATGCTGGGTCTCGTTCTCGTCGGCTTTCGCTTCGGACGGGGGCGGCTCGCGGCGACGCTGGCCTTCGCGTGGGCGGCGTATCCGTTCACCGCCTACGCGCTCGATGCGAACACGAACGACGCGATCATGCCGGTGTTCCTCATCTGGGGCTTCTGGCTCGTCTCCTCGCCGTGGGCGCGCGGGGCAGCCGTCGGCCTCGCCGGCTGGACGAAGTTCGGCGCGCTCCCGCTCGCGCCGCTCTGGGCGACGTACCCGAGCTACCGGCTCCGTTCTCTCGTCCGCTTCGCGATCGCGTTCGTCGCCGCGAGCCTGGTTGCGCTCGCCGTGGTGTTGTTGGAGCCGAGCCTCTGGAGCGCGCTACGCACCTTCTGGGATCGCACGCTCGTCTACCAATTCGAGCGGCACTCGCCATTCTCGCTTTGGGACTGGGGCCAGTACCACGCGAAGGGGATACCCGATCTCGCCGCTGCGAAGCCGGCGCTCGACCTGCTCGCGCTCGGCCTCGCGCTCGTCGCGGCCTTCTACCCCCGCCGCAAGGGGCCGGTCGAGCTCGCGGCGCTGACGGCCGCCGTGCTCGTCGCCGTCCAGCTCCCGCTCACCCACTGGTTCTACCTCTACCTCCCGTGGGTGTTTCCGTTCGTGATGCTCTGGCTCCTCCTGCCCGCGACGCCCTCTGATCACCACTCCCAGGAGTCGAGTACCGGATACCCGCTCCTCGCCTCGACGCAATCGGCGGCGAAGAGCGCCGCGCCCGCGTCGCCGGTCCACAGCGAGTAACGGCCGCGGCCGCGCTCCTCGCGGAGCCGGCGGACCTGCTCGAGGGCGTGCATCGCGAAGCGGCGCGCCCGCGCGAGCCAGCGCTCGTCGCCGGTGCGCGCGAACGCCTTGAGCAACGCGTACCCGTTCCCCGCGGTCCCGTGGCAGAGGCACGGGCCCTTCTCGAGCCCGTGCGGCCCGGCCGACCACACGAGCTCGGCGCCCGCGAGCAGGAGCTCCTCGTCGAGGAAGTCTGAGGTGGAGACGATGATGCCGCTGCCGCCCGAGCACCACTGCAGACGGATCTGACCGTCCGGGTAGTAGAGCTCGGGGCGCACTCGGTGCGGCCAATTGGCGCGATTGCCCTCGATCAGTGCGGTGCGCGCGAGGACGGCATTCGTGTCGCGCATCAGAATCTTCCGGCGCGGCCGACTGAGCAGCGTCCCGCCGCGGAGAAGCGCGACGACGTTGCCGGCGAGACCATGCGAGGCGCTGAGGCCCACCGTCTCTCGGCCGTAGAGCCGGTGCACCCAGAGCCCGTCGTCTCCGCGCCGAGCCCACAGTGCGTCGGCGCTCTCGAGCCACGTCCGGCGCCAGAGCTCGTTTCCCGTCACCTCGTACATCGCCTGCGCGGCATGCAGGGTCCCGGGCGTGCCCCAGAAGAGCTCGTCCGCCTCGTTCGCGACGTTCGCACGTACTCGTTCGAGCAACCTCTCCTCGAGGTCGCGGCTCGGAGCGAGCCGCCAGGCGACGAGCAGGATCCCGGTCTCGCCGAGCATGAGTCCCGACTCGCGCGGCTCGGGCTGCGTCTCCACCTTGATGAAGTCCGGCCGCTCGCGGCGAAGCTCGAGCGTGCGCAAGGCGAGTGCCGGAAGGTCGAGCTTCGTCTCGGCGCAGCCGCGGTGCCGCAGCGCGTCGAGGGCCCAGATTACGCCGGCGGCGCCGACGTAGAGGTTCTTCATCGGGCTCGTCGCCCGCCACCCGTCCCATTCGTCCGCACGCCACAGCAGGCTCGGCCCGCGCATGGCCTCATCTGCGTCGGCGACGATGTCGCGGATCGCGTCGCGCGCTGCACGTTCGTTCCAAGGCGTCTCGGTGAGAGGTTCGAACGCCTCGCGTGTGTAGAGCACGTCCGGACGTTAGTCGGAGTGGCGCAGCTACGAGATGAGCACTCGCACCGGCTCGATCGCGGTCGCGCGGCCCGTCTCCGCGTCGCAGTCGACGAGGGCGCCCTCGATCCGCACGTCGCCCCGCGCTGTCTCGAAACGGACGGGCAAGCCCGTACGCATCCGGCGGATGGCGAGCTCCACCTCGACGCCGATCACCGAGTCGTGCGGGCCGCTCATCCCCGCGTCCGTGATGAACGCCGTCCCGAGCGGGAGTACGCGTGCGTCGGAGGTCTGCACGTGCGTGTGCGTCCCGAAGACAGCCGTCGCCTTCCCGTCGAGCCACCGTGCGAGCGCGACCTTCTCGCTCGTCGCCTCGGCGTGGACGTCGACGACCACGAGCGGGGTCTCGCGGAGCGCAGTCTCGACGAGCTCGTCGATCATCTCGAACATCGAGCTCGCGGGGTGGAGGAACAGCGAGCCGAGCACGTTGATGACGGCGAGCCGAGTGCCGTTCTCGACCGGTACGACGGTCATTCCGCGCCCGGGGCTCAGCGCGGAGGCGTTTGCGGGGCGGACGACGCGCTCGGACGACTCGAGATAGGGCCCGATCTCCACTCTCCGGAAGGCGTGGTTGCCGAGCGTGATGACATCCGCCCCGGCTGCGAGTACCCGGTCGGCAAGACGTGGCGTGATGCCGACCCCGTCCGCGAGGTTCTCACCGTTCAGGATGCAGGCGTCCGCTCCGAGCTCGGCGCGGAGACCGCGAAGACGCGTCTCGACCGCCCCCCGCCCGGGGGCTCCGACGACGTCGGCGATGAAGAGGATCCGCAGGGCTCGGGTCCGGAAGGGGCTAGGGGACGTCGTCGAGGGTCGCCGAGGGAAAGACCTCGATCGCCACGTTGTTGCCGCGATCGGGTGCGTAGGCCGCGAGTGCCTGCTTCTCGACCGAGGCCACGTTCACGACGGAGCCCAGCTTCGACGAGCCGGCCGCGACGTTCGCGCCGACGCTCAGCGCCGGGTCGGGCGACACGTTGTCGAGCGTGACGACGAGCGACGGGGCCGATGACGGCTGCAGCTCGATCTGCGACCCCATGGTGCGTCCGGAGATCACCTGCTCCCGGATCGAGACCACCGTGCCGTCGACCGGGGAATACACGTCCGTGCCGGCGACTGCACCGACGTCGAGCGTGCGCAGGGCACCTCCTTCGAGCTGATACCAGGCAAACCCGCGTCGTGTCGAGCCGGTGATTCGCTGCCAGAGCCGCGCCAGCAGCCCCTCGTTCGCCTGGGGGCCGACGGGCTGGAGCGTCAGCGAGCCGTCGGCGCTCGAGTGGAAGCCGACCGCCGTGACGCCGCCCTGCGCGACGGGCGACTGGATCCGGAGGTTCCCGACGGTCGCGAGCACCTGCGGCTCCGGCGGCGCGGACGTCACCGGCGCGCTCGCCGGCGCCCCGGCCAGTGGGGAACTGCTCGAGCGGTCGTTTCCGAAGGCGGTTACCGCGAGCGTGACGACCGCCAGCACGGTCACCGCGACCGCGAGCACGAACCAGCGTGCACGCGCCTGCGCTCGCCGCCGGCTCGCTCGGAGTCGCGCGGCGTGACGTGACCGCGGCGTCGTCATCGCGCGGACCGTAGCAAGCTCGTCTGCGCGCGTCCGGCCCGGCGATCCCGGGGGAAGACCGCTGTACCATCAGCCGCATGGCCGGCCCCGGGCCGACGATTCAGATCCCGCGCTGGATCCAGCTCGTAGGGCTGCCAGTGCTCGTGATCGTCGCATTCCTGCTGGCGCGGACGCTCGGCCACGTCCTCTTTCTCTTCCTGACCGCATCGGTGATCGCGTTCACCCTCAACCCGCTCGTCCGCGACCTCACCCGCCTGCGGCTGCCGCGAGGAGTCGCAGTCGGAGTCGTCTACCTCCTCTTCGCGTCTGCGGTGGCAGCGTTCTTCATCGCGATCGGCGCGATCGCCGTCGACCAGACGAAGCAGGCTTCGGACCGCATCGACAACTACATCACCAAGGAAAGCCCGGCGACGGGGCAGACGGGTGCGGAGCAGGACATCGACAACCTCCAGGTCTGGCTCAACGACCACGGGCTGAAACGCATCCAGATCAGGAAGCAGGCGAACGACTGGATCTCCTCGCTCAGCGCGGGCGAGATCTCGCGCTATGTGCAGGACGCGGTCTCGTTCGCGCGCGGGGCTGCGCTATCGATCGTCCTCTTCATCTTCGCGATCATCCTCATCGTCGTCATCTCGATCTACATGCTGCTCGACATGCCGCGGCTCGAGCGAGCGCTCGACGCGCGCTTTCCACCTCACGACGGTCCGCCGCTGACGCACCAGATCGAGAGTGCGCTCTGGGGCTATGTGAAGGGTCAGGTCATCCTGTCGACGGTCATCGGCCTGAGCGCAGGAATCGGGATGTACATCCTCGGCAAGACGGGGCTCGTCGAAGGTGCCGACCAGTACGCGCTCCTCTTCGGGCTGTGGACCGCCTTCATCGAGGTGATCCCGTACATCGGGCCATGGCTTTCGGCGGTGCCGCCTGCGATCTACGCCGCGTTCGTCGACCCGGTCGGGTTGGTCTGGGTGGCGCTGCTCTTTCTCTTCATCTACCAGATCGAAGGCCACGTGGTCGTGCCCAACGTGATGGCGACTGCCCTGCGACTCCACCCGTTGCTCGTGATCTTCGGGCTGCTCGCGGGCGGCGAGCTGTACGGGATCCCGGGCGTCCTCGTCGCGCTGCCGACGATGGCCGGTCTGCGCGCGATCTGGGGTTTTTTCCGGAATCGAGTGACGTTCGAGAGCTGGGAGGAGGAGGGGCCGCCGCAGGTCCCGGTGGAGGTCGACATCGAGCCGCCCCGCGCCGCAAGTCGCCGTTAGTCTCCACCGCGTGTGGGAGACGATCGCCGGGGAGGCTGCGGCGGAGAGCCCCCTCTGGGCCGAGGCACTCGTCGAACGTGACGGCAAACGGGTCGCACCGGTCTTCTCGGAGCTCGCCTCACCAGAGCTCGCGCTGGGCATCGAGACGATCTACGAGGGGTACCTCGTCCACTACGGAGCGCCTCGCCTGTTTGCGCCGGCGGACGACGACGTCGCCCTCCTTCTCGGCGACTACCTGTACGCCCACGGGCTCGTGCGCGTCGCGGCCACCGGAAACGTCGCCGCAGTCGCAGACCTCTCGGAGCTCATCGCGCTCTGCGCCCAGGCCCGCTCCGACGGGCGGTCAGGCGACGGTGTGGCGTGGGCGGCGACCTGCGCGAGGCTCGGCGGGAGTGGGCTCGACGATGCGCGAGACGCGCTCCGGCTGACGGGAGACCCGAAGCCGCTCGAGGACGCTGCCCGAGCCGCGGCGGGAGACGATCGAGTCGAGCGAGCCCTCGCCGCGCACACCGACCTCCTGGGGTAGAGTCGCGCCCGATGCACCTTGCCTTCTACCTCGCGGACGCGGCCAAGGAAGGAAAGGACGTCGTGCTCTCGATGCTCGTCGTCGGCCTCGTGTTTCTCGTGGTGATCGGCATCGGCGAGCTCGTCGACTGGCGGCAGCGCGCACGCATGCACCGGCGCCAGCGGCGCATCGGTATCTAGCCAGGCCCCGAGCGCACTGTCATGGTCTGAAGGGCCATGACCGAGCTGCCAGCCGGCACAGTCACGTTCCTCTTCACGGACGTCGAGGGATCGACCAAGCTGCTGCATGAGCTCGGGGCCGAGCGCTACGCGCAGGCTCTCGCCGAGCACCGGCGCATCGTGCGCGAGGCGTGCGCGGAATGCGGGGGTGTCGAGGTCGACACGCAGGGCGACGCCTTCTTTCTCGCCTTCCCGACCGCACAGGGAGCACTCCGGGCCGCACACCAGATAGGGGACGGATTGCAGCCGGGGCGGATCCGTCTTCGAATGGGACTGCACACAGGTACCCCGCTCCTGACCGAGGAGGGCTACGTCGGAGAGGACGTCCATTTCGCCGCCCGCATCGCGGCCTCCGCACACGGGGGCCAGGTCGTCCTCTCTCAGGCGACCCGAGACCTGCTCGACGATCAGCTCACCGACCTCGGCGAGCATCGCCTGAAGGACATCGAGCAGGCGGTTGCCATCTTCCAGCTCGGCGACGAGACGTTCCCACCGCTCAAGACGATCTCCAACACGAACCTCCCTCGCCCGGCGAGCTCCTTCGTCGGCAGGGAGCGAGAGCTCACCGAGGTACTCGCCCGCATCGAGCAGGGAGCCCGCCTGCTCACCTTGACCGGCCCCGGCGGATCAGGGAAGACGCGGCTCGCGCTCGAGGCGGCAGCGACCCTCGTTCCCGAGTACAGGGCGGGCGTCTTCTGGGTCGGGCTCGCAGCGCTCCGCGACCCGGCCCTCGTGACCGAGCAGATCGCGCAGACGCTTGGGGCAAAGGATGGGCTTGCCGAGCACATCGGCGAGCGCGAGCTCTGCCTTCTGCTCGACAACCTGGAGCAGGTGATCGAGGCGGCGCCAGACGTCTCTGCCATCCTCGGCGCGTGTCCTAACCTGACTCTGCTTGTCACCTCGCGCGAGCTCCTGCGCGTGCAGGGCGAGGTCGAGTACCCGGTGCCTCCGCTCGCCGAGCCCGAGGCGGTCTCGCTCTTCTGCGAGCGCGCCCGGCTCGAGCCCTCCATGGACATCGCGGAGCTCTGCGCCCGCCTCGACTCGCTCCCGCTCGCGGTCGAGCTCGCCGCAGCTCGCACGCGGGCGCTCTCCCCGGCCCAGATCCTCGAGCGGCTCTCCCAGCGCCTCGACCTCTTCAAGGGAGGACGCGACGCCGACCCGCGCCAGCAGACGCTGCGCGCCACGATCGAGTGGTCGTACGACCTCCTCTCAGAAGAGGAGCTGCGCCTCTTCCGTGCGCTCTCCGTCTTCTCGGGCGGCTGCACGCCGGAGGCGGCCGAAGACGTCACAGGGGCCGTCCTCGACACGCTGCAGTCCCTGGTGGAGAAGAGCCTGCTCCGCTTCTCGAACGGGCGCTACTGGATGCTCGAGACGATCCGCGAGTTTGCAGCGGCGCATCTCGAGAACGACGCCGATCGCGACCAACTCGAGATGCAACACGCACGCCACTACTGCCGGCTGGCGGAACGCGCGGAACCTGAGCTCACGGGTCGGGCCCAGCCAGGATGGCTCCGCGCCCTGGCGAACGATTACGAGAACCTTCGCGCCGCAATCCTCTTCGCAGAAGTCGAAGACCCGAGCACCGCGCTTCGTATCGGGGCTGCGCTGCCGATCTTCTGGTACGTCCGAGGCCTCTATCGTGAGGGCGCGCGCTGGCTCGATCGAGTTCTCGCGTCTGCGACAGGCGAGCCGCTCTCACGGCGAAAGGCCGTCTGGGGCCTAGGGCTCATGCGGGTGCTGAGCGGAGACCTCGCCGGGGCTAAGACGCCACTCGAGGAGAGTCTGGGACTTGCCCGCGTCGCCGGAGACGACTCGACTGCAGCGCGTGCTCTGGATGTGCTCGGGCTCGGAGCATTCTTCGCCGACGACATCGCGGGTGCTCGGCGACTGTTCGAAGAGAGCGTCGAGCTCGCCCGGCGCGCGCAGGACTCTTGGTGTCTCGCCGACGCGCTCGGGACGCTTGCGTCGATCTATCCCCTCCAGGGCGAGTTCGAGATCGCTGCTACATCAGGTCGAGAAGGACTTGCGATCGCGCGGCAAAACGGCGACGAGCACGGCATGAGGATGGCGCTCTTCGGGCTTGCGCTCGCGGCTGAGCGACAGGGTCGGCACGATGCCGCCCGCGGTCTGGCAGGCGAAGGCCTTGCGATCGCGCGCGAGCTCGAAGATCGGTGGTTTGCGTCGTACTTTCTCTGGATCCTTGCGGGTGCTGCGCTCGCCAGCGGGGATACTCACCGTGCTCGAGTCGAGGCCGACGAGAGCGTCGACCTTGCATACGAGATCGACAGCCCGCTCCTTTTATCCTGCGCTCTCGAGGTGCGTGCACGAGCGGCGAAAACGGACGGCGATTGCCAGGCCGCGAAGCGGGACCTCGACTCAGCGACCGACGCAGTGGCGAGGGGCGGCGTCCCCAAGTCGTACGTCGCGGCGTTGCTCCTCACACGCGGCGAGTTGGCCAGAGGCGACGGGGCTCCCGGCGAGGCGCGCGACTTGATGGAGCGATCGAAAGCGCTGGCCGAGGAGGTCGGCGATCGCTGGGCTGCGGAGCGTGCGGCTGCTGCGCTTGCGACCATAGACTGACCGCGGTGGCGCCGCTCACCGATCTCCGGGAGTGGATCGCGCTCCTCGAGCGCGAGGGCGAGCTCAGACGCATCTCGACCGAGGCCGATCCCGATCTCGAGATCACGGAGATCACCGACCGCGTCGTCAAGTCCGGAGGACCGGCGCTCCTCTTCGAGCATCCGACGGGATCGGCGCATCCGCTCCTCATCAACCAGTTCGGAACCGAACGGCGCATGTGCCTCGCCTTGGGCGTCGAGAAGCTCGACGACGCGGCGGCGAAGCTGGGCGAGGTGCTCGACATGCAGCCGCCGGAGGGTCTCATGGAGAAGGTGCGAGGCCTCCTGAAGCTGAAGTCGGTCGCCGACTCCGTGCCGAAGACCGTCTCGAAGGGAGCGTGCCAGGAGATCGTGCTCGAGGGCGACGATGTGGACCTCGGCCGGCTTCCGATCCAGCGCTGCTGGCCGGAGGATCCGGCCCCCTTCATCACGCTTCCCGCGGTCATCACGAAGGACCCGAAGACGGGCGTCCGCAACCTCGGCATGTACCGGATGCAGGTGATCGATGCACGCTCCACCTACATGCACTGGCAGATGCACAAGGACGGGCGGGCCGATCTCCTCGCGGCCGAGGACGGGCGGATCCCGGTAGCCGTTGCGATCGGGCTCGATCCCGTGACGACGTACTCCGCGAGCGCGCCGCTCCCACACCACATCGACGAGCTCATGCTCGCCGGCTTCCTGCGCGGCGAGCCGGTGGAGCTCGTCCGCTGCAAGACCGTGGACCTGGAAGTCCCTGCGAACGCCGAGGTCGTCCTCGAGGGGACGGTCTCTCGTGACGACGTCGGCGTCGAAGGCCCGTTCGGCGACCACACCGGCTACTACTCGCACGCCGAGGAGTTCCCGATCTTCCGCATCTCGGCGCTGACGATGCGGCGCGACGCGATCTATGCGTCGATCGTCGTCGGGAAGCCTCCGGCGGAGGACGCCTGGCTCGGAAAGGCAACCGAGAGGATCTTCCTTCCGGCGGTCCGGATGACGCTGCCCGAGATCGTCGACTACGACCTTCCGGTCGCGGGCGCCTTCCACAACTGCGTGATCGTCTCGATCCGCAAGGCCTTCCCCGGTCATGCGCAGAAGGTGATGCACGCGCTCTGGGGGCTCGGGATGCTCTCGCTGACGAAGTCGATCGTGGTCGTGGACGAGCACGTGGACGTCCACGACTACGAGGACGTCTTCTTCCGGGTGACGGCGAACGTCGACCCGAAGCGCGACGTCCTGATCACCGAGGGCCCGCTGGACCACCTCGATCACGCGCCCGGGCGGCAGTTCTACGGCGGAAAACTCGGCATCGACGCGACGCACAAGCTGCCCGAGGAAGACGCTCGCCCCTGGCCGGAGGAGATCGTCATGAGCGACGAGATCCGCGAGCTCGTCTCGCGCCGCTGGACGGAATACGGGTTCTAGCGACGGCGCCTGTGCGGACGCGTCAGAATCATCGTCGCGACAGTCGTTACGTCTTTGACATGCGCGAGGGCGGAGCGATTGAATTCAGGCAGGGCACGAGTTGAGCGAGCCACGCAACGACAACCACGCCCCGGGGCCGAGCCTCTGGCCGATCGGCTTTGCGATCGGAGTGGCCTGCCTCCTCGTCGGCCTCGTCATCAGCTGGATCGTCGCGGCCATCGGCGCTGCACTTGCAATCGCCTTCGGCCTGCTCTGGGCGCGGGAAGTGACGCGGGAGGTTCGCGGCGAGGTTCCGGAGATCGAGCCCGAGACACGGGCAGTCGCGGACGAGGCTGCTCCTCTCTCCGGAGACGGTGCGGCTCCGCTTCCGCTGTACACACGCTCGAGGTTCCTGGAGGCCACGACGATCGGGCTGGGCGCAGCGATCGGAGCCGTCGTCACCTTGCCCGTTCTCGGGTTCATGGTGCTTCCGTCGTTCACGCACATCTCTGAGCACGACGTGGATCTCGGCCCACTCGACAACTTCCCCGAGGGTGAGTTCGTGATCGCGACCTTTCTCGAGAATCCGTCGATCGGCGAGGTCAGCCGGCGCACGGCCTTCGTTCGCTACAACGGCCCCGATTCGTCCAACCAGCCCAGCTTCACGATCCTCTACAGCCGCTGCGTCCATCTCGGCTGCCCCGTACAGCCGAACGGGCCGATCGACGAGAAGGCGAAGCAGCAGTTCCGAAACGTCGAGCTGCGACCGGTGCTCGCCCAGTCCTTCGGCTGTCCCTGTCACGGCGGTCAGTACAACTCCGAGGGCAATCGGACGGCAGGCCCGCCCGTGCGGTCGATGGACCGGTTCGAGTACTCGATCAAGAACGGCCATCTCGTGCTCGGCAGCCTGTACGCCGTGGGCAACGTCACCGGGAACGGCGCCGCCGCGAAGATCACGAAGTACCCGTGGTCGAGTCCTGGGACCCACGTGAACGGGATCGAGGCGTGGTTGTACCCGATCGTGCCGAGCCAGGTGACGGGAGGCTAGGTCGTGGCGACCACGGTCCCGCGTCGGAAGAAGGTCAAGACCCGGCGCCAGAAGATCGTCGAGACCACCGTCCTCACGCCGCTCGACTGGGTCGACGAGCGGAGCGCAGCCGTCAAGGGGACCAAGTGGTTCCTGTTCCGGCACGTTCCGCGCGACGTCAACTGATGCAGACGCTCGGCTCGGCCACACTGACGGCGTTCATCGTGCAGTCGCTGACCGGCGCGATCCTCGCCATGTACTACCAACCGTCGTCGACGATCGACCCGACGACGGGCAAGCCGGTCGCGTACTCCTCGATCCAGTCGATTACGAACGACGTGACGCTCGGCTGGCTCGTGCGAGGGATGCACCGCTGGGGAGCCAGCGTCTTCATCATCCTGCTCTTCCTGCACA
>VAWZ01000130.1 GCA_005888365.1 Actinomycetota bacterium
GAAGAACTCGCCCTCGGCGATCGCGTCCGAGATCTCGTCGGCGCGTCGCTCGCGAATGAGCTCCGCGATGCGTGCGTTCGAGACCATGACCTCCACGGCCGGAACGCGCCCGCCGCCGAGGCGCGGCAGGAGCCGCTGACTGATCACGCCGCGCAGGACGCCGGCGAGGATCGAGGTCACCTGCGGCTGCTTCTCCGTCGGGAAGAACTCGATCATGCGACCGATCGTCTCGGCGGCGTCGAGCGTGTGCAGCGTGGAGAAGACGAGATGGCCGGACTCGGCTGCCGCCATCGCGACTTGCGCGGTCTCCGCGTCGCGGAGCTCGCCGATCAGGATGACGTCGGGGTCCTGGCGGAGCACGCGGCGGAGAGCCTGGGCGAAGCTCTCCGTGTCGAGGCCGACCTCGCGCTGGTTGACGATGCAGCCCTTGTCGGGATGGAGCACCTCGATGGGGTCCTCGATCGTGACGATGTGCTGCTTCCTCGTCCGGTTGATGTGGTCGAGCATCGCCGCGAGCGTCGTGGTCTTGCCCGACCCCGTCGCCCCGGTGACGAGCACGAGCCCGCGTTGCTCACCCGCGAGCCGGCCGACGCCCAGCGGAAGGCGAAGGTCCTCGAAGCCCGCGATGTCGGTAGGGATGACGCGAAACGCGAACGAGACGGAGCCACGCTGGCGAAAGCCGTTCACCCGGAAGCGCGGCAGGCCCGGCTCTGTGTACGCGATGTCGAGCTCTCCCGTCTCGTCGAACTGACGACGTCGACTGGGCGCGACAGTCGTGACCTGGTCGAGCACGGACTCGAGGTCTGCATCGCCGAGAGCAACCACGTCAGCCACCGGCTCCAGCCGGCCGTCGCAGCGCAGGAAGGGCGGCTGCCCGACCTTGAGATGGATGTCACTCGCGCCGCTCTCGACGGCGCGCCGCAGAACCGCATTCAGATCCATGGACAGCCCGTGCATCGGCAGCGCCGACACCTGTCTTTAGACGAGCTACCCCAGTCGGGCGAGGCGCGACAGCGCGCGCAGCGGGGGTCGAGCGAGGCCGCGCGCCTGGCTCGGGTGCCTCAGGTCGCCACGGAGGAGGCCGGCGAGGGTGTCGAAAACCCCGGGCGAGCGAGCTGCCCAGAAGCACGCCCATGGGAAGCGATCGGCCGCGCGCTTCGCGGTCCAAGACGCCGAGGCGTGCCGATCGAGGGCGGCGGAGAGCGAAGGCGCGTAGTCGTCGAGGCGTGTCGAGAGGATCGCTTCGGCGGCGAGCCGGGCCGAGACGAAGGCCTCGTAGATGCCGTCCCCCGAGAGTGGGTCGACGAGCCCGGCTGCGTCACCAACGAGCACGGCCCGACCGTTCGCGGAGGCCGCGCCGAGCCGTCGCATGGGCAGCCGGTGCCCGCGCACGTCGCGCAGCTCTCTCGGGTCGACCCGGTGTGTACGGGCGAGCCGGTCGAGATGAGCGCGAAGCCTCGGGCCTTCCGCCATCCAGCCCCCCACGCCGACGTTCCCATGGTCGCCTTTCGGGAACACCCACCCGTAACCGCCCGGGACAACCCCGAGCTCGACCCACGCAGTCCTGCGGTAGGGGCCCGGATCGAGGTCTTGCCAGGTCGCGTTCCCCTCGAGCGCGACGCCGCAAATGATCCCGTCGCCGAGGCCGGCCGCCTTGGCGACGACCCCGTTCGCGCCGTCCGCGCCGACCACATAAGAGGCAGAGACCTTCGCACCTCCTACGAGCGCTGTCGCTCGCTCACCGTCGAGCGTAAGCCGGTCGACACGCGCTCCGTCCCGGAAGTCGGCTCCGGTGGCCGCCGCCTGTTCGGCGAGATGGGCGTCGAGAAGGCGCCGCTGGGTCATCAGGATGAGCGGCGTATCGCTTCCTCGGGCGAACCGCCTTCGGTACCCGAGGCGCAGCACCATCCGGTCTACGACGTGCTCGACCACCGGCGATACGTCGCAGGGGGCATGCCGGAGCGCGCGGCCAGTGAGCCCGCCCCCGCACGGCTTGTCGCGCGGGAACCGGGCGCGATCCGCGAGCAGGACGCTGGCTCCTGCGCGCGCAAGGTGGATCGCCGTCGCTGAACCGGCGGGGCCTGCGCCGACGACGAGAACGTCGAATCGCTCCACCCGGCAAGGGTAGGCGCAGCAGGCGCGCGGCTACAATCTCTGCCCTTCCGCAGGGGTTCCCGAGTGGCCAAAGGGGGCGGGCTGTAAACCCGCTGGCTCAGCCTTCAGAGGTTCGAATCCTCTCCCCTGCACTCCGCGCTGTCCGAGGCCAGAAAGGCTCGAGGCTGGCGGCTAGACTGGCCCCTCGCCCTCTTAGCTCAGTCGGTAGAGCACCTCCATGGTAAGGAGGGGGTCGACGGTTCGAGTCCGTCAGAGGGCTTACCTAAAGTGCCTGCAAAGCGGCACTTTGTTGTTGTCTGTGCGTTGAACACGCGGACACATTCCGGACACATCTGCGGTACGCGCGACGCACCGCGACGTCTGCCGACAAGGCTGTGATAGGCCCAGTCGATGCGTCGAGCCAGGAAACTCCCTGCTAATGAGCAGCTTCAGTTGTCGGGGCGGGCGAGATCTTGACCCCTTCCCAAGCCGAGAGGGAGTCATCCGACAAAGGAAACCGAGAACTCGCTAGCAGCGTGGAGGTGGGCTGGCGATCCGCAAGGAGGGCTTCGAGTCCAGCGAACGTGAACGGCTCACCGGGACTCGCCGCCGGACCTAGCAGATCATGGCTCGGCCGTGTTTCGGACGCCTTGATCGGCTGCATACGCTTCGCCGACGTACCGGCGTCAGCGCACGTCGACGTAAGAGACCTCGATTGCGTTATTTCCGTAGCCGAGCCGGTTCCAGGGCGGGACGTCGGGTTGCACGTTGCCGGCCGCGTCGGTTGCTCGGGCGCGAAGGGAGTGTCGGCCGACGCCGGACGCTTCCCAGTCGAGCGACCACTCCTGCCATTGGTACAGACCCTTAGGGGGCTCGAGCTTTGCTGGGTGCCAGTCGCCCTCGCCGGTGAAGCTGACGTGGACGTCGGTCACCGGGCCGCTGCCTGACCACGCCTTTCCGCGAACGGTGTACGTGCCGGCGGCGATCGTCGCGCCGGGGGCGGGGTCGGTGATGCGGGCGCGGACGCGCATCAGGGTGACGGGTTCGTGCTCTCGATCCGGCCATTCGTAGATGTAGTGGCCGGTCTGAAACTCGCCCACGTACGGTTCGGTCAGGACGTCGATCCGCTTCAGCCATTTCACGGAGGCGACGGCGTACCAGTTGGGCACGATCAGCCGGAAGGGGGCTCCGTGGTCGGGGGTCAGCGGCTGGCCGTTCATCTCGTAGGCGATCAGGATCTCCGCCGCCGGATCCGTTGCGTGCTCCAGGGCGAGCGAGCGCACGAAGGCCAAGTCTTCGCGGTTGGTCTCCGGCAGGACCGGCGCGAGGTGGTACGGGCCGTGGTCGGCGCCTTCGAAGCGGACCTCGACGCCGTCTGCCGTTGGCCGCGCCTGCTCGAGGACGTCGCTCAGGAGGGCGCCCGTCCAACGAGAGGTGGAGACGGCGTAGTCACCCCAGGGCTCGCCGATTGGCAATGGTCGCGTCGCGAGACGTCCGTTCCCCGCGCATTCGAGTGTGACGGCCTGCTCGACTGCCGGCAGCGCGCGCAGGTCGTCAAGCGTGAGCATCGCCGGGCTCTGGACCGCACCGCCGATTTCGAGACTGCCGTCGTGCGTCGGCACGGCGAAGTTGCTCCGGACGTAGTGGAGCTCGACCGGGGTGATGTCGCCCGCGAGCGCTTCCGGCGGCGCCTCTGCGTTGTAGGGCGCCGGGTTGATCATCCTCAGCGCGGCGCGATCGCGTTCGAGCTCGTGTGCCACTGCCATGTCTCAGCCTCCTCGCCGAGTGCGACGCATCAGTGGTCGGGGTCCTGGAAGGTCGGCTCTCGGTCGTCGTTAAAGGCGCCGATGCCCTCGATGCGGTCGGGGTGCACGGCCGAGCGCCAGTGCGCCTCCATCATGATCGCGATCGCCTGCTCGATCGGCTGTCCTTGGCCCATGCGCACGGCGCCCTTGACCGCCTGTACGGCCGTCGGCGAGTTGCTCGCGATCTTCGCTGCGATCCGGTGCGCGGCGTCCATCAGCTCGGCCTGCGCGTAGATCTCGTTGACCATCCCCAGGCGGTAGGCCTCTTCCGCGGTTATCGGATCGCCGGTCATCAGCATCTGCAGCGCTTTACCCGGCGGTAGTGCGCGTGGAAGGAAGACCGGTGAGCCGCCGCCGGCCGCAAGCCCGATCATCGCTTCGGGCTGGCCGAAGGTGGCGTTGTCGGAAGCGATGATGAAGTCGGTGCTCTGGGCGATCTCGGAGCCGCCGCCGTAGGCGATCCCGTTCACGGCAGCGAAGATCGGCTTTCGCAGCTGCCGCAGCGTGTAGAGCGTGCGATCGAAGTCCTGGCGCTGGCGCAACCAGTCCTCTTTGGTCATGTCCTTGCGTTGGCGCAGGTCGCTGCCGACCGAGAACGCGCGCGTACCGGCGCCGGTGATGATGGCGACGCGGATGGAGGGACGGACCGCGATCGTCTCGAGAGTCTCTGTCAGCCGCACGCCCATCT
>VAWZ01000131.1:0-7608 GCA_005888365.1 Actinomycetota bacterium
TCCTGCGCGAGGATCTGAGTGACGACGCCCTCGGCCGGGCTCGGCACCTCGGTGTCCACCTTGTCGGTCGAGATCTCGAGGAGCGGCTCGTCGCGGCCGATGGTCTCGCCGACCTGTTTGAGCCACTTGGTGATCGTTCCCTCGGAGACGGAGACGCCCATCTGGGGCATGACCACCTCCGTCTGAGTCCCTGTGGACATCAGTACTCCGCCAGCTCGCGCAGGCCGGCCGCGACGCCCTCGACCTGCGGGATGAACGCCTTCTCGAGCGGAGGCGAGAAGGGGACCGGCGTGTCGGGCGCGGCGATCCGCTTGACGGGTGCGTCCAGATGCTCGAATGCCTCCTCGGCGATGGTCGCGGCAATCTCCGCACCGAAGCCTCCTGTGCGCGTGTCCTCGTGCAGCACGAGCACTTTCGAGCAACGCCGGACGTCCTCGAGAACGCGCTCCTTGTCCCAGGGGATGAGCGTCCGCAGATCGAGCACCTCGACCTCGACTCCCTCCTTCGCGAGCTCCTCGGCCGCCTCCGCGGCGGTGTGCACCATCGCGCCCCACGTTACGACGAGCACGTCGTCTCCCTCACGGTGGACACGCGCCTCGCCGAACGGGATCGTGTAGCGCTCGTCGGGCACCTCTGCCTTGATGCGCCGGTAGAGGTGCTTGTGCTCGAAGTAGAGGACGGGATTCGGATCAGCGATCGCGGAGGCGAGGAGGCCCTTGGCGTCCGGCGGTGTCGACGGGCAGACGACCTTCAGGCCAGGGATGTGTGCAAACGAGCTTTCGGGGTTCTGCGAGTGGAACGGCCCTCCCGAGAAGCCGCCTCCCGACGGAAGGCGTACGACGATCGGGACGGCCGTGCCGCCGCGGAAATGCTGCTTGGCTGCGACCGTGACGAGGTGATCCCAGGCGCAGGAGATGAAGTCGGCGAACTGCATCTCGGCCACCGGGCGCAGGCCCATGAGTGCCGCACCGGTCGCTCCGCCGACGATTGCCGTCTCCGAGAGCGGGGTGTCCATGACACGCCAGGGGCCGAACTCCTCCTGAAAGCCGAGGGTGACCTTGAACGCGCCGCCGTAGACGCCGACGTCCTCGCCCAGAACGAAAACGCGCTGGTCGCGCCGCATCTCCTCGCGGAGCGCGTCCGAGATCGCCTGCAGATAGGTGCGCTCGCTCATCTCGCGCTCACTTGTGGTGTGGAGTGTCGAGCTCCTCGGGAGTCGCGAAGACGCCGCCCACGAGGGTGCTCGGGTCGGGAAGAGGCGACTGCTCTGCGCGCCCGAGGGCGTCGTTCAGCAGCCGCTTCACGCCGGAGGTGATCTCGTCCTCCTCGTCGTCGGTCATTCCCGCCTGGCCGCGGAGCCAGGTCCGGTAGCGCTCGATCGGATCCTGGGCCGCCCACTCCTCGAACATCTCCTTCGGGACGTAGAAGGCGTCGTCGTGGACGGCGTGGCCCTCCATGCGGAGGGTGAGGCACTCGATCAGCGTCGGCCCGCCGCCTTCTCTCGCTTTCTCGACCGCTCGCTTCGCCTCGCGGTAGACGGCGAGGACGTCGGTTCCGTCAACGACCACGCCTTCGAATCCGTACGCGGCAGCGCGGTCCGCGATCTGCTCGACGGGGTAGCCGAGGTACGTGGGTGTCGAGTAGGCCCATTGGTTGTTGTCGCAAACGAAGACGATCGGAAGGCGGCGCACCCCGGCGAGGTTCATGGCCTCGTGCGTGTCGCCTCGTGCGGCTGCGCCCTCGCCGAACCAGCCCACCGCGACGCGCCTGTCGCCGCGGATCTTGAACGCGAGCGCCATTCCGGTTGCGACCGGCAGCATCGCGGGAAGGTGGCTGACCATCGGATGCAGGCCGAGATCCGGCACGGCCATGTGGACGTTTCCGTCCCTGCCCCGGGTCGGCCCGTCCTCCCGGCCCATGTACTGGGCGAAGATGCGCCACGGCTCGACGCCGCGAACGATGTGGACGCCCATGTCGCGATGCAGCGGCGTTCCGACGTCGCTTGGCCCCATCGCCGTCGCGATCCCGACCGCGGCGGCCTCGTTGCCACGGCCCGTGTAGAACGAGCCCGGAATCTTCCCCTGCTTGTACAGGATGTGACCTCGCTCCTCGATCCCACGCGTGATCAGGAGGCTCCGGTAGATGCCGAGCAGATCCTCGCGATCGAGACCTGCGTCCTTCACTTCCTGGAGCGAGCCCACGGGCTCGGCTTCGCGTACGGCCATGCGGCGATCTCCCGTCGTCGGCTAGGTCGGTGTCATGCTAACGGCTGCATCTGTCGCCCCGGACTACTCTGGCGACGTGGCCCGAACGTCGCGACCGAGGCGTAACCGGATTCAGGAGGAGCGGCGGAAGACGCTGGGGGACGTTGTCTTGCGCGGGGGAACCGATGGATCCCTCGCGAGCCCCCTCCTTCCCGTCGCGGCACGGCTCAACCCGCTTGCGGCTCTCGCCGGGCAAAACCCGGCTTCACCGGCAATCGCATCGGCAGGGCAGCGATGAACACGCCTGGCAAGCCAAAGCGAAACTGGATCCAGGAGGAGCGACGGAAGACCCTCGGGGACTACGTGGCGTTCTGCCTTCGCTGCGGCTTCACTCAGCGGTACTTCCTCGAGCTCGAGCGCGACCTTGCTGGTGCGTGCCCGGACTGCGGGGGGGAGCTGCGACATCGCTGTCCCGAGTGCTCGGCGCCCTTCCCGTCCGCCTTCCAGGTCGAGTGTGAAGAGTGCGGCGCCGAGGTGCGCCCGCCAGAGCTCTTCGGCGGCCCCATCCGTAAGCCGACCCGCTGAGCTGTGCAGTGCGGGGGAAGGCCGAAGGGCGATTTACTCGCCCGAGAGGCCGGCGATGCTCGAGCCGTGCACAACGGTTAACGAGGGGGCATCTGGGGGAACCATCGGGTTCCCGCACGACCGGCAGAAGGGGTTCACGGGGAAACCATGTTTCCCCTGTGCTAGACCGTGAAGCGCGTGTTGCCGGGGTCGACGATGCGTGAGAACCGGATCACGGTCACGATGTCGTCCTCGCCGACGTCGCGGTTGTAGAGCTGGCTCAGGAAGTGCGCGAGCTCGTCGGTGCGGCGGAGCTCCGGATTGTCGTGCTCGATCTCGCGCGGCGAGAGATCGCCGAGCCGCTTCACCTCCATCTTGTCGATGACCGCGTCGAAGATCCGCTCCCGCTGGCCGAAGCGGGCGCCGCAGAGGATCGTGACGATCATTCCCTTGCGGTACTTCGCCGACTTGTCGCCGAGTCGGATCGTTGCCGTCTTCCGGTGCGTGCGGAGCTGGTCGGCGACGGCGGGGTTGTAGAAGTTGAGAGCAAAAGTCGGCACGGCGGCCGCGCAATCATAGGGGGTCGGACACGGCCGAGCCCGAGCCCGCGCGGCCGGGCGCGAGGAGCTCGAAGGCTCGCTCGGCCATCTGGCGCTCGCCTCTATACGCGAGGAGACGCGGTGCCTCTGCGAGCGGAAGCCAGCGCGCCTCGGCGACCTCGATCTCCATGCCTGCGGGAAGCTCGCCGATTCGCCCTCTCCCCGATTCCGCGAGGTAGAAGCTCACGATCTTGAAGACTCGCTCACCCTGCCAGCTGTAGACGTAACGGATGTCCCCGAGCTTCGACACCAGCCGGCCGGCGAGCCCGGTCTCCTCGAAGCCCTCGCGGAGCGCGGTCTCGGCGGGGCTCTCGCCGCTCGAGATGAGCCCCTTCGGAAGTGCCCAAACGCCTTCCGGCTTGCCTTGCGGACGCACGGCTGCGAGCCATGGCCGGCCTTTCATCCTGCGGACGAGAACGACGCCGGCGGACAGCTCGCGCCGCGTCACCCGTTTGTAACACCCAAACGCGTGATCTTCACCGGATCTGAGTCTGCCAGACTCAAAGCTGCTTGGCGAGCCAGGCTGAGGTGCTATGGTGGGCCTGGCACTCACAAGCCGTGAGTGCCAGACGTGTCACAAACTCACTTTCAGGAGGTCTGATCGAATGGATCTACAGCCTCTGGGCGACCGCCTCATCGTTGAGGTCCTCGAGGAGGAGGAGACGACGGTAAGCGGCATCGTCCTGCCCGACACGGCGAAGGAGAAGCCGCAGCGCGGCCGAGTCCTCGCGGTCGGCCCCGGCGCTCGTGACGAGGACGGGGAGTACATCAAGATGGACGTCGAGGTCGATGACGAGATCATCTTCTCCAAGTACGGCGGCACCGAGATCAAGGTCGGAAGCGACGACGTCCTCATCCTGCGGGAGTCGGACGTCCTGGCGAAGGTCGTCGGCGACCGCGTAGCAGCCTAAGGCAGCAAGGAGGACGAAACGGATATGGCTCACAAGGAGCTCAAGTTCAACGAGGACGCGCGACGCTCGCTCGAGCGCGGCGTCAACATCGTCGCCGACGCGGTCAAGGTAACGCTTGGCCCGAAGGGACGGTACGTGGTGCTCGACAAGAAGTTCGGCGCACCGACCATTACCAACGACGGGGTCACGATCGCTCGCGAGATCGAGGTCGAGGACCCGTTCGAGAACCAGGGTGCCCAGCTCGTCCGCGAGGTAGCGACGGCGACGACCGACGTCGCTGGCGACGGGACGACGACCGCGACGGTGCTCGCACAGTCGATCGTGCGCGAGGGTCTCAAGAACGTGGCGGCGGGCGCGAATCCGATGGCGCTCAAACGCGGCATCGAGCAAGCCGTCGAAGCGGTCGTCGAGAACCTGAAGACGCAGTCGAAGGATGTGTCCGGCCGAGAGGACATCGCACGTGTAGCGAGCATCTCGTCGCGGGAGCGCGAGATCGGCGACGTCATCGCCGATGCGATCGAGAAGGTGGGCAAGGACGGCGTGGTCAACGTCGAGGAGGGCCAGACCTTCGGCCTCGAGCTCGAGTTCACCGAGGGCATGCAGTTCGACAAGGGCTACCTGTCGCCGTACATGATCACCGACCCGGAGCGCATGGAGGCGGAGCTCGAGGACCCGTACGTCCTGATCGCGAACCAGAAGATCGGCGCGGTCAAGGACCTGCTTCCGGTGCTCGAGCAGGTGATCCAGGCCGGCAGGCCGCTGCTCATCGTGGCCGAGGACGTCGAGGGCGAGTCGCTCGCGACGATCGTCGTCAACAAGCTGCGTGGCACCTTCTCCGCAGTCGCCGTCAAGGCGCCGGGCTTCGGCGATCGCCGCAAGCGCATGCTCGAGGACATCGCCATCCTCACGGGCGGTGAGGTCATCACCGAGGAGATGGGTCTCAAGCTCGAGAACACGAAGCTCTCGCAGCTCGGGCACGCTCGTAAGATCGTCATCGACAAGGACACGACGACGATCATCGACGGCGCCGGCAACTCCGAGTCGATCAAGGGGCGTATCAAGCAGCTGAAGCAGGAGATCGAGAACACCGACTCCGACTTCGACCGCGAGAAGCTCCAGGAGCGCCTCGCGAAGCTGGCCGGCGGCGTCGCGGTCGTCAAGGTCGGCGCCGCGACCGAAACCGAGATGAAGGAGAAGAAGCACCGCGTCGAGGACGCCCTGCAGGCCACTCGGGCCGCGCTCGAGGAAGGCATCGTCCCCGGCGGCGGCGTCGCGCTCCTGAACGCGGTCAAATCGATCAACCTCGAGGGCTTCAGCGATCCGGACGAGCGGACGGGTGCGTCGATCATCGTCCGCGCGCTCGAGGAGCCGCTCCGCCAACTCGCCTACAACGCCGGCCTCGAGGGCTCGGTCGTCGTCAACCAGGTCCGTAAGGCGCCCAAGGGCCAGGGCCTGAACGTCGATACCAACGAGGTCGAGGACCTCGTCAAGGCGGGCGTGATCGATCCGACGATGGTGACTCGCTCGGCGCTGCAGAACGCCGCGTCGATCGCGAAGAACATCGTGACGACGGAGGCCGTCGTCGCCGAGATGCCGGAGAAGCAGCCCGCGATGCCGGCAGGCATGCCCGGCGGCGGGATGGACTTCTAGATCCGCCTCATCTCAGAAACGCGAAGGGCCGGCATGTGCCGGCCCTTTTGCGTTCAGCTCTTCTTACGAGAGTGGCCGCTGGGACGGCCACTCAGAGGGGGAAGAACTGGGGAGGATGGGTTGCACAGGTTTTCGGCCTTCGCGGCCTCGTTCTCATCCCCCTTTCGAGGGTACTTCGGAACGGCGCTCTTCTCTCGCTCTGCTCACTCAGTGGTCGTCCAGCTCGTAGAGCCGCTCCCCGCGGTGCAGGCGACGCGCGATGTCGAACGTCTGGCGCTGCGAGCGCGTCGTCGTCGCGTGAGCCGCGAGATACCGCGCGGCCGCGATCAGCGGGAGTGCGGAGTCGCCTCGGACGAGCTCGTGCTGCCGGACGGCCGCCTCCACGCACTGGATGGTATGGAAGTTCCGGTTCTCGCGGAGGAGCGCTCCACCGAGCACCGCCACCAGTCGTGTCGCATCTCCGCCCGCGACGAGGAACGAGGTGATCAGCGCTCCCGCCTCGTCGACCTGCTGCTGACGATCGAGGAGCCCGGGAAGCTCGGCGAGCAGTACCTCTGGATCGGAGCCGGTCTCCGGATCCGGAAGTCGCGTCGCGGGCACGTTGAGGAAGCGATCGACGTACACGCTCATCGCGGCGTCGAAGACCCCTCGGAGCAACTCGGGGGAGCTCGAGCGACGGATCCCCTGCTCGACCGCGTTCGCGAAGGTGAACGTATGCAGCGCCGTGTCCCAGTCGCCGAACTCGTTGGTCGTCGGGAAGCGGGCGATGCGAGTGGCGGCCGCAAGGGCGACCGCGGACGCGAGCTCGACGTCGCTCGCGCCCTCCTGCAACGCTTCGAGGAGGGCCTGGACGCTCGCCGCGGCGTCGTCACCGAGGGTGGTCGCGACGAGGGCGGCACGTCCTCCCCAGGAGCCGCGTGCCGCGCTGCCCGCCGCAAGCGCGTCAGGGATCCGTGCGAAGGCCGACTCGAGCAGCGAGACGATATCGACCGGATTGCGCCAGGCGTTCTCTTCCTCCATGCGCCGTGCGGCTGCGATTTGCGCGGGAATGGACGCGAGGACGGTCTCGGCGTGGTCCCAGCCGGCGACGTCCAGCGCCTCGAGTGCCTTGTTGGTGAAGTCGAGCGCGTGCCCGAAGTCGAGGTAGCGATGGTCGGTGGCTGCGGCGAAGAGCATGTCCGCGAGCTCGGTCTGCGACGCGCCGGACCGGACCGCGGAAACGACGGCGCGCTCTGCTCCCTCCGCGTCGCGCACCTCGACGAAGCGGCGGAGCCAGCGGCCGAGCTGAGCCGGCCCGGCACCGTACGAGGGCAGCGGGTCGAGCGGGAAGCGCGGCGCGTCTCCTGCCGACTCCTCGGCGACGTCGGCCAGACCGTGGTAGAGAGCGATCGGGACGTCAGCTGGTTCCAGCGCCGGAACGAGGTTCATGAAGCACGTGAGCGTCGTCAGCCCTCGTCCCCACCCCTCGCCGCGGCGCATGGCACCGAAGTCGAGCCCTGTTCGGAAGGCCTCGGCAGCGGAGGGATCCGCCTCGGTCAGCGTGATCGTCGCCTTCGCGAGCACGAGCGGGATGTTCCGCTCGAGCCCGTCGCCGACCCGCTTCTGCTGGTGGGCGACGGGATCGTCTCGCGGGCTCAGGTCGACGAAGATCTCGTCGCCGCGGAGCTCCACGGGAAAGCG
>VAWZ01000131.1:7619-11438 GCA_005888365.1 Actinomycetota bacterium
CGGCCCACTGGTCGAACGTTCCCCCCGAGCAGAGATCGAACCGCGCGTGGTGCCAGTGGCAGGTGAGGATCCCGTCGGCGACCGTCCCGCGGTGGAGCGGGAAGCCCATGTGCGGGCAGCGGTTGTCTACGGCGTGGACGCTCTCGCCGTCTGCGATCAGGCACACGGTGTGCCCGCTCAGGCCGACGACGAGCCTGCCCTTCTCCAGGACCTCGGGAAGCGAAGCGGCTCTGACGAACTGGCTGACCTCCCTGACTGCCATGGGGCTCCTCCCGTCGATGGGATGACCCTAGAACCTCGAGTAAGGTTTAAGTCAAGTGCCTCTTGCAGAGCTGACGATCGGCGAGCTCGCCGCACGAAGCGGGACAGCTCCGTCTGCGCTTCGCTTCTACGAGACGGTTGGGCTCATCCGCTCGCGCCGCACGAGTGGGAACCAGCGGCGCTACGAGCGTGCGACGCTGCGGCGAGTCGCCTTCGTCCAGGCGGGTAAAGCGGCAGGGATTCCCCTCGAGCGGGTCCGAGCCGCGCTCGCGACCTTGCCCGAGGACCGTGTTCCGAGCCGCCGCGATTGGGAGCGGCTCTCACGTCTCTGGCGAGAGGACCTCGACCGCCGGATCGCTACGCTCGAGGGTCTCCGCGGCCGCCTGTCCACGTGCATCGGGTGCGGCTGCTTGTCCATCGACCGCTGCGAGCTCCTGAACCCGGACGACGAGGCGGCGCAGCTCGGCGTGGGCGCCCACTACCTCATCCGCGACCGGCCTCAGGATCAGAAGGCGTAACGCTCCTCCCGGAACGGATCGGCATCATTGTGGTAGCCGTACCGCTCCCAGAAGCCGGGCTTGTCGACCCGGCTGAGCTCGATTCCGCGGAGCCATTTCGCGCTCTTCCAGAAGTACTTGCCCGGGATGACGAGGCGCAGCGGCCAGCCGTGCTCCGGCGCGAGCGGCTCGCCGTCCGCGTGCGTCGCGAGCAACGCCTGCGGCTCGCCGAGTGAAGCGATGGGCACGTTCGACGTAAATCCCTGCTCTGCATGGGCAACGACATAGCGCGCCGAAGGACGTGGCCCGACGAGCTTCGCGAGCTCGCTCCAGTGCACTCCTTCGAAGGTGGCGTCGAAGCGGCTCCAGCGGGTGACGCAGTGGATGTCCTGCCTCGCCTGCGTCTTCGGGAGGCGGTTGAGGTCCTCCCACGTCAACCGAATCGGGTTCTCGACCTCTCCCCACACAGCGAGATCCCATCTCGCAAGATCGACGTCCGGAATCGTCCCGGCGTGCAGCACCGGCCACTTCTCGGTCAGGTACTGGCCCGGCGGTAGCCGCACCGGATCGTAGCCCGCTTCGATGACCTTCTTCTCGGCGCGCCCCCGGAACACGTTCCTACACTAGTCGGCGTGTCCGGCAACGCGATACGGATCGCCGAGCGGCCGCGGGGCTTCGTTCGCGTGAAAGGTCCCGAGGCCGAGGAGTACCTGCAGCGAATGCTCTCGAACGACGTCGAGGCCCTCGGGATAGGCGACTCGTGCGAGGCGCTCCTCCTGAGCTCGAGAGGACGAGTGATCGCTCCGACCACAGTCTGGCGACGTGCCGTCGACGACTTCCTTGTCCTGACCGAGCGGGATCTTGCAGAGCGGCTGCGCGACGAGCTCGTCCGCAGCAGGTTCGCGACGAAGGCCGAGATCGCGGTCGAGGAGCACAGTTCGGTTCTCGTGCTCGGGCAGGAGCCTCCTCCCGGCGCGGTCGCAAACGCCGACTACGGCCTGCCGGCGTACGAGCTCGTCGACCGAAACCCGCCCGAGGGAGAGGCGTTCGCGGAGGGCGAGCTGGAGCGGCTGCGGATACTCGCCGGGACGCCGCGGTTCGGGCGCGAGCTCGACGAGCGCGTCCTTCCTGCGGAGGCAGGCCTCGACGAGCGGGCGATCAGCTTCACGAAGGGCTGTTACCCGGGCCAGGAGCCGGTCGCGCGCCTGCACTACCGCGGTCATCCGAACCGCACGCTTCGCATCCTCGCTCTCGACGGCGGTGAGGCGCCCTTCGAGGGGGTCGAGCTCACATACGACGGAAAGGCCGTGGGCCGCATTACGAGCGTGGCACGCGACCCCGACTTGGGCTTCGTGGCGCTGGCCTATGTTCGGCGAGAAGTTCCGCCCGATGCGGAGCTCCGCGCCGGACCGCGGACGGCACGGCAGCTAGACTTGCCCTCCGCGCGCCCGTAGCTCAGGGGATAGAGCGCTGCCCTGCGGAGGCAGAGGCCGCAAGTTCGAATCTTGCCGGGCGCATCGCTCAGTTCACGAACGCGCGTCGCTGAGCCCCTGACGGACGACCCGAGCCATCGCTCGAGGAAGTGCCGCGACGAAGACGCGTCGCTGCTTCGCCGTCAGTCGGCGGTCGAGCGCGTAGCCGAGGAGAGCAGTTTCGCAGCGATGTGCCTGGAAGTTCGTGATCGCGCCGCGCATGATCAAGTAGTAGAGGTCGGCCGGGTAAGCCGCTTCCGGTCCGGAGTGGGCGAGAAATTGGAGCGCGTTCTCGGCGAAGCCCTCGGCGTTCTGCTTGCAGGCGCGCTCGCTCGCGGGTGAGACGGACTCCGTCGTAGCCGGAAACACGCCGTAGGCCGGCACCGTAACGTCCTTCTTCTGTTCGGCATGGCTGGATGATCCCCCGCAGCCGGTAAGAGCGGCTGCCGCGAAAACGAGTGCACCGAGGAGCCCGGCCCGGGTCAGGGATGACACGTTCGAATCATTCCCGGCGCGTGACTCGATCAGCCCTCCCGGAGGTGACAACCGCGACTCCGGTCTCGGTCGTCGTGGTCTCGGCGGGAGCAGCATGGTCGGCGCGGTCTCGTGAAAGAGCCGCTTTCCTCATCGCCTTCGTACCCGGCTCGGCCAGCCTCATCCTACGCGCTCGACAGCGGGATTTCAGGGGTCGGCAGGCCAGCAAGGCGCGCGCTCACGACGTCTTCCGCGGCCTGCGCGCTCGGCGCGTGGCCGGTGACCGCGGCGAGGAAATCGTCTCGATCGAGTGCATACAGGACGACGGGCGTGCTGGCGGTGACGGTCGCCGTCCTCGGCAGGTCCCGGAGAAGGGCGATCTCGCCGAAGTAGCCACCTGCGTCGAGCGACGAGATCGGCTTGCCGTCCTCGGAGACCTCGACCTTGCCCTCGACGAGCATGTAGAAGCGGTCGCCCTCGTCCCCTTGCCGCACGATGACGGTGCCCGAATCGACGCGCAGGGGGACGAGCCGTCCGGCGAGGTGCTCGAGCGACATGCCCGGCAGCGGGGCGAAGATCGGAACCGAAGCCAGGATCCTGAGCTCCGTCGCCTCCGGAGCTACCGCTCGTGCGTCGATCGCCCGCAGCGGGCGCCAGAGAAGGGCGACGAGGACGACGAGTGCGCTGCCCGTTGCGACGAGTGCGGTGCGGATGCCGAGCCATCCGACAAGTGCCGGAGCCACGAGTGCGCCGAAGGCCAGGGCGAGCCACCAGAGCATCTGGATCACCCCGAAGACTCGCGCGAGCACCTCGTCAGCGACCGCGCGCTGCACGAGCGTGAAGGCTGCGACGTCCATGATCGAGTTTCCGACCCCGACGATGGCGAGGAGGGCGAGCGCGACTGCCATCTCGGGATGACTCCCGAGGAGGATCAACGGCACCCCCCAGCCGAGAACCCCGACGGCGAACGGCAGGCTCAGCCGTGACGAGCCGGTCAGCGACAGAGCGACCACTCCGCCGAGCAGCGCCCCCACTCCCATGGCCGAGTTGAGGAAGCCGACGCCCGAGTCTCCCTGTCCGAGCGACTCGAAAGCCAGGACGACGATGTAGACCTG
>VAWZ01000132.1 GCA_005888365.1 Actinomycetota bacterium
GATAGCCCGGAAGCCTGCCGCCGCCTCAGCGACGATCGTGCCGGCCTCGAGCTCCGGCTTGCGTTCGGCGGGCGGGACCCGCAGGCGCACGACGAACATCGCCGCAACAGCCACGAGCGCGGCGTTCAGCGTGAACACGACTCCGGTCGAGGCGAGCGACAGGACGAGCCCCGCGAGCATCGGCCCGACGAAGATCGCGAGGCTCTCGATCGTGCTCGCGACTGCGTT
>VAWZ01000048.1 GCA_005888365.1 Actinomycetota bacterium
GATCGAGACGCCCGAGCAGAGCGTCGAGCTGACGGTCTCCGACTGCCTTCGACTCGTCCACGGCGGCGATTCTACGGGGCGAGGGCGAGGAGCTCGGCGCGGCTCTCGACGACGATCGCCCCGCTGGCCAGTCGTTTCAGCAGCCGCTCGCGCGCGGAGAAGCCGGTCTCGAGCCCGGTGATCCGGCGCTCGAGCCCGAGGTGCGAGAGCGCGGTGCGCGCGAGCGGCTCCGGTGCGTCGGTGAACACGCCGATCTCCCACCCGGCGGCCTCGAGGGCCCGGAGCGCCCGGCTCGTTCCCGCGTCGCGTCGCAGGTACACGGGCGCCCGCTCCTCGCTCCAGCGTCCGAGTAGCGTCCGCCAGTTTCCGGCGCCCTGTCGGTCGAGCTCGGCGACTGCCTGCGCGCGGTCGGCCGGCAGCTCTTTCGGGTCGAACCCGACGATCGATCCGGCGGCCTCCAGCCAGTCGAGCCAGAGGGCGCTTGTGTCACACAGCACGCCGTCGAGAGCGACTGCGACGGCAGAGACGGCGGTCACACGAGCTGTCCCGCCCGGGCGGCGCGCTGCCAGACGACGATGCCGACGGCGATCCCGACGGAGTCGATAGCGACGTCGACGGGCGACCCGTGGCGTCCGGGGACGAACGTCTGGTGGAGCTCGTCGCTCGCCGCGTAGAGAACGCCCAGCACGAACGCGACCCGAGGCCGATGCACGGCGCGCACGAGGAGCGCGCCGAGAACCGCGTACTCGGCGGTGTGCGCGAGCTTTCGCAGGATCGTGTCCCACACTCCGAGCCCGGTGCCGAGGTGCGGGATCGAGGAGAGGGCGAAAATGACGAGCGCCCACACCACGACGGGTAGCCACAGGCGCACGAACGCGCTTCCCCGGTGTCTGACACCGGGGGGCCGCAAACCCGCATGGTTGCGTGGGGCCGAGTCAGACACCGTCCGATCATAGGCTCGGCCGACACAGGGAACGCGGTGAGGGAACCCGGTGCAAGTCCGGGACGGTCCCGCCGCTGTGAGGGGAGACGCTCTCCCGCCACGACGCCACTGGCCGAAACGCCGGGAAGGCGGCGGGGGAGGGAGCCCCGAGTCAGAAGACCTGTCGCGTTCCTCTCGAGCCGAGACCCCTCGCGGAAGGAGGATTCAGGTGCTTCGCTTTCCACTCGTGGCCGCCGCAATCGCGCTGGCGGCTCTCGTTGTCGTCGGCGCAGGAGCTCCGGCCGGCGCCCGCACCGCTCCAAAGGCATTTCCGGTCACCATCGTCACGGCCGAAGGAAAGGTCACAGTCGCGAAGCGGCCGCTCCGAGTCATCTCTCTCTCACCGACTGCCACGGAGAGCTTGTTCGCGATCGGCGCCGGCCCGCAGGTCGTCGCCGTCGACAACCAGTCCGACTACCCGAAGTCCGTGCCCAAGACGTCGCTCTCCGGGTACACGCCGAACGTGGAGGCGATCGCCGGGTACCGCCCTGATCTCGTCGTCGCCGCCTACGACCCGAAGGGTCTCTCGGCGGCGCTGCGGAAGCTCGGCATCCCGGTCGTAGTCCAGGGTGCCGCGTCCACGTTCAAGGGCGCGTACCAGCAGATCCGCCAGCTCGGGCTCGTCACCGGCCACGTCTCCGACGCGGCGCGCGTGATCACGGGCATGAAGACGAAGATCAACCGGATCGTTCGCGCGTCGCGGCCGAAGGCGGGCGGGCTTTCCGTGTACCACGAGCTGACCCCGGACCTGTACTCGGCCTCGACCAAGTCGTTCGTCGGCAAGGTGTACGAGGCGCTCGGCTTGCGGAACATCGCGGATTCGGCCGACACGGCCGGGACCGGCTACCCGCAGCTCTCGGCCGAGTACGTCGTCTCCCAGAGCCCGGATCTGATCGTGCTCGCCGACTCCGTATGCTGCGGGCAGACGGCCGCGACGGTCGCCGCGCGTCCCGGCTGGGACCGCATCAAGGCGGTGCGTTCGGGCTCGATCGTCCGCATCGACGACTCGATCGCCTCCCGCTGGGGACCGCGCCTGGTGAACTTCTTCCGCGCGCTCGCATCAGCGCTCGGACGACTCTCCTAGTGGAGACGGCCGCAGCCCGGGTCGCCTACGTCCGCCCACGCGGGCTCACGCCCCTGTGGGCGGGGGCTGCGGTCGCGTTCCTCGTCGGCGCGCTCGTGATCGGCGTGCTCGTCGGGCCGATCGACCTCGGGCTCGGCCCGATCCTCGAATCCGTCGCGGCACGCCTGCACGTTCCCGGAGTCAGCTCGTCGCTCAGCCCGACCGACAACGCGATCCTGTGGGAGATTCGGATGCCCCGCGTCGTCCTCGGCGCCCTTGTCGGAGGAATGCTGGCCCTCTCCGGGGCGACCTACCAGGGAGTGTTCCGGAACCCGCTCGCCGACCCGTACCTCCTCGGGGTGGCGGCCGGCGCGGGGCTCGGCGCGACGCTCGCGATCGCGTACCTCCCCGAGGGCCTGCGAGGACAGCAGGCCCTTCCCGTCGCGGCCTTCCTGGGCGGGGGCGCGGCAGTCGTCCTCACCTACTCGGTCGGCAGGTCGGCAAGCCGGGGCCGAGACGCCGTCACCCTCGTCCTCGCCGGGGTGACCGTCGCCTCCTTCTTCACCGCGCTGCAGACGTTCGTCCAGCAGGAGAACGCGGACACGCTGCAACAGGTGTACACCTGGATCCTGGGCAGCATCCCGAGCTCGGGCTGGAGCGACGTCGTGCTGATCCTGCCTTACGTCACTCTGGCCTCGGCGGTGATCCTCGCGCACCGCCGCGTCGTCGACGTATTGAGCCTCGGCGACGACGAAGCGAGGAGCCTCGGCGTCGACGTCCGCCGCGTTCGGCTCGTGCTCGTTGTCGCGGCGACCGTCGGGACCGCCGCTGCGGTCGCCGTGTGCGGGCTGATCGGCTTCGTCGGGATCATCGTCCCGCACGCGATCCGGATGCTCGCCGGGACGGGATACCGCGCGCTCCTGCCGCTCTCGGTCGTAGCCGGCGCGGGGTTTCTCGTCCTCGCGGACGTGATCGCCCGGACCGCGCTGGCGCCAGCGGAGATCCCCCTCGGCATCGTGACGGCGTTCTTCGGGGCCCCGTTCTTCGCGCTCGTCCTGCGGACGACGCGCGGGGGCGCCGCATGAGCAACGCTCGCCTCCGGCTCGCGTTCGCGGGGGAAACCATGTTTCCCCCGCGCATCCCCCTTCTTCTCGAGAACGTGGGGAACCTCCCGGTTCCCCACACCCCTCCACACGCTCATAGGCCAACCAAGGTTGGCCTATGAGCGCGGTGACCCTCGACGACGTCACGGTCGAGCTTGGGGGCCGCCCGGTCGTCGACGGGATCGATCTCGAGGTCGCACCGGGCGAGTGGCTGGCCCTGATCGGGCCGAACGGGGGAGGCAAGACGACGTTGTTGCGCGCCATCGCGCGGCTCGTGTCGTTCGCGGGATCCATCGCGCTCGAGGGGCGTCCGACGGCCACGATGCGGCGCGCCGAGCTCTCGCGCCTGCTCGCCGTCGTGCCGCAGGAGCCGTCGACCCCGCCCTGGCTGACCGTCGGCGAGTACGTGCTGCTGGGACGCACACCGCATCTCGGAGCGCTCGCGAAGGAGGGCCGGCGTGACCGCGAGGCGGCGGCCCGCGCGCTCGCGAGGCTCGATCTGCTCGCATACGGGGACCGGCTGCTCGGCACGCTGAGCGGAGGGGAGAAGCAGCGCGCGGTGGTCGCGCGTGCTCTTGCGCAGGAGGCGCGGATCGTCCTGCTCGACGAGCCGACGGCCGCCCTCGACATCGGTCACCAGCAACAGGCGCTCGACCTGCTCGACGTCCTGCGAGCCGAGTCCGGGCTCACGCTGGTCTCGGCGATGCACGACCTGACGCTCGCGGCGCAGTACGCCGACCGGATGGTCCTTCTCGACAGGGGGCGCGTGGTCGCAGACGGCTTCCCGCGCGACGTGCTCACCGAAGAGGCGATCGCGCGTCACTATGGAGCGGCTGCCGACATCGTCTCGATCGACGGGCGGATCGCCGTCGTCCCCCGCCGGAGCCTAGTGCGTAATACCTAGAACCCCTAGGTATACTCGTGCACCGTGCAGGATTCGCTGAAGGGCCACGTCGATCTATTGCTCCTGTCCGTGCTCGGGGAAGAGCCGACGCACGGATACGGCCTCGTCGAGGCGCTGAGGACGCGCAGCGAGGGTGCGTTCGACCTCGCCGAGGGAACGGTCTACCCCGCGCTCTACCGGCTCGAGCGACACGGGCTCGTCGAGAGCAGCTGGGTGGACGGACGCACGCGCCGCCGCCGCGTGTACCGACTCACGCGGAAGGGCGCCGCCGCGCTTCGGCGGGAGCGCACGGCGTGGGACAGGTATGTGAACGCGATGCGGGCTGTGCTCGCGTGACCGACGACTTTCTTCGAGGGCTCGCCTCGAGCCTGGATGCGGTCGGCGTTCGCGGCTCCGCGGCTCGGAGGGTTCTCCTGGAGGCGCGCGACCACCTCGAGGAGGCGGCGCGGGACGGAGAGGAAGATCCGGCTCGTCAGTTCGGGGACCCGCAACAGGTCGCGCGGCTGGTTGCGGCCGAGCTTGCCACAGGAGGGACACGTCGAGCGACCTTCACGTCGTTCGGGGCCCTTGCGCTGACTGGGCTCGGCTACGTCGCCGTATTCGCGCTCGTGCCCGCGGCCGGGGGCTGGACCGACCTGTTCGGAGGACGCGTCGCCGGAGCCGCGCCGGTCCTCGCGCTCGGTGTTGCGCTGCTTCCGCAGATCGCGTTCGTGGCGGGAACTCTCGCGTTGCTCCGCGCGTTCCGAATGGACCGCACGCCCGAGGCCGGCGCTGCCGAGCTTCGACTGCTTCGCCATCAGAACTGGGTGGCTCTCGGAGCCGCCGGTGGAACGATCGCGGCGGTCGCCGCATACGCCCTCGACGCGCAGGGCGATCTCGCGTCGTGGTGGGTCTGGGCCACGCTCGGGCTGTGCCTCGCGCTTGCACCTCTCCTGGTGGTCGCGGGCGTTCGCGTGGCGCGTGCCGGCGCTCCCATGGCCGCGCCCGGAGCGGCCGCGGGCGACGTCTTCGACGATCTCGACTCGATCATGCGCATTGCTCCTCTCCGACGGCTCGGCCTTCCGGCTCACCCCTGGCGTTTCGCGCTGCTCGGCGCCGCGGCGGTGGGGGCGGTCGGCTTCGCGGGAGGCTGGTACGCGGAAGGGGACCCGGGCTCCGGGCTCGTCCGAGGAGGTTTCGAGGCGGTTGCGCTCGTGATCTGCTTTGCTGCGCTCGGCCGAACACTCGGGCTGCGGCGCACGAAGATGTAAGGAGGATCCCATGCGCATGTTCGTCCTGCCCGCCGCCGCCCTCTCCGCGGTTGTCATCCCCGTCGCGGCGCTTGCCCTGACCGGGCCTGCCAAGATCTTCTTCGAGGACACGGTGCCGTCCGGAAAGTCTTCGTCGGTGACGATCCAGACGCACCGGAAGCCGGCCTTCAAGGTTCTCCTCCGCGTGCCGACCGCCGGCCGCGCGAAGCTCTTCCTCCTTGGAAAGCACGCGCCGACAGGCGGTCCGCTGATCGACACCAAGACGTATCACTGCTCGGGCGCGGCGGGGTCGTGGTACTGCAAGGCCTCGTACGAGACGCTTCCGATAGGGACGTACACCTGGCGCATCGCCTGGGTCGGAGTCCCGAAGGCTCCCGCGCACGTCGAGCTGACCGTGCGCTGGTAAGAGCGCCGGGGCTCTGCGGCTAGCATCGCCGCATGGCCGTCGCAGCTCCCGATCGCTATCTCGCGGACCTGAACGAGGCTCAGCGCGAGGCGGTGCTCGCGACCGAGGGCCCGCTGCTCGTCGTCGCCGGAGCTGGCTCCGGAAAGACGCGAGTCCTCACCTACCGCGTGGCGCATCTGCTCCACGCGGTCGGCGTGAAGCCGAACGAGATCCTCGCGATCACCTTCACGAACAAGGCCGCGGGCGAGATGCGCGAGCGGCTCGAGCGGATGCTCGGAGCGACCGCCCGCGCGATCTGGATCCTCACCTTCCACGCGGCCTGCGGACGCATGCTCCGGCGCGAGGCCGAGCGACTCGGCTACCGCTCGAACTTCACGATCTACGACGACCAGGACCAGGTCCGGCTCGTCAAGGCCTGTCTCGAGGAGCTGGGGAAGGATCCCAAGCGCTTCTCGCCCCGCGGGATCCACGCCCAGATCTCACGCTCCAAGAACCAGCTCGTCTCTCCCGAGCAGTACCTGAGCCAGGTCTCGTCGTTCTGGGATCAGACCGTCGCGGATACGTACGAGCTCTACCAGCGCCGCCTGCACGGCTCGAACGCCGTCGACTTCGACGATCTGCTCATGCTCACCGTCGAGGTCCTCGAGCGCTTTCCGGACGCGCTCACCCGCTGGCGCAAGGCCTTCCGGTACGTCCTCGTCGACGAGTACCAGGACACGAACCACGCCCAGTATCGGCTGCTGCAGCTGCTCGGGGGAGAGCACGGAAACGTGTGCGCAGTTGGCGATCCCGATCAGTCGATCTACGCCTTCCGTGGCGCCGACATCCGGAACATCATGGAGTTCGAGCGCGACTTCCCGGGCACACGGGTGATCGCGCTCGAGCAGAACTACCGCTCGACGAACCGCATCCTCCGCGCGGCGAACTCCATCATCGAGGAGAACCGGGAGCGCAAGCCGAAGCGGCTCTTCTCCGAGCTCGGCGAGGGCGACCCGGTTCGCGTCGTCGAGGTCGAGGACGAGCACGCCGAGGCGCGGTTCGTCGCCGCGGAGATCGCGTCGCTGCTCGACGGCGAGCTGTCGGGCAACGAGATCGCGGTCTTCTACCGAACGAACGCCCAGTCGCGCGTGCTCGAGGACGTCCTCGTCCGGCAGGACGTCCCGTATCAGGTGATCGGCGGTCCGCGCTTCTACGAGCGCGCCGAGATCCGCGACGCGACGGCATACCTGACGGTTCTCTCGAACTCGCTCGACGCCGGCTCGCTGCTCCGGATCGCGAACCGCCCTCGCCGCGGGATCGGCGACACCTCGCTCGCCCGGCTGGTGACGCATGCGGAGGGAGCCGGCCGGACGCTCTGGGAGGCGATGGCGGACCCGGAGGCCGCGGGCGTGGCTGCCGCGTCCTCCCGCGCGATCCGCGCGTTCCGCGCGACGATGGAGTCGCTCCAGGCGCTCTCGCAGGAGCTTGCGGTGGACGAGCTGCTCGAGCGTGTGCTCGAGAAGTCGGGGATGATCGAGGCCTTCGAGGCCGAGCGGACGATCGAGGCTCGCGGCCGAATCGAGAACCTGCAGGAGCTCGTCGGGGTCGCGCGCGAGTATCGACAGCAGGCCGAAGACGCCACCCTCGCCGGCTTCCTGCAGGACATCTCTCTCGTTTCCGACCAGGACACGATCCGCGACGAGCGCGGAGTCGTCACGCTGATGACGTTGCACAACGCCAAGGGGCTCGAGTTCCGAGCCGTGTTCATGATCGGAATGGAGGAGGGCGTCTTCCCGCACATCCGGGCGATCGAGGAGCAGGGCGTCGAGGAAGAGCGCCGACTGTGTTACGTGGGCATGACCCGTGCGATGGAGCGGCTCACTCTGACTCATACGCTCTCCCGCTCGCTCTTCGGGCGGAGGAACTACAACCTCGCTTCGCGCTTCCTGGACGAGCTCCCCCAGGAGGCCGAGCGGGAGCGGCTGCGACCTGCCTCCTGGAGCGCCTACGGTCAGCAGGCCGCACCGCCGTCCCCGGGCAGCGCGATCCTCCTCTCGACGGGTGACGGCGTCCGGCATGCCTCGCTCGGCGAGGGCGTCGTGACAGCGGTCGAGCCCGGAGGGATCGTCACGATCCGCTTCGAGGCGGACGGCACGGAGCGGCGCCTGATGGTGGACTACGCGCCGCTGGAGAAGATCGTTTGAGCTTCGACGTCAGACCCTGCGCAGATCTCGACGAGTTCTCGCACGCCATGCTCGGCATCGGGCAGTACTTCTCGCTCGAGCTGGGCAGCGAGAGGCTCGAGCGCTTCTCGAAGAATCTTCCCATCGAGCGGATGCATGCGGCCCGTGAGGACGGAAACGTCGTCGGCGGCGCGGGTGCGTTCCCGTTCGAAGTGACCGTTCCGGGAGCGATCGTGCCCGCGGCGGGTGTGACCGTCGTAGGCACGTATCCGACGCACCGGCGGCGCGGCGTGTTGCGGGCGATGATGCGCGCCCAGCTCGACGACGTCCACGAGCGAGGAGAGCCGCTCGCGCTGCTCTTCTCATCCGAGGAGACGATCTACGGGCGCTACGGCTACGGGCTGGCGTCCTTCGCGGGGGAGATCTCGCTGCCACGGGAGTCGCCGTTCGCGGCCCCGCTCGAGCCGCGTGGCCGGATGCGACTGGTGGAGAAGGAGGAGGCGCAGGAGCTCTTCCCGCACGTCTGGGAAGCTGTCCGCCCGCGTGTCCCCGGGATGCTCGGCAGGACGAGCGACTGGTGGGAATATCGGATCCTCTTCGACTCTCCCGACACCCGCGAAGGAGGCGGCCCGAAGCGGTTCGTCGCGCTCGAGACGGACGACGGCCCCGAGGGCTACGCCGTGTACCGGCACCGGCCCAAGTGGGAGCACTTCCTCCCCGCCGGCGAGCTCGACGTGGTCGAGGCGGTGGCGCTCGACGGCCGTGCGACTGCGGAGCTCTGGCGCTTCCTGCTCGACATCGACTGGGCCGCGCGAGTCACGTCCTGGCTTCTGCCGCTCGATCACCAGCTCTTCCACCTGCTGGCACACCCTCGGCGCATGGGTTTCCGTATCTTCGACGGGCTCTGGGCCCGTCTCGTCGACGTCGGAGCGGCCCTCTCCGCACGAAGCTACGCCGGCGAGGGCAGCGTGGTGATCGAGGTCGAGGACGCGTTCTGTCCCTGGAACGAGGGGCGCTGGAAGCTCGAGGACGGAGAGGCGGTGCGCACTCGCGCAGCCGCCGACTTCCGCTCCGACGTGGCGATGCTCGGCTCGGTCTACTTCGGAGCCTTCGGCTTCTCGGAGCTGGTCCGCGCGGGGCGTATCGAGGAGCTCTCTCCGGGAGCGGCCGTCCGGGCGGACTCGCTCTTCGCCGCCGACCGGAAGCCGTGGTGCCCGGAAATCTTCTGAGCTCGCGATGACTCCGGCGCCGAGCCGATCCTAGGAGGGGGCGGAACACATGGCGTACAGGGTGCGGAGCTGTCGCACGCTCGAAGAGTGGGGTCAGGCGGTTGCCGCGATCGGCCACTACGCCGGCTGGGTGCCGACCGAAGAGCAGGTGGAGCAATTCGCGGAGCTTCTCCCTCCGGAGCGGTTGCACGCGGTGTTCGACGGGCAGTCGATCGTCGGTGGCGCCGGCGCGTTCGACTTCCGGATGTCCGTGCCCGGAGCCGTCGTTCCCTGCTCGGGCGTCACGGTCGTCGGCGTTCTTCCCACGCACAGACGTCGAGGTCTGCTCTCGCGAATGATGCGCGCGCAGCTCGACGCGACCCACGAGCGCGGCGAGCCGATCGCGGCCCTGTACGCGTCCGAGGAGACGATCTACGGACGGTACGGCTACGGCCTCGCATCGCTCCGGCAGAAGGTGAGCCTGACGGGAGATCGTGCTGCGCTTTCATACGGAACTCCGCTGCGCGCGGGATCCGTCCGACTCGTGGACAAGGACGAAGCTCGCCGGACCTTCCCGCGGTTGTACGACCGCGTCCGACGGACGACGCCAGGGTTCTTCGCGCGCTCAGGAGACTGGTGGGATCTCCGGCGGTTAGCCGATTCGGCGGAGTCGCGCGGCGACGCGGGGCCCCTGAACTACGCGCTGGCCGAGATCGACGATCGACCGGTCGCATACGCGCTCTATCGAATAGCCCAGAAGGAAGAGGACGCCGGCTGGAAGCGACGCCTCCACATCATCGAGGCACTCGGAGCCGACACTCTCGGGACGCGTGAGATCTGGCGCTTCCTGCTCGAGATCGACTGGATCCACGAGATTCGCGCTTCGCTGCTGCCCGTCGACCACCCGCTCTTTCACCTCGTGGCTCGACCTGACAGCCTGAACCTGCGTACCGAGACCGGGCTCTGGGTGCGCCTCGTCGACGTCGGCGCGGCGCTGTCTGCTCGCAAGTACGCCGCCGACGCGCGCGTGACCTTCGAGGTCGCCGATCCGTTCGGCCCTTGGAATGCCGGCACGTGGACGCTCGAGGGCGACACCGTGCGACGATCGCGGCGCCGCGCGGACCTCCGACTGGGCGTCACCGCTCTCGGCTCCGCGTATCTCGGCGGCTTCTCGTTCCGGGAGCTGGCAGCCGCGGGCCTCGTCGAGGAGTTCTCCCGCGGCGCGGTCGCGCGGGCTGACGCTGTCTTCGCTCCCATCGGCCCGGCTCCGTGGTGTCCGGAGATCTTCTGACCGCGACGAGCGCGCTGGTTTCGGAGCCGGAGCGCGGAAGGACGTTCGCATCAGCGCGCACCGTGCGTCTCTCCGACATGGATGCCCGAGGACGCCTGCGGCTCGACGCTGTCGCTCGCTTCCTGCAGGACGTCGCGATCGAGGATGTGCAAGAGACGGGATGGGGACTTCCCGACCACCTCTGGTTCATTCGGGGAATCCGGATCGACGTTCTATCGCCGTTCCTCGGCGATCGACGCGTGCAGCTCGTGACGTGGTGCAGCGGGCTCGCGTCCGTCGCCGCGGGCCGGCGCTGGTCGCTCACGGGTGACGCGGGCGGCCGGATCGAGGTCGACAGCGTCTGGATCCATCTCGGCCCCGATCAGCGACCTGCCCGGCTCGAGGGATTCGGCGTCTACGCGGAGGCTGCGGGCGATCGCCGAGTCTCCACGAGGCCGGTCTTGCCCGCTCCTTCCCCGAACGGCGGGCGCACCTCCTGGCCGCTTCGCCTGGCCGACGTCGACCTCCACGGCCATGTCAACAACGCGACTCACTGGCAGGCCGTCGAGCAACTGCTCGCCGAGCAGGGGCCCGATCTCGCGCAGCCGCTTCAAGCTCGGCTCGAATACCGGCAGCCGATCGACCTCGGCGACCCGGTCGAGCTCGTCACGACCGCACACGATGATTGTCTCGACCTGGCGTTCGTCGCCGGGGAGGACGTGAAGGCGGTTGCCCGGGTCGGGCGGCTCGAGGAGCGCGAGGTCGAGGCGCTATCATCGGCGGCCCGGGGCGGTTAGCTCAGTTGGGAGAGCACCAGCTCGACAAGCTGGGGGTCACTGGTTCGAGCCCAGTACCGCCCATCCCGAGGGGTCGAGGAGTACCGTCGAGATGGCTCCTCGGAACACAGCCCGCCTGCGCCGGAGTGCTGGTGGGAGTTTCGATAGCTCCGGGTAAGCGGGCTGCCGGGCCCTGACCGGGTCTGGCCGTCTTGGCTGTACGCTCGCGCGCATGGCCGCCTGCCCTTCCTGTGGTCACGAGAACCGTGACGGCGCGAAGTTCTGCGAAGAGTGCGCGGCACCCCTCGCCGCTCCCGTCCGCGCCCTGGCGGAGGAGCGCAAGGTGGTGAGCGTCCTCTTCTGCGACCTGGTCGGGTTCACCGCCAGCTCAGAGGACGCCGACCCCGAGGACGTCGACCGGATGTTGAGCGCGTACGCCGAGATGTCCCGCGCCCGGATCGAGGCCCACGGGGGAGTGGTCGAGAAGTTCATCGGGGACGCGGTGGTGGGCGTGTTCGGTGTCCCCGCCGCGCACGAGGACGACCCCGAGCGGGCGGTGCGGGCGGGGCTTCGGATCGTCGAGGGCGCGGAGGAGCTCGAGTCGGTCGGGGGCGAGCCCTTGCGCCTGCGGGTAGGGATCAACACCGGCGAGGCGCTGGTGCGTCTCGGGGCGAGTGCAGGTCTCGGTGAACGTCTGCTCTCGGGGGATGCGATCAACACCGCCTCGCGGATCCAGTCGGTCGCCCCGGAGCTGGGCGTAGCGGTCGGTCTTTCGACCTACGAGGCGACCGCGCCCGTGTTCGACTACGAGGAGCTCGAGCCCGCAACGCTCAAGGGTAAGCAGGCGCCGGTGCGGGTGTTCCAGGCGAAAGCCGCCCGCGCCCGCTTCGGAACCGACCTCACCCGCAGGCACAACACGCCCTTCGTCGGGCGCGAGGTCGATCTCGCCCTCTTGAAGGGGATCTTCGACAAGACCGTCGCCTCGAGCTCCGTCCAGCTCGTCACCGTCGTCGGGGAGCCGGGGCTCGGCAAGAGCCGCCTGGTGGCCGAGCTCTTTGGCTACATCGACGCGCGTCCCGACTTCACGACCTGGCGGCAGGGACGCTGCCTCCCCTACGGGGAGGGGATCACCTTCTGGGCGCTCGGCGAGATCCTGAAGGCGCACACCGGCATCCTCGAGTCCGACCCTCCCGCCGTCGCCGACGAGAAGCTCGCCGCCGTCCTCCCCGATACCGACGAGCGCGAATGGTTCCGGCAGCGGCTGCTCCCCCTGCTCGGGATCGAGGCGAGCTCCTCGGCAGAGCGCGAGGAACTCTTCACCGCCTGGCGCAGGTTCCTGGAGGGGATCGCCGAGGAGCGTCCGACCGTCCTCGTGTTCGAGGATCTGCACTGGGCCGACGAGGCGCTCCTCGCCTTCCTCGAGCACCTGGCAGATCTCGCGGAAGGTGTCCCCCTGCTCCTCGTCGGAACGGCTCGCCCCGAGCTGTACGAGCGCAACCCCGACTACGCGACGAGGCTCCGCAACGCCACCCCGATCAACCTCGCCCCGCTCTCGCAGGAGGAGACCGCCCGCCTCGTGTCAGCGCTGCTCGAGACCACCGTCATCCCGGTGGAGCTGCAGCAGCCGATCCTCGAGCGGGCCGGGGGCAACCCGCTGTACGCCGAGGAGTTCGTGCGCCTGCTGAAAGACCGTGACCTGCTCGAGCGAGTTGGCTCTAGTTGGCAGCTCAAGGAGGGGGCGGACGTCCCCTTCCCGGAGTCGGTGCAGGCGCTGATCGCCGCCCGTCTGGACACCCTGGAACCCGATGCGAAGTCGCTCATTGCCGATGCCGCGGTGATCGGCAAAGTCTTCTGGGCGGGGGCGGTGGCGGCGATGGGCGAGCGCGACCCTCAGACGGTCACCAGCACCTTGCGCGAGCTCTCGCGGAAGGAGCTCGTTCGTCCGGCCAGGCAGTCGTCGATGGCAGGGGAGGCGGAGTACGCCTTCTGGCATGTGCTCGCCCGCGATGTCGCGTACAACCAGCTTCCCCGCGCATCACGCGCCAACCGCCACGTGGCGGCCGCCACGTGGATCGAGTCGAAGGCACCCGAGCGGGTCGAAGACCTGGCCGACGTGCTCGCCTACCACTACACGAGCGCCCTCGACCTCGCCCAGGCGGCGGGAGAGACAGAGCAGGCAGAAGAGCTCGAGGGACCTGCCCTGCGCTTCCTCGGCCTCGCCGGGGAACGCGCCCTCGGCCTCGACACCGCCGCGGCCCTGGCGAGTTTCGAGCGGGCGCTCACGCTTACCCCAGTCGGCCACCCGGAACGTGCGGCCGCTTTGGCCCGCTTCGGCGAGGCCGTCCACCATGCGGGACGCCTGACGGAGGCGAAGGCCGCGCTCGAAGAAGCGATCAGCGGCTTCCAGGCGGCAGGTGACGTTCGTGGTGCCGCCGGAGCGATGGACACGCTCAGCCTCGTGCTTCGCCGGCTCGCGGATCCAGGCTGGGCGGAGCTGCCCGTGGCGGCAGTCGCCTTACTCGAACCATTGGAACCGGGCCCGGAACTCGTTGCTGCGCTCACCGAGGTCGCCGCCGCTGGGGCGCTGCAGGGACGGTACGAGACGGGCGTCGGTTACGCCGAGCGGGCGCTCACCCTCGCCGAGGAGCTCGGCTTGCCCCGTCCCGCCCGCGCACTGGGCTACCGCGGTCTCGCCCGCAGCGGCCTCGGCGACCGGGGCGGCCTCGACGACCTCCGGGAGGCGATCGCGCTCGCTATCGAGGCCGGACAGGGCCGCGAGGTCGCCGTCCTCCACAACAACCTTGGGTTCTACCTCTCGGCGGTCGAAGGGCCGATTGCATCCCTGGAGGTGATGCGAGCGGGAATCGCCTTCGCACAGGCGCGGGGGCTCGCCGACATTGCCGACGCCACCAAGGGCAGCACGCTCGACCAGTTGTACGACAGTGGAGCGCTCGATGAGGCGCTCAAGACTGCGACCGAGATCGCACATAACTCCGAGGTCAGCGAGCAGGGACTCGACCTTGCCTCGGCTCGCAGCTGCCAGGCCCGAATCCTCGCTCTCCGCGGGCAGGCTGCCCAGGCGGCCGGAACACTCGATTGGCTTGAAACCACAACCCGCGCGTCAGGGTCGCTCGACTTCGCCGTCACCGGGCTGGCCTCAGCCGCCTTCGTTCGGGCGGCGCTCGGACAGGATGAAGCTGCACGAGCCCTGCTCGCCGACAGCGAGACAACGCCCGAAGCACGCCGGAGCCCCTACTACGCCACCTACCTTCCCGCCATGGTGCGCACCGCCCTCACGCTCGGTGACTCGGAGCTCGCGCAGCGGCTCGTAGCCGGGGTCGAGCCACAAACGCCCTGCGCCGAGCACGCTCTGGTGGCGGTGAGCGCCGCCCTCGCCGAGTCCGACGGCGACCTCGGGGCCGCGGCGGAGGGGTACGCGGACGCCGCTCGGCGCTGGCAGTCGTTCGGGGTTGTTCCCGAGCAGGGGTTCGCCCTCCTCGGCCAAGGCCGCTGCCTCACCCTCTCCGGCCGAACGAGCGAGGCAAACCCCGTCCTCCAGCAAGCCCGCGAAATCTTCCAGGCCTTGCAAGCAGCCCCCGCCCTCGCA
>VAWZ01000138.1 GCA_005888365.1 Actinomycetota bacterium
CCACCCGTGGCGCGTGATCGCGGGGTGGCTCGTCGTGTTCGTGACCCTCATCGGGATGAACGCCGCCTTCCACGGCAAGCTGATCAACGACTTCAAGATTCCGGGCTCGGACACGCAGAAGGCGACCGACCTCATCAACGCGAAGTTCGGAGGACAACGCGGAGCCGCGCTTCGCGTCGTGCTCGCCGGCGAGAACGGCCAGCGCCTGGACACCGCCCCGGGATCTAGCGCGATCGGGAAGATGCTTGCTGCGGCACACGCGTCGCAGCGCTCTCTCGATGAGGAGTCGAAGGACGTCTCCGCGATCACGAATCCGCTCGCTTCCGGCTCACACCAGCTGGCCAAGGGCGGCGGAATCGCGTTCTTCGACGTGCAGTTCGACCGCACCGGATTCGAGCTGCCCCGAGCCGGCGTCGTCAGCCTCGAGGATCAGCTGCGCTCGATCGGCCGTCAGGCCGGCATCCAGGTCGAGTTCACCGGCGAAGCGGAGAACGCGCCGCCGACACAGGGTCTCAGCGACATCATCGGACTGGTCGCCGCCTTCGTGATCCTGATGGTGCTGTTCCGGGCCTTGGTGCCGACGGCGATCCCGCTCATGTTCGCGATCGTGGCTGTGATCGGCGCCTTCTTGATCCTCTTCCTCGCCGCTCGGCTGACCCACTTCAACACCGTGACCGAGATCCTCGTGCCGATGATCGGCCTCGGGGTCGGCATCGACTACACGCTCTTCATCGTCACCCGCTTCCGTCAGTTCCTGCACGACGGACTATCGCCGCAGGCGGCGGCCGCTGCGGCCGGGGCGACGGCGGGTCGAGCGGTCATCTTCGCGGGCGTCACAGTGGCGATCTCGATCACCGGGCTGGCGCTGATCGGGCTCGACTTCATCACCAAGCTCGGAATCGGGAGCGCACTCGGAGTTCTGACCGCGGTTCTGCTCGCCAATTCCCTGCTGCCCGCCGTGCTCTCCCTGCTCGGCCACAAGATCGACCGTGGGCGCCTCGGGATGCCGGTCGTGGACGAGTCGCGCGAGGGTCAGAGCCGCACCCCGATCGCCGCCTGGGGACGGTTCGTCTCGCGTAACGCGAAGGTCGTACTCCCGATTGTCACAGTGGTTCTGCTCTTGCTCGCCTCGCCCGTGCTTGCCTCCCGCCTCGGCCTGGCAGACGCGGGAACGGCGCCCAAGGACCAGACGACGCGCAAGGCCTATGACCTGCTCACGAGGGGTTTCGGGCCCGGGTTCACCGAGCCCATCCCTGTCGTCGTCGACCTGCAATCAGACCATGCCGCCGCGGACAAGCTGGAGGCAGCGTTCAAGCGTGTGCCGGGCATCAAACAGGTCGTGAAGCCGATCTACAACACCAAGAACCCGGACGCAGCCTCGGTTGCGATCGTGAATACCTACGGGAAGTACGCGCCGCAGGACTCGCACACGGACGGCATCGTCTCGGCGCTTCGGCACACCGTGATACCGCGCACCTTGGCCGGGTCCTCAGCGCATGCCTACGTGTCGGGCTCCAATGCCGCATTCACCGACATCGGTCACCGGATCTTCTCGCACGCCCCCCGGTTCCTGCTCTACATCATCGGCATCACTTTCCTCGTCCTGGCGATGGCCTTCCGCTCCGCGGTCATCGCCCTCAAGGCCGCGTTGACGACGCTCATGTCGGCTCTCGTTGGATTCGGCGTGCTCACGTTGGTCGTGCAGCAGGGCTATGGCATGGGCGTGATTGGCCTCGATCGCACCGGCCCGATCGAGAGCTTCGTTCCGCCGATCGCGTTCGCCATCCTCTTCGGCTTGTCGATGGACTACGAGGTGTTCCTGATGAGCCGGATCAGGGAGGAGCACGTGCATGGAGAGGACACCGTCGCCGCGGTCAAGGACGGTGTCGCGGGCGTGGGCCGCGTGATCGTGGCCGCGGCGCTGATCATGTCCTCGGTCTTTTTCTCGTTCCTGCTCAACCCCGACCGCGTGTCGAAGGAATTCGGCCTCCTCCTCGGCGTCGCGATCCTTACCGACGCCCTGTTGATGCGGTTGACGTTCGTGCCCGCGCTCCTGACCTTGTTGCGCGAGCGAACGTGGGCGATTCCCGGCTGGCTCGAACGCGCTCTCCCCAACATCACCATCGAGGCGCCGGGCGAGCGCCCGCCGTCGCCCGCCAAGCCGGTGCCGCAAAGCGAGCCCGCCGAGGCCCCAGCCGGGTGACGCAGGTCGCCTTGGCAACGATTCTCGTCGGGCCGACGGATCGGGCCACGTTGTCGACATCGCACGCGTCGACGTCACAGGCAGCGCCAGCGCGGTCCAGCTGAGAGGCTCCCCAACGCAGGAGACTCACGTGTTCGCGCGTGCGCCAATAACGGAGATACGCTCTCTGCGGCAGACTGGCGTCTGTGCTCGGTGCCCTTCTCTCGATCGTCGTCTCCGCCTTCCTGATCGGCGCCCTGGCCCGGGTCGCATTGCCCGGTCCCGACCCGATGCCCTTCTGGCTTACCGTCCTCCTCGGTCTTGGCGGCTCGCTCGTCGGTGGCGGGATCGCCGCCGCCGCCTACGGTGGCAGCCATGTCTTCGACAGCTCGGGTCACGCGTTCGTGACGTTGCTGCTCGAGATCGGCGCCGCGATCGTCCTCCTGGCCGGCTACCGTCGGTACGTGCAACGGCGGCCGCTGAGCGGGGCCGGCGCCTACACCTTTCCCACGCGCGGGCTCGGCATCCAACGAATTCGCGCCCGGCTTCGCCAGCTAGGCGTCGATCCCGATCGGACGACCGGCAGGCGTGGGAAGGGTTCCTCCCAACTCTCCCCCTCCGCGCAGTCTGACGAGCTCGAGAAGCTCCGGGAGCTCCGTGACAAGGGCGAGCTCAGCGACGAGGAATACGAGCGATTACGCGAACGGCTCCGACGCTACTGAGCTCAGGCCGGTAGTCCGGCCAG
>VAWZ01000049.1:0-26524 GCA_005888365.1 Actinomycetota bacterium
AGCGCGCATCCACGCGAGTGTCTTGCCTGGAGAGATGCCACGGGGCTGCCCCTTCAGTTGGATGGCCGTGGAACCACTCCAAAGCGTACGTCATTCTGTACGCGCACACACGACGAACCCGATAGCGATAAAAGAGAAATGCAAATTTGCGGGAGCTTCCTATGGGCCGGGCAGGGATCGAACCTGCGACCTTGGGATTAAAAGTCCCCTGCTCTACCGACTGAGCTACCGGCCCGCCGCGATGAGTGTACGGCCACCGCCCTGGTCGACTCGGGCGCAGTAGGCCATACTCGCGCGATGCGACGCCTGCTCGTGGTGTTTGCCCTCGGCCTTCTTGCGCTCGTCCCGCTCGCGTCGGGCGCCGGAGCCCAGCCAACGATGTCACGGCTCTACCTCGGGGTCGCCGGCGATGCCGCGCATTTCCAGAACCAGACCGGCCAGGCGTCCGCGATCAAGCATGCGTACATCGGCTGGGACCAGGGTCGCACGTACGCCACCAGGCTCCCGGTCCTGCTGCGCAGCCTGGGCCCGATCCCGATGCTGCACATCGGCACGGGCGGCCCGCTCGGAAAGACCGAGGCGATCACGCCCCTCGCGATCGCGCAGGGCAAAGGCGATGCGTTCCTCGTCGCTTTGAATCAGGCGATCGCCGGCTACGGGAGCCTCGTCTACCTGCGGCTGCTGTCGGAGATGAACCACTTCAGCCACTTCCACTCGGCCTTCAACGCGAATGGCACGTCGCGAGGTCGCGCGTACCGGCCCGACGTGTACCGGAAGATGTTCGCCCGCATGTACCTGATTCTCCACGGGGGCCCGGCAGCGAAGATCAACCCGTTGCTGAAGCGGCTCGGTCTCCCCGCCTACGCCGGACCGGACCTCGCCGCCAACCCGCCGACGAAGCTCCGGATCATCTGGAACCCGCTCGGGGGAGGTCAGCCGGAGACGGACGCCAACGCCTTCTACAGGTTCTACCCGGGCGACCGCTACCTCGAGATCGTCGGGAACGACCTCTACGGAGCGTTCGGTCAGTACGCAGGACCGCAGAACGAGGTGCTCTACGCCTTTGCCCGCGAGCACCACAAGCCGTTCGCGCTGCCCGAGTTCGGGGTCAGGGGAAGCGACTATCCCGCGTTCATCCGGTACGTGTGCAACTTCATCCGGACGCACAGCGGAATCGAGCTCGCCGCCTACTACAAGTCCCAGCCCGGCGGCATGTACGACCTCGCGAACAAGCCGGCGAGCCGGCAGGCCTACCAGAGGTGCATCACGCCTCTCGGACGCACGGCGCCTTAGTCCCCGCGTAACCAGCATTCGGCGGGCGGGCACGGTCGCTTGCGACACTGACTGCGTGCGGCGCCTCTTCGCTCTTGCCCTCAGCGCCGCCGTCCTGACTGGATGCGGGACGAGCACGCACCCGTCGGCATCGCCGGCGACTGCCAAGCCGGCGCATAGGACTCCTCGCCACTCCACCCGCCGGCTCGTCTCGGTCCTTCGTCTCCCCCTCGTGCGCTCTCGAATCTTGCCGGGATACCTGCTCGTCGCAGACAGGAACAACGACCGGGTGATCCTGCTCTCACCCGGTCGCCGTATCGTCTGGCGGCGGGGAGGGCTCCGGGAGCCGGACGACGCCTTCTTCACCCCCGGCTACCGCGGCGTCATCACGAACGAGGAGTTCGACGACACGCTCGCGCAGATCTCGCTACGGCCACGACGAGTCGTCTGGATGTACGGCCACGCCGGCATCGCCGGGAGCGCGCGCGGCTACCTCGACGCGCCGGACGACGCCTATCGCCTCCCGAACGGCGTGACCACGGTGGCGGACATCCGCAACTGCAGGATCGTCGAGCTACGGCGCGACAAGTCAGTCCTGCGGACGTTAGGGGGAAGCTGCGTACACGATCCGCCACGAGGGTTCGCGAGCCCCAACGGCGACACGCCGCTACCGGACGGCGGCCTGCTCGTGACCGAGATCGGCGGCTGGATCGACCGGCTCGACCGGTCCGGGCGCCTGCGCTGGTCGGTGCGGACGCCCTTCGCCTACCCGTCGGATGCACAGCTCCTCCCGAACGGGAACATCCTCGTCTGCGCGTTCACGACCCCGGGCCGCGTGGTCGAGATGACCCGATCGGGCCGGATCGTCTGGTCGTTCGGCGCCTCGAGCGGGAGGAATCGTCTCGACCGGCCGTCGCTCGCGATTCGCCTTCCGAACGGACTCGTGGCCGTCAACGACGATTGGCGTCACCGTGTCGTCGTGATCGACCCGCGCACGAAGCGGATCGTGTGGCAATACGGGCACACGGACGTCGCGTCGGCCGCGCCGGGATATCTGGACAAGCCGGACGGAATGGACTTCCTGCCCGCGAGCACCGCTTTGCACGCCGCATTCGTGAGTCGGCGAGCGGGCTCGCACGTCACCCACACGCGAACGAGCGTTCCGGCGCTGACAATCGCACGGGTTGGATCCCTCCCTGTTGCTACCTCACGGCTTTCCGCCGTGGCGCTTCCCAACGGCAGGGTCGTCGCCCTGGGAGGATTGGTCAGAGGGACGTCGTCGTCCCAGATCATCGCTGGCGTGCCCGGGAACCTCCGGCGCATCGGCTCGCTTCCTGCTCCGACGCACGACGCGGCGGCGGTGGCGTCGAAACGGGGCGAAGTAGACCTCTTCGGCGGCGGCGAGTCGGTTTCGGTGCCTGCGGTCGTCCAAATCGACCCCGCGAGCGGAAGGAGTAGGCGGCTGACGTCGCTCGACGAGCCGCTCTCGGATCTCGGGGCGGCAGTCGTTCGGGGACGCGAGTATCTCGTCGGCGGCTTTACGGGGACTCGCTACGCGACCGCGATTCTCCGCGTGCGGGCGCAGGAGCGGACGACGGTTGTCGCCCGCCTTCCCGCGGGCGCTCGCTATGCAGGAGTCGCCGCGTTCCAGAATGCGATCTACGTCGCGGGCGGCGTGACCGAGTCCGGCCCGTCCGCCGCGGTGTACAGGATCGACGTGCGCACGGGCGCCGTCTCGCGCATCGCGACGCTCCCTCGACCGGTCTCGCATGCGCCGCTCGTCGCGGCCGACGGCGCACTCTGGCTCGTCGGTGGAGACGGCTCGCGCTCCGTCTTCCGACTCGATCCCTCCAGCAGGCGGATCTCCCTGGCGGCGCGCCTTCCTCAGCGCCTCGCTAATGCGGCAGCGGTGGCATTCGCGGACGGCCGCATAATCGTCCTCGGAGGAGACGGCAGCGACGCCGTGTGGGCGCTCACGCCCACACGTTGAGCGAAGCGGCAGACCCCTCGTCGGAGTGCGTGATAATCCCGCGCGACACCGAGCCCGAGCTCGAGAGCGCCCAAGGCGAAAACGGAGGGTCGATGAGCGACTACACGATCAAGCACATCGCGGAGGTGCAGGACGTCCTCGGCGACTACCCGGGCGAGATGCGCATGATGACCGGCGATCTCGGATCGGAGCAGGTGGCGTTCACGTATCGGCGCATGCCGCAGCACACGGGCGGCAAGGGCTCCTACGGCCATCGTCACAAGGAGCAGGAAGAGGTGTACTTCGTCGCCTCGGGGAAGCTCCAGTTCAAGCTCGGAGACGACGTCGTCGAGCTCGAGAAGGGGAACGCGGTTCGCGTCGCGCCCGAGACGTGGCGCTCGGTGTGGAACAACGAGCCGGAGGACGCTGAGCTGATCATCGTGTCCAATTTCGTCCCGGGCGGCTCGGCGGACGACGCCGAGTACCTCGAGGACTTCTGGCCGGAGTAACCAACCCGAGTAACCAACCCGAGTAGCGCTCTAGCCGCTCGGCCAGCCGAGCACGTCCGCGACGGGAGACCGCCACTGCGCGTGGAAGGCCGGCCCCTTGGGGCTCGTCCCGAACGCCACGGGCGCGCTGCTGGGCGCGTGCAGGTACTGGCCCTCTCCCCACGCGCCGGCGAACGTCATCCACCCGGGCTGCGAGGTCGTGACGGGGATGACGGCTGGGCGCAGCACGCGCCCGTTTCCCGTGTGATCGACCGGCGCCAGCCCGTTCTGCTTGATGATCGAGATGAAGAGCGGCTCGACGATCCGCGGGTCGAAGCGATGCGTCCGGACGGTGAAGTAGTTCGCGTGCGATCCGAGCGCGACGTAGTCGAGCGGGTGCGTCCCCCGCTTAGGCACCTTCTCCCAGGCCCGCCGCACACCTCGCGAGTGTTGCGAGTAGCCGGCAAAAAGCGGCGTTCCCGTGCGGTCGAGGAGAACCGTTGCCGCCTCCCAGTCCCCTTCGTGGACCTGCCAGAACCTGCCCGCCGGGACCGTCGGGCTGTAGGCGTCGTAGGCGTAGAAGAACCAGTACTGGAGCACGATCCAGCTCCCGCGTCGAGAGGCGGCGCCGTACACGGTCGGCGCTGCGTCATGTGCGTCTTGCGCGTCGGCGTAGCAGTCGATCGCAGCGACGCCGTCGCGAGCGCTGCAGAGCCGCTGGTCGAGCCGAGAGTCGGAACCGCCGCTCGGCAGCGGCCCCGCAACCTTTACCCAGCCGGTCGGCGTCGAGTGGAAGAGATCCGAGTCCTCGAGGAACCCATCCACCGGCACGGGCTCGAAGCGCTCTTGCGGGTGCAGCACGAGGATCGGCGAGTAGCGGGAGAGAAGCGTCGCGAGCTGCGGCGCCGTGGCTGCCGACGCGCTACCCGAGATGGCGAGCAGCAACGCGACGAGCTGGAGCTGGGCGAGGAGCGCGACTCGCATGTGAGCTCGACCCGGGACGAGCTACGCGGCCGCCCAGGCCGCGAGGGCCTCGACGACCGCGCGGAGCCTTCTGCCGTCGGTCGTCAGCACGTACTCGACCCGTGGAGGCCGCGCATCCAATACGTCTCGCCGGAGGACGCCCGCGCGCTCGAGCTCCACCAGCCGTTGGGCCAGCGTTCCCGGTGGGATCTCTCCGAGCGCCTGGCGGAACTCGTTGAAGCGCGTGCAGCCGTGGTACGAGGCGTACAGGATCGAGACCGCGTACCGTCGCTCGAAGACGTCCGCAGCCTTCCGGACCTCGTCGGGGACAGGAGACGTGGTCTTACAGCGCGACACTGAGCGTCACCGGCGTCTCCTCGAGCGCGAGCTTGAGCACCTCGTCGATCGCCATGACCGGGTGAAAAGCGACCTCGTTGCGGACGTTCTCCGGGATGTCCTCGAGGTCGGCCCGGTTGCGCTCGGGGATGATGATGTCCGTGATCCCCGCGGCGTGTGCTGCGAGCACCTTCTGCTTGAGGCCGCCGATCGGCAGGACGCGACCCTGCAGCGTGATCTCTCCCGTCATGCCGACCGTGTGCTTCACGGGCCGACCCGTGAGAAGCGACGCGAGCGCTGTCGCCATCGTGATCCCGGCACTCGGGCCGTCCTTCGGAATTGCGCCGGCCGGCACGTGTACGTGGAACGAGCGGTCCTCGAACGCCTCCTCGTCGATCCCGAGCTGCGATGCGAGGGACCGCACGGAGGAGAGCGCGATCTGCGCCGACTCCTTCATCACGTCGCCGAGCTGTCCGGTGAGAACGAGCTTGTCGCCGTTCTTGTGCGACGTCGCCTCGATGAAGAGGACGTCGCCGCCGGTGGCGGTCGCAGCGAGACCGGTCGCGACCCCGGGCACCGCCGTCCGCTCCGCGGTCTCGCGGAAGAACTTCTGGCGACCGAGTGCGTCTCGTACCTCAGCCTCGTCGATCGCGACCGGCGCCTCCGCGGACTCCGAGGCGATCTTTGTCGCCGTCTTGCGCAGGATCGTGCCCAGCTCGCGCTCGAGCTGGCGCACGCCCGCCTCGCGCGTGTACTCGGAGATGACGAGCTCGAGGGCATCCTCGTCGATCGAGACCTCCTCGGGGCGCAGGCCGTTGCGCTCGACCTGGCGCGGCCACAGATAGCCCTGTGCGATAGCGACCTTCTCGTCGGTCGTGTAGCCGTCGAAGCGGATGACCTCCATCCGGTCGAGCAGCGGGCCGGGGATGGTCTCGACCATGTTCCCGGTCGCGATGAAGAACACCTGCGAGAGATCGAGCTCGACGTCCAGGTAGTTGTCGCGGAACGAGTGGTTCTGCGCAGGGTCGAGCACCTCGAGCAACGCGGACGACGGATCGCCGCGCCAGTCGGCACCGACCTTGTCGACCTCGTCGAGCATGATCACCGGGTTCATCGTCCCGGCGTCGCGGAGCGCCCGCACGAGACGACCGGGAAGGGCGCCGATGTAGGTTCGTCGGTGACCCCTGATCTCTGCCTCGTCGCGGATGCCGCCGAGCGACATGCGGACGAACTCACGGCCCGTGGCACGAGCGATCGACTCGCCGATCGAGGTCTTGCCCGTGCCGGGAGGACCGATCAGGGTGAGGATCGCGCCCGAGCGACGGTCCTCCTCGACGCCACGCTCCTTGCGCAGCTTCGCGACCGCGATGTACTCGACGATGCGGTCTTTGACGTCCTCGAGGCCCGCGTGGTCCTTCTCCAGGACCTCGCGGGTGTACTGCGGATCGAGTCGCTCTTCCGAGCGCTTGCTCCACGGCACTGCCAGCAGCCAGTCGAGGTAGTTGCGGATGACGGTGGCCTCGGGCGTCTGGTCCCCCATGCGCTCCAGCCGCGAGAGCTCGCTGTCGGCTTCCCCTCGAACGGCCTCCGGCATCCCCGCGTCCTCGATCTTCGCCCGGTACTCCTCGACGACCGACGCCTCGTCCTCGCCCAGCTCCTTGCGAATCGACTCGAGCTGCTTGCGAAGGATGTACTCGCGCTGCTGCTGCTCGACACCGGACTCCACGTCTTCCTGGATCCGCCGTCTCACCTGCAACAAGGCAAGCCTCTCGCGCTGTAGCTCGAGCGCGAGCTCGAGCCGCTCGCGGACGTCGAGCCTCTCGAGGAGCTCGACCTTCTGGTCGAAGGTGATGTCGGGCGAGTAGCCGGTCGTGTCGGCGAGGGCGCCCGATTCCGTGATCGAGCGGACAAAGGCGGAGATGCGCCCGTCGTCGCCGCGCAGCTCGAGGATCTCCTCGACGACCGCGCGATACTCGCGCTCGAGCTCGCGGATCCGCCCGTCTGCGCTCTCGTCGTCCCGCCGCTCCTCGACCTCGATGAACAGGCGCCCCTGGCTGTCGGTTACGGCCGCGCCCGCGATTCCACGGTAGAGACCGTTGAGGGCAACGGCGTTGCCTCCGCCGGGGAGGCGGATGCGGTCCGTCACCTCGGCGACGGTTCCGACCTTGGCATATTCGTCCTCGTGCTTCGGGATGAGGAAGACACGGTCCTCGTTCCCGACGTCGACCGTGAGCGTCACGTTCATGTTCGGGAAGACGACGATGTCATCCAGTGGCACGAGCAAGAGTCGAATCTGGTTGGTGCTCACGTTTCCTCGCTTCGCTGAGTCGCTTAACGTAGTTAGTCCAAGAACTGTAGCGACACGGGTACGGCGTCTGTCGAACGCTCAGCCGCGCAGGACGCGAAACCGCGCCAGGGCGACGGCGGCACACCGTCCCGCCAGAACATCGGACGAGATCCCCGCTCCGCCCGAGCGCCACGTCATGACGCTCGCGACGAAAACGCCGCCTCTCCAGAAGACGAGCCCCGCGTCGTTTCGGGCGGCGTCGATCCAACCGGCCTTGTGCAGGACGGCGAGGCCGTTCCCCCGGCCCAGAATTCGGTCGAGCTTCGGTGCATCCTGAACGTGCCCCAGGAGCCAGAGGAGATAACGGCCGTCGGCCGTCGTGAACGCGTTCGAGTGGAGAGGCCCGCGCCCGTCTGAGGCCAGCCAGACGGCGCGGAGGAGGCGGGAAAGATCACTCGCAGTCGTGTACTTCCCGGTTCCGAAGGACGGTTGTTCCTCCGCGCGGACCGGAATCCGGCGAGCGAACGTCCCCAGCTCGTACCCGCCGTACATGATCGTGTCGCGGAGACCGACCGAGTGCATCAGGCCGTCGACCTTTGCGCCGCCTGCGCTCGTCGAGCCGCCGAGCCACACCTCGAGCGCGTTCGCAGACGCATTGTCCGAGTACGCGATCATCCGACGAAGCAGGTCGTCGACGTACGAGCCCGGCGGGGGAACGCCGTGGTAGGAAGCGAGCACGGTCGTCGCGATCGCGAGCTTGAGTGTCGAAGCCGCCGGAAAGCGCGCGCTCGCGTTCCACGCAGCCCCGGCTCCGTCGGTCAGGTTCTGCACGTAGATCCCCGAAGTCCCGTGAAAGCTGCGCGCGAGATGTCGGATCCGCCGGGCGAGAGCGGGATCCTCGTGGCTGCCGGCAAGCCGCGGTCGCGCAGTGCGGGGGAGTCCGAAGACCTCCCTGACGACGCTCACGGCAGGCCGTCCATGCTCGTCGAGGGTCGCGACGCGCAGCGTGAGGTCGCCCGTCGGCAGGTCGACGCGGAGCGAGAAGCGCCGCCCGCGGAGCTTCGCGTCCGCGAGCACATGCCCGCGTGAGGAGACGACGATGCGCCGCGTTCCACGTGCGGCAAGCCCGGTGACGAGGCCGTACGAAGCTTGCCGCGGGGCGGGCTGCTCGATCGCGGGGGGCGCGAGGGCCGGCGTCGTCAGCACCCGCCAACGATAGATCCTTCCGAGCCGGTGTCAGACACCGCCGGCCCTTCGACGTACCGTCCAGTCCAGAACGATCGTGTCCCTACGGGGATTTCTGCCGGAATGCGGCAGAAAATCGCCTGTGAGGAGATTGGCACAGATCCTTGACGGTGAACCGGTGTCTGACACCGCCTGTGGCTCGCTTAGCCTTGACCCGTGCCGATCCTCGCGCACCTCGACCTCGACGCCTTCTTCGCGGCCGTCGAGGAGCTCGAGAACCCGGAGCTACGCGAGAAGCCGCTCGTCGTGGGCGGCGACCCGCACGGCCGCGGAGTCGTCTCGACCGCGAACTACGTCGCCAGGAAGTACGGGATCCACTCGGCAATGAGTGCCGCAGAGGCGCTCAGGCGCTGCCCGCAGGCCGTCTTCGTTCGTCCTCGCCATGCGCTGTACGCCCAGTACTCGCGCGCGGTGTGGGAGACGATTGGCGAGCTCGTGCCACGCGCCGAGCGCACCGGTCTCGACGAGGGGTACCTCGACCTGGGGACCGTCGCGGACGATTTCGTCCGGGCGCGCGCCGCCGCGTCCGCAGTCCAGACCTCCATCCGAGGAACGACTAGCCTCACGTGCTCGCTCGGTGTCGCCAGCTCGAAGGTGGTCTGCAAGATCGCGTCGGATCGCCGCAAGCCGGGCGGCATCACCGTTGTGGCGCCGGGACGCGAGGCAGGATTCCTCGCGCCGCTCCCTGTGCGCGTCCTTCCCGGCGTCGGCCCACGGGCCGAGGAACGCCTGCTGCGAAGCGGGATTACGACGATCGGCGCTCTCGCGGCGCTCTCGGACGGTGAGCTCCGGATCCTGCTGCCGGGATCGATCGGCCCGCTCCTCCGCGACCGAGCGCGGGGAATCGATCCGCGTGACCTCGAGCTGAACCCCGAACAGGTCTCCATCTCGGCCGAAGACACCTTCGCCCGTGACGTCTCGGAGCGGGAATCGCTGCACGCCGAGCTGAGGCGCCTCGCGGAGATCGTCGCCGATCGGCTGACTCGCTCAGAGCTCTCCGGCCGGACGGTCACGACCAAGCTGCGCTACGCCGACTTCTCGATCCGCACGCGCTCGACCACACTCGCCGCGGCCGTCGACGACGCGGTGACGATTGGCGATGTGGCGTGCGGGCTGCTCGACCGCGGCCTTCGCGACCGGCCTGGCGCGCTCCGACTCGTCGGCGTCGGCGTCTCGAGCCTCTCCCCGTTCAGACAGCTCACATTCGACGAGCAGTAACGGCCTCGCCCAACTGCTTTGCGAGGTGTTCCTGCTCGGCATCATTGGGTGCAAGCACGACCGGTCGGTCGAGAGCGGCGAACTGCTGCTCCTCGAATGGGACTCCCGGCGGAAGCGGAGCCACGTGCCAGTGGACATGCGCATTTGCCTGTCGGCTCCCGAGGCTCAAAATGTACAGCCGCTCGGTTGGTAGCACAGAGCGAAGCGCTTCGCCTACCCGATAGACCGCACGCTGCAGCGCCAGATACTCGGAGATTGCGAAGTCGCCCGTCACGTCCTCGAGATGTCGCTTCGGTGCGACGAGCGTGTAGCCGAGGAGCCGCGGATACAGATTGAGAAACGCAATCGCGACGTCGTCCTCGTACCAGACGTGATGGCGTGAGTCGGTTCGCGAGACGATTTCGCAGCTGAAGCATGGACTCCCGGGAGGCCGGCGCACGACCTCCGGGTCGAAGAGCACGTAGTCCGCGGTGTTCACACTCGGAGGAGCGGACGCGTCAGGCAGGTCGGGCCGCCGTCCCCCTTGCGCGAGATCTCGTCGCCCCGGTAGACGACGACGTCGACCCCCGCCTTCTCCATTCGCCTCCGTGTCTCGGGGTTGCTCTCGAGCGCGAGCGCGCGACGAGGGCCGAGCGCGAGCACGTTCGAGCCCTGGGACTCGAGCTCCTCGTCCGGAACCTCGACGACACGAATCTCACGCTCGGCAAGGAGCCGCAGGAGCCGCACCGGAGCGAGGCGCGGATAGACAAGGGCAAGATCGTGATCGAGCGGCGAGATGAACGACAGGAGGTGGAGAACCTCTCCGGCGCCGTTCCAGTGCGGAAGGTCGAACGCGACAACGTCCACTCCTGGGAATGCGGTCTCGAGTGCTGGAACGGCCTCCTCGTTCGTGCGGTAGCCGATGCCGACGAGCAGCGTGCTCTCGTCCAGCCAGAGCGTGTCGCCACCCTCGGCGAGCGCGGGCCCGCCGAGGCTTGCCGCAACGGGCACCCCAGCATCCTCGAGGGACGGCACGAGCGCGTTCGGCTCGCCGCGCCGTCCGACCTTGCCCGGCCGGAGCAGTACCGCGCCTTCCTCGCCGACAAGGACAGGGTCGTACGGATAGAGCGCGTCCGGGTTGCCGGGGTCGTGCTGCGAGACGACCACCTCCGCACCGGCCTCCCCGAGGAGCAGGCAGAACGCCTCGTGCTCGCGCGCCGCAGCCACCGGATCGGGCGCCGCCCGCCAGCCGGCGGCCTGCCACTCCATGACGTCCTCCGCCAGAGGCGGTCGAACGAGAACACGACGCAGGTCGCCGGTCATTGACGCGCAGCCGAAGCGCTTTTTGGACGATGTCACCTCAGCGGAGATCCTTGTTCGCCTCCATGTCGAACCACATCGCGAAGAGCGTGAGCTGGAGACCGGCGATCAGGAGCACCGCGACGAGCACGATGGTCGCCGGCGTGATCTGGTTACCGAAGATGCGGAGCACAACTTCGAGGGCACCGAGGAAGAGCCCGACGAGTGTCATCAGTGCGCCGAACGCGTAGAAGAAGACGAGCGGATGAAAGTCGCGAATCACGTACTTCTGTGCCAGGCGCCACCAGAAGGCCTTGAACAGGAGCCATGAGATGCGCGGAACGACGGAGCGGAGGCGGATCCCGGATACTTCGCCGACGTCGTAGATCGGACGCGAGGGAACGTCCCGCACCCGCGCGTTTTGGACGTTCAGGTGCACGAGCACGTCGTTCGGGAAGCCGTAGCGTGGATACAGCCGGTCGAGATCGAGCCGCCGCAACGCGCCCAGGGAGATGGCCGTGTACCCCGCCTGCGAGTCTGCGACGTGCCAGTAGCCGGAGGCGATCTTGGTGAGGAGCGAGAGCACGGCGTTTCCGAAGAAGCGCGTATGCGGGATGACCTCCCAGGCCTCGCCAGAGAAGAGACGGTTCGCCTTCGCATACTCGACCTCGCCCCTGGCTACCGGCTCCACCAGGCCCGCCAGCTCCGACGGATCCATCTGGTTGTCACCCGCCATCACGCAGGTCACGTCGATTCCCTCCTCGGCCGCCCGCCGGTAGCCGGCGACGATGGCTGCGCCGACGCCGAGGTTCCGCTCGTGCCGTATGACCTCGACGCGCGGGTCGCCGACAGAGCCCGCGTTCTCCGCAGTCGCGTCGGCCGAGGCGTCGTCGACGACGTAGACCCGGTCGACGAGATCCGGGATACCCCCGAGCGTGTCGATGACGAGTCGCTCCTCGTCGTGCGCCGGGACGACGACCGCGACGCGCTTTCCTTCGAGCATGAGCTAGTCGGAACTGGCCACCCGCAACCGTCGGCGGGCGGCGATCGGCTCGATTGCAAGCGCGACGACCGCGCCGATCAGCAGCCCGACGAGCGCGCCCACGAGCAGCGCCGTACGGTTCGAGCGCGCGGTCGAGCGCATTCCGGTCGCGGGCTCTACGACTCGGCTCTCCTCGACGCTCTTCGCTTGGTTCAGAAGCTGCTGCGAGTCGTACAGCTGCTGCTGAAGATCGGTGCGGCGTGCGTCGGCGGTCGCGATGACGGAGTTCAGACTGAGGATCGCGGTGAGGCGCAGCTCGGGCGAGAGGGACTGTTCCTTCGACACCGAAGCCTGCTGCGCCTGCGCGGTTTGAATACGCTGGTTCACGGCCTGAAGCTGCGCCTTGGCCACGTTGATCTGCTGGTCGAGGAGGTCGACTTTGGTCGTCACGAAGGCCGACACGCGGTCGGTGACCTGCCTCGCGAGCGCGTCTGCAGCCTTCGCCGATTTCGCCGGGCCCGAAGCCTTGACCCCGATCTCGACGAGTGGTGTCGTCGTCTTCGTCTGACCCGGCGCCGTGACTTCCTTTACCGAAACGGAGGAGCGAAGTCTCGAGACTGGTACGCCGCTCGCCCTGGACGCGATCCGAAGCGCGGTCTCCGAGTGGACGATCTCGCGCACAGTCGACGGGTTGGTCGCCAGGCTGATGATCTGCCCGCCGCCGAGCGGGGCAAACGGCTGGCCGAGGTAGACGAGCGTCTTGGCCTGCCAAACGTGTCCTCCCGAGAGCGCGAGCAGGAGGCCGACGATTCCACCTGCCACGAGTCCGATGACGGGGAGCCACCAGCGCGTCTTCAGGCGTTCCCAGGCAGAGGCGAGATCGACCTCCTGCTCGCCCTCGAGGTCGGGTACGGGCTGGGGGGAGGTCATCGAGCGGCGACCCTATCAGCGGCCCAGCGCCACTGGGCGCCGAGTCCCTCCGCGAACGGCGTCTGCGGCTCCCAGCCGAGCTCTGCGTGGATCCGCGACGTGTCCGCGGCCGTACGCGCCACGTCCCCCTCGACGCGGGGAGCGCGCACCACCTCGAGGCGCCGGCCGGCGATACGGCCGAGCATCTCGATCGCCTGGAGCATCGACACCTCGACGCCTCCGCCCACGTTGTAGACCGCGCCGGCGGGAGCCTTCTCCATCGCGGCGATCGTCGCCTCGACGACGTCGCTGACGTACGTGAAGCTGCGCGACTGCGTCCCGTCGCCGTACAGCTCGAACGGCCTTCCCTCGGCGAGGCTCGAGACCATGCGGGTGAACGCCATGTCCGGCCGCTGGCGCGGGCCGTAGATCGTGAAGTAGCGGAGCGCGACGGCGTCGAGCTCAAATCCCCTGCCATACGCATACGCCAGGTGCTCGACCGCGAGTTTCGTGATCCCGTACGGAGACAGCGGCCTCGGAACCGTGTCCTCGCGAGTCGGATAGGCCGCCGCGTCACCGTAGATCGACGACGACGAGGCGAACACGACGCGCGTCCGCGCCCTCACCGCCGCCTCGAAGAGGCGGTGGCTCGCGAGCACGTTCTGGCGCATGTAGGTCGGGAACGCGCCTCCGAAGCTCCTCACGCCGGGTTGGCCTGCCAGGTGAAAGACTCCGTCGGTCTCGAGGAGGTCGAGCGGGTCCGTGGCGAGGTCGATCCGCGTAACGGGCAGGCTTGCGGCGTTCTGCTCCTTCAGCGCCGGGTCGTAGTAATCCGTGAAGGAGTCCCAGCCGACGGCGTCGTGGCCGCGCTCGAGGAGCGCCTGCAGCAGGTACGAGCCGATGAACCCCGCGGCGCCGGTGACCACGTAGCGCATGCCGCCACGCTAGTCGTAGAAGCAGTCGTACATCGTCTGGCGCGCCGTCGGACTCGCAGCAGCGTCCCAGAGATAGACGATCTTGCCTCGCTGCTCGAGCCTCCCCGTCAGCGCTCCACCGACGAGCCGGTAGCTCTCCGCAATCCGGCTCGCCTCCGACTCGGAGCGGGCGATCGCGACATGGACGCCGTTTCCCTCGACTCGCGTCGCGAGAGCGCCTCCTCGGGCGCTCTTCGCAATCGGATCGTCGCTCGCGGAACGAACCTCGAGGTGCTTCTCGCGCGTCAGGCAACGCACGGTCAAGACATAAGGAGGAGTCCCGTGATGCACCGACCTGTACACGAGCCAGCCGCCGAGCTCGACCGCCACGATGACCAGCAGCGCGACGAGCGCCCCGCGCAGGTAGGGCCACTCCGACTCCGCGGCGCTCACGGGCTGGCGACGGCCAAGCCGAAGCGAAGGCTGAGACCGGCGCAGATGGCGAGGAGCACCACGCTCGGCACCAGCATGCGCGGGAAGCGGCGAGTGAGGCCGTCGAATGCGAATCCGAAGCATGCTGCCCAGGCCGGTACCGCGGTCAGCATGAAGGAGCCCTTCGCGGTGTCGCCGTCCGTCGTGGGGTACGCGGTCGCGAAGTAGAGAACGCCCAGCAGTGCGGCCAGCGGAAGCAGAGCTACGAGCTGACGCGCGGGCTCCGCGGCAGGATGTCTGATCATGACGGCGAGCAGAGCGAGCCAGCCCGCCAGTGCCAGCAGTGTGTAGGGAAGTCCGACCACGGCTTGCACGACCGTCTCGCGACGCTCGGACGAGTTGGGTGGCCCAATCGAGCTGTTCCAGTGCCAGATCCCGAAGTAGTCGCCCCACACCTCCGAGTACGCGAGGGGCGCGAACTGCCCGCGAAACGAAGGCGCCACGGGATCGGTGATCACCTTCGGCAGCCCGTTGCCGACGTAGAGGCTGAGGCCGGTCGAATACGGGCCCACCCTGCCGAAGAGCCTGGTACGAGTACCAGGGCAGCGGCACGACTAGGGCGAGGGCCGCTGCGATCGCGAGCGCGCGTGCCAGACCACGCCGCTCGGCTGGTCGCGTCACGAGAGCGACGACCAGCACCAAGAGGACGACACCGACCGTCCAGAGCGTCCACGCGCGGACGAGTTGCGCGAGGCCGAGCGTGGCACCGAGCCCCGCGGCCGCAAGCAGCGAATAGCGTCGGCGGACGAGCATTCGCGCGGCAACGAGCAGCGCAGCCGTCGAGAAGAAGAAGGAGAGCGGTTCCGGGTGGAACATCGCCGCTGCCTTGAACACAACCGGGCAGGCAATCGCGAAGACAAGTGCTGCGATATGAGAACAGGGCGAGCGGGCCAGAGCTCCCGGACGAGCAGAAACAGGAGAACGAGCGTCCCGAGACCTGCGAGCGCGCTCGCGACTTGCCCGACACGCTCGGGATGCGCAAAACCGAGCCGTTCTCCAACGAGGATTCCGAGGGCTCCGATCGCGAAGAAACCCGGCGGCGTGTAGTAGCTGCCGGTGGCGTCCGGGAGGCGGCCGTGGTGAGCAAGCCCGTCCGCGTAGTCCAGCGACTCTCGAGCGTCGTAGCCCGCGATCGCCGGGTATACGACGGAGTTGCGCACGGCCACGACGGCGAAGACTGCGAGCAGCGCGACGGTGACGGCCGCGTAGCGCCTGCCGTGCGCACCCGTTACCACGACCTCGCTCATGCCCAAACCTAGCGCGCAATCTACGAAAGTTCTCGAGGCTCTTCGGCATGCTCGGCTAACGTCCGTGACCCGTGGCAGCCGAGCCGATCCGCGTGCTGCGTGTCATCGCGCGGCTCAACATGGGCGGGCCTGCGATCCACGTCGCAAACCTCGCAGCCGGGCTCGAGAGCCGCGGCTACCACACGACACTCGTCGCCGGGAGCCTGGCGCGCGGCGAGGACTCGATGTCCTTCCTCGCCGACCGGCTCGGCGTATCCGTCGTGAGCGTTCCGGAGATCCAACGCGAGGTCTCGCTCCTGCACGATGCCCGCTCGGTGCTTCGAGTCGCCGAGCTGATCCGGGAGCTGCGGCCGCACATCCTCCACACCCACACTGCGAAAGCGGGGGCGATCGGGCGCCTGGCCGCCCTCTCCGCCGGCCCGGCAAGGCCGCCGGTCGTGCTCCACACATTTCACGGGCACGTCCTCAAGGGCTACTTCGACACGCCTCGCACCCGATTCTTCCGCGAGATCGAGCGCGCCCTTGCGCGCTCCTCCGACGCGCTCGTCGCGGTCAGCCCCGAGGTCCGGGACGAGCTCGTCGCGCTCGGAATCGCCTCACGGGAGAAGTTCGCGGTCGTGCGCCTCGGCATTCCTCTTCAGGAGCGGCTGGAAGATGCGACTACCGACGTCGACTACCGGCGCGCGTACGGAATCGGACGAGGGGCCTTCGTCGTCGGCTGGGTCGGGCGCATGACGGCCGTGAAGGACACGGGCTCGGTCCTCGCGATCGTGCGCGAACTTCGCGAGCTCGGGGTCGACGCCGTTCTCTGCATGGTGGGAGACGGGCCCGAGCGAGGGCGCCTCGAGCAATTGGCGCACGAGCTCGGTATCGCGCGGGAGTGCTTCTTCGTCGGTTACCAGCCGGAGATCGCAGGCTACTACGGGCTGTTCGACGCCTTCCTGCTCCCCTCGGTGAACGAGGGAACGCCCGTGAGCGCGATCGAGGCCCTCGCCTCGGCCACACCGGTCGTCGCGAACCGGGTCGGCGGCGTTCCCGACGTCGTTCGGGACGGGCTCGACGGCTATCTCGTCTCCGCGGGGGACGTCGACGGCGCCGCCGCCAAGCTCGCCCTGCTCGCGGGCGACCGCGGCTTGCGTAAGAAGCTCGGGCGGTCCGGACGGGCGAGGGTGCTCGAACGCTACTCAGTGGCCCGACTCGTGGACGACGTCGACCGGCTCTACCGGTCGCTGCTCGACGCAGGCGGTTGACCTAAGCGGCGAGCAGGTCGGCGACCACCGCTCGGTACCGCGCCATGGCTACCGAGCGGTCAGCCTCGCGCTCCACGTAGAGACGCCCGCGTTCTCCCATCTCCGCCAGGTCGTAGGCGCCCTCGCGGGCTGCGCGGATCGTGCGTGCGAGGAGCTCGGGGCGCCCGGGCGGGATGACGAGACCACAACCCACCTCCGCCACGATGCGCGCGGTCTCGCTCTCTTCGTCCGCAGCGACGACGACCGGCCGGGCCGCGGAGAGGATTCCGTACAGGCGGCTCGGGACGACATAACCGGCGAGCCCCTTCGCGAGCCCGACCACATGGAGGTCGGCGCTCGAGAGCGAGAGCGGCAGCCGGTCGCGCGGCTGGTAGTCGAAGAAGCGGACGAGGTCGCCGACCTCGAGCCGTCGCGCGAGCGCGACCATCTCGGCGTGACGCGCTCCGAACCCTGCAATCACGATTCGCAGGTCGTCGAGATCGCGCAGAAAGGTCGCGGCGCGGACAAGGCTGTCCAGGTCCTGCGCGTGTCCGACGTTCCCCGAGTGCATGACGACGAACTTCGAGACGAGCCCGTGCCGCTCCGCCCACTGGTTCTCGCGCGGCTGCGGGGTGATCGCCGTCGTATCCACCCAGTTCGGGATCACTCGCACGCGCTCGGGTGACGCTCCCTTCGCCTCGAGCCGCTCGCGCATCGTCTCGCCGATCGCGACGATCCGATCTGCCCGTCGCAGGTAGGCGCCGACGAGTCCGCGGAGAACGGCGACGACCGCCGGGTTGCCGAGTCGACCGAGCTCCGTCGCGATCTCGGGGAAGACGTCCTGGCTGATGACGAGCACGGGCGCGTCGAACCGGCGGCCGACGATCACGCCGAGGTCGCCGACGATCGGTGGATCGGTCATGCAGATCACGAGATCCGGAGCAGGCGCCTTGAGCACGTAGGAGAGCGCCGAGCCGAGGTAGGAAAAGTAGTTGGCGGCACGGTGCACGAGCTCGGAGCGCTCGTAGGACGTGGAGCTGACGCGGACGATCCGGACGTTGTTTCGCTCGAGCTCACGCGGATCGTCCTCATGACCGTGCAGAACTCCGGTGACGACCTCGACCTCGTATTCCTCGGCGAGCTCTTCACAGAGCTCGGTCAGGAGCTGCGCGGTCGCCTCCACCCCCGGCCAGTAGTACTGGTTGAGGACGAGGAGCCGAGGTCTGCGGTTTCCCTCCATCGTCTCGGGCCAGGCTAGCCGCGGGCGCGGGCAGCGGCCTCGCGCACGGCCGTCCGGAACCCCTCGACACTCGGCTCGTAGCCCCACGCCTGCGCCAACTCGCGCGAGTGAGTGCCGAACGAGGCCCGGAGTGCAGGGTCCGCGGCGAGTCGGGCAATCGCCCGCCCGGCCGCAGCGCCGTCTCCCGCCGGCACGAGGAAGCCGTTCTCTCCGTCGCGGAGGAGGTCGTGCGCAGCGCCGACGAGGTCCGAGAGGACGAGCGGAAGCCCACAGGCTGCGGCCTCGTTCACCACGACGCCCCAAGGCTCACGGGTGGAGAGGAGCGCGAAGACGTCGGCTGCCGCGTACAGCTCGTCGATCGCCTCCCAGGGACGGTCGCCGGTGAGCACGAGCCGAACGCCGAGTTCCGCCGCGAGCGCGAGGAGCCGCCCGCGTTCGGCGCCCTCACCCGCGACGACGAGGAGCAGTCGCGGATCCGAGGCAGACGCAACCGCTCGGGCGAGGACGTCCATCGCCTTCTCCGGAGCCAGCCGTCCGACCGAGAGCACGAGGACGTCCTCGGCCGCTGCGCCGAGCTCTTCGCGAAGGCCGTTTCTCCGTGAGCCAAGCCGCGCAACGCGCTCGCCGAAGGACTCGACGTCGATCGTGTTTGCGAAGACGTGAATTCGCTCCGGGCTCGCTCCGCGAGACACCATCGAGCGGCGTGCGAGGGAACCCGTCACGAGAACGCCCGAGGCGCCGCGGACGACAGGAGGGACGATCCCAGCCTTCACCTTCCGGCGCCAGCCCGAGCGTGGCCCTTCGTCGTGACTCTCGACCACGAGGACGTACGGCACCCTTCGGAACCGGCACCAGGCGATGGCGGCCTGGGCCGTGAACGTGCTCCAGCCCGAGACGACGACGACGTCCGGACGGACGCGACCGAGCTCCGCCGCAATGCCCGGCGTGATCGCGTAGTCGTGGTGGAGGAGACGCTTCGCACCGGGGACGCCGGTCCCTCCGAGGTAGACCGCCCGATGCTTCGGGTCCACCCTCCACGTCCGATCGGCGACGGTGGGAGCGGCATAGATCACCGTGAGCTCGAGCTCCGGGAGCTCCGACACGCGATCGAGGAGTGGGGCCCGGTACGGCGTCGGCTCGGGAAACACGGCCGCGACGCGGAGCGGTCTCTCGCCTGTGCCGACCTCGAGCTCGGCGAGCCAGGTCCGAGCCTCCTCGAGGGTGCGGATCCTCGTCCGAGTGCGATCGACTCGGCGCATCGCACCACGGAAGGCAAACACGGGGTCCAGCCTCGCCGCCTCGCGCAGGGCCTGCAGACTCGCGACTCGACCCGACGACCCCGAGAAACGGGCGAGCGCGGCACCAGCTGCGACACGAGCGTCGCGCCCGTGCGTTCGCTCGAATGCGTCAACGAGCTCGAGAAAGGCTGCGACGGCGTCGGCGACCTGCTCCGCGACGACCTCCTCGCCGCTTCCGACCCGCCACGCGAGCTCGACGCGCTGGGCCGCGAGCTCGGGGGCGACGTGGACGATCTCACGCAGGGCGACGCGGCGCTGAAAGTCGCGCTGCACGTCCCGGCGACTGCTCGAGGCCTGATTCTCGTGTACGCGGTAGAGAACGAGCGGAGCGCCCACGTTGTCCCCGTCGCCGATTCGCAGAAGACGCGTCCACAGCTCGTAGTCCTCGCTCTCGAGAAACTCCGTGTCGTAGCGGAGGCCCTCGCGGTCGAGGACCTCGCGGTCGACGAGGACGCTCGGATGAAAGAAGGGCGAGCTGAAGAGCGCCGCCCACCGGACCTGCGCGGCCCCGGTCGGCATCGAGTGAAGAGCTCCCGGGCGACCGTCCGGGCCGATCTCGAGCACCGCGCTTCCGAGAATCGCGAGCGACGAGTGGGCTTGCAAGCGCCCGAGCTGGCGCTCGAGCCGCTGCGGAAGGGCGATGTCGTCGGCGTCGAGCCGGGCGACGAAGCGACCGCTCGCAGCGTCGAGCGCGCGATTGAGCGAGCTCGCGAGGCCGCGACGCTCGTCGTTCCGGATACAGACGAGGCGAGGGTCGTCGATTTCGGCGAGGATCTGCGGGGTCGAGTCCGTGGAGCCGTCGTCGACGACGATCAGCTCGAGGTCGGAGACCGTCTGGCGCAGCACGCTCTCGAGCGCCGGTCGAAGGAACCGCTCGGCGTCGTTGGCGGACACGAGCACGGAGACGAGCGGCGGGGCGAGGCTCACAGGCGTCTCGTAGCCTACGGCCGTGGCGCGACCGGAGCCCCTGTCGTTCGACCTGGTCGTCGCCACGGTCGGCCGCGTCGCAGAGCTCGAGCGGTTTCTCGGCTCGCTCGAGCGGCAGACGTACCGGCGGTTCCGAGTGCTCGTCGCCGATCAAAATCCAGACCGACGCCTCGACGACCTCCTCCCCGGACACTCGCAGCTCGACGTTCTGCATCTTCGCTCGGAGCCCGGTCTCTCGCGCGCGCGGAACCGTGCGCTTGCGGCGATCGAAGCCGACCTCGTCGCCTTCCCGGACGACGACTGCGTCTACCCAGCGGACGTGCTCGAGCGGATCGCGCGCCGGTTCCAGGAGGAGCCTGCGCTCGAGGGTCTCGCCGGGCGCGCCGTCCGCGGCGACCGGAGGTCGACCGCATCCTGGAAGCTCGATGCAACCCTGCTGACCGACACAAATCTCTGGAACCGCGCGATCTCGTACACGATCTTCCTACGCCGCGAGCTCGTCGAGCGGGTGGGCAGTTTCGACGAGCAGCTGGGACTCGGCTCCGGGAATCCATGGTCTTCGGGGGAGGAGATCGACTACCTGGTTCGCGCGTTACGAGGCGGCGCTCACATCGCGTACGACCCGGAGGTCACCGTGATCCACGAACCGCCGGAGCTCTCGAGCTCGCAGCTGCGTGCGCGCGGCTATCGCGATGGAGCGAGCCTCGGGTACGTCCTTCGCAAGCACCGGTATTCGCGACGCGAGATCGCGCGGCGGCTCGCCCGACCGATCGGCGGCGCGTTGCTCTCGCTCGCGCGCCTCGACCTGCGGCAGGCGCGCTTTCACACGGCGACGTTCCGAGGCCGCGTCGCCGGTCTGCGCGCCGACGCCCGCTGACACGTTTACCTCGCCTCGCTCGTCCCGGCGAGCTGCTCGAACAGCCCGGCGTGACGGTCGAGCCAAGGGCCGAGCGCAAATCTCTCGACGGCACGCGCTCGCGCGTTCGCTCCGTAGCCGGGAAGGTCGGCGAGCACCCGCTCGACCGCGGCCGCGAGCGCCTCCGGGTCGGGCGGCTCGTCCCGCTCCCAGGAGTGCGGATGTGGCACGCCCACTCCCGCCTCTTCTCCCACCAGCTCGGGGACACCTCCGCTCATCGGATAGACGACCGGAAGCCCGCATGCCATCGCTTCGATGACGAGGCTCGGACAGGGGTCGTTCACCTTCGTGTGCAGGAGGGCATGCGCTCGCTGGAACAGCGCCGGGGCATCGCGCTGCGCGTACCTGCCGATGGCGTCCACGCGACCTGCGAGGCCGAGCTCCACGACCAGCGGCTCGATAGGCATTGCCAGCCGCCCCGTGACGAGTAGGCGGGCCTCGGGGTGCGAGGGCAGGAGGGCACGTAGCGTGCGCAAGGCGACCTCGAGTCGGTAGGCCTGATACTGGTCGCCTCCTAGCAGGAGCACCGGACCCACGGAAGGCGCCTTCTCCGCCGGTACGAAGCTGTCGACGTCGACGGCGTTGTAGAGCACCTCCCAGCTTCCTCGCGGTGAGCCGAGAAACTCGTCTGCCGCGCGCTTGCAGAACTCGCTCTGGTAGAGGACGTGCTCGGCCGCTGCGAGCAACCGTCGCAGCGGACGGTTGAACTCCTCCGCGCCCTCGTGGCCGGCCCAGCCCGGATAGCCCACGCCGTCCTGGTTCGAGATCACCGGGATCCGCCGCCGCCGGGCGAGCCAGAGGAGTGCCCTGAGGTCTCGCGGAAGCCAGGTGGAGCCGAGATAGAGGAGCGTGAAGTCGTGCGCGCGGTTCGGAAACCGCGTCGCCAATCGCTGGAACTTCGCCGTGCCTCCGGCAACCGGCTCTCCAGGAGCGGGCACGCGGTCGTGGCCGTAGAAGACCCGTACGCCCGAAGCTCGCGGCCGGGGCACGAGAGTGCGAGCCCAGCGGGCTCCCGCCCGGCCCCAGCGCCCAGCACGTCCCGGAGCCCAGAGTTTTGTCATCGAGGGGCCGCTACCGCCCAGATCTCGCCCCAGTTCACGACGAGCTCCGAGACCTCGAGCCCCGCTTCCGAGAGCTCCGACTCGAAGGTCCGCGGGTCGTACTCGATCTCGTGGTCGGGGTCCCAGTAAGGAGGTAGGCCGACCTCCTCCTTGAGCGGCACCGTCCAGTCCCGGGCGTAGACGGGAACCCGAAACAGCAGCCGGCTAGGGGCTGCCGAGGCGACGACCGCGCGCAGGAGCTCGGTGCGGTCGTCGATGTGCTCGAGGACGTTCGACATGACGACGACGTCGAAATGGCCCTCCGGGATCCCTTTCGGCAGATCGCCCTCGCGGAACTCGAGCCGATCGTCGCGGAACCGAGAGCGTGCGAAGGAGAGGTGGCTCGGGTCGTTGTCGATCCCGACCACGCTCGCACCGGAGCGAACGACGAGGTCGTGGGCGAGCTCGCCCTTGCCGCTGCCGAGGTCGAGCACGCGCTCCCCGGGGCGGACACGCTCCACGAAGAAGTCGTGGTACCGGGTCAGTCGGTGCTTGACGTGCACCCCTCCGTCATAGGCGATCGCCGCCTGGTCGAGCCGCCGATAGACGTCGTCGTAGCTCGTGAGGAGCTCCCGGACCGCGCGCCGCTTGTCCGGTTGCGCCGCGAGCACCGAGAGCCAGAAGCGGAAGAGCCCGCGCCAGACCCGCACCGGCATGAGGAGGCGAAAGGGTCGGTGAGGAATTCGACGGGCTGCTGCGCTCGCGGCGCGTCGCGCCGTCCAGCCTCGTCTCACCTCGACACCCGGGCAACAAAGCCGTCGAGCAGTCGTGCCCATTCGACGTCGAGGCGCTCGAGGGCGAAGCGCTCGGCCGTCGCGCGCCCGGCGCGGACCATCTCGACGTCGACTCCGTCACGCACGCTCGCCGCGCGGCTTGCGAGGCCCTCGGCATCGCCGACGTCGACGAGCCAGCCGTTCGTGCCATGGAGGACGAGCTCCTGCGCCTGGCCGACCCGAGTCGCAGCGAAGGGAACACCCGTCGCCATCGCCTCGAGCATCGCCTTCGGCCCGCCCTCCTGGCGCGAGCTCACAAGGTAGACGTCGAGGGCCTGGTATGCGCGCGCGAGCTCGTCGCGGCTCGCGACGACGGTGTGGCGGTAGGGAATGCCGAGGCGCTCGAGCTCTCGCCGCACATAGCCTCGGGCCGGCCCGGTGAGGAGCACGTACAGCTCGGGCACGGCCTCCTGCAGGAGCGCGAGGGCCGCGACGAGCACGTCCGGGCCCTTGACGAGCTTCGGCTCGAAGCCCTCGCCCCAGCCGACGCCGTCCTTCTGGAAGGAGCCGACGACGAAGGCGGACGCCGGCAGCCCGAGCGCCTCGCGCGCTCCCGCCTTCGTCTCGGCGGTTGCGAGCGGGAAGTGCTCGAGGTCGACCCCGATCGGAATCCGGAAGACCCGTTCGTGGGCGACGCCGGCGGACAGCACGAGCTCGTGCATCTCCTCGTGCGTGACCTGGACGCGAGCGAGCCGTTCCGGACGGCGACGCAACGCCTCGAAAGCGCGATCGAACTCGGGAGCTCCGGGCGTCGCAGGCCGGCCGTGGAGGTACGCGGTCGCCAGGCGATGCGAAGACTCGAGCCAGCGTGGGTCGAGCGCCTCGAAGTGGCTCGTGACGAAGACGGACTGCTGCGTGGCGAAGCGCGCCCACGGGCCCGGGGCGACGGCAATCCCCAGCCTGCGCGCCGTGGCGGCAACGTGATCCGCATCCTCGTCGACCGACCAGCCTCCACGGTCACCGACCGCGAAGAGCCGCGAGTGCTCGGGCCAGGCGACCGTTCGCGCCCGGACGAGACTCCGCGCGACGAGTCGCGCAGGCGGCGCGACGACGGTCCGAACGGTCATCCTCGCAACACCTCGAGGTACCGGTCCGCCACCTGCTCGAGCGACGGGACGCGAATCGCCCCGCGGCGGTCGTCGACCTCGCCAAGAAGACGCTCCAGGACCTCGGGGACCTCCTCGGCGCTCACGAACGGCAAGCCCCCGTCTCCGACGAGCTCGGGGTGGCCTCCGCTCGCCAGGTAGACGGCCGGGAGGCCGCAGGCAAGAGCCTCGAGAAGGGCGTTCGAGCACGGGTCGTTGCGGCTCGCCGCCACATAGACGTCGTGGCGGCGGAGCTCGTTCGCGAGCTCACGCGAGGGAACCGGCCCGCGAACGCGGATCCGCAGGAAGGCCGCCGGCGAGCGCCCGACGAAGCTCATCTCGTAGCGCTCCCAGTCGAGGTTCTCGTCCAGCCACGCGAAGACCTCGGCGCCCTTGTTCGGGTTGTCGGACCAGCTCACCGCGATCAGCCGCGCCTTGCGGGCGTCGAGAGGGTCCCGCGCAGCGGGCGGGTGGAAGATCGCCGGGTCGACCGCGTTCGCGATCACGACGGGCTCGCGCAGCTCGATGCCGAGCTCGCGGTGGGCCTCGAGGCTGAACTGGGACTGCACGACGGTCGCGTCCGCGAGCTCCCCGTTGACCTGCGCGATGCGCGCGTCGGTGCCGTCGTCGAATCCGCGGTAGACGCCGATCGGCCCGTCCAGCCTGTGCACCATCCTGCAGCCCGGGCGTGCGAAGCGCCGCAGCCGGCGGAAGTCGAAGTTGAAGGAGTTGAAGAGGCAGGCGGGCGTCGCGCGCGAGATGCGGTTCAGCTCGACGGCGACCCCTCTTCGCTCGAGCTCGGAGACGAGCGCGCGCAGGAACTGGTGGCCGCCGCCCGTGGGCGCAGGTGCGAATTCGTGAAACAGGGCGAGGTCTGCGCCTCCGCTCCGCCGATAGCGGGCCCGATCGACCTCGGTCGAGAGCTCACGTCCCACCACCCGGGCCGCCCGGCGCGCGCGGATCAGAGCTCCGTGCACCGTCACGCGCGCACCGTAATCGGGCCGCAGGCCGACAGCAGGAGCTCACGGATCGTGTCGGTGTAGCGGTGCCAGCTCAGGTGCTGCACGACCGTCTCGCGCGCGCGTGCGCCAACCGCGATCGCTCGCTCCGGATCTCCGAGCAGGTCGGATATCGCGTGCTCGAGCGCAGCAGGGGCAGCAGGCGGGACGAGGCGGCAGTTGAGGCCGTCCTCGAGGTGATATCCGCGGGCGACGGCCGCGGTACGGGTGACGACGACCGGCTTGGCGCTCGCCATCGCCTGCAGGAGGACGGTCGTCGCACCTGAGTAGCTGTTCTCCTGCACCGGGAGCACCACGACCCTGCCGGCCGCGAGCCGGGCGTGCGTGAGAGCAAACGGCAGGTCGAACTCGACCGTCACGTTGGGCGGCGCGGAGGAGAGGACGCGCACATGGTCGCGCGACGCGACGATGCGAAATGTCCACTCAGGACGTCGCTCGGCGAGCGAGAGCAGGAGGGCATAGTCGCGGCGCAGGTCGGCGCCGATCGAGACGACGTCCGAGTCCGGAACCGCGGCCGGTACGGGGCGAAACGCGTCCGTGTCGACGCCGAAGGCGACGAAATGAACCGGCGGTCCGTTCTCGCCGAGCCAGGCCCGCAGCGCGTCCACCTCGCCCCACCCGTACGCGACGATCGCGCGCGGGCGGCGGTAGGCGTCGGCATAGAGACGCACGACACGGGGCGCCAGTTGCTCGATCCGCTCCGGAAGCCCGATGGCCGCGTAGACGATCGGCGTCCGCACGAGCCTGGCCCGGGCGAGGAGGACGAGCGGAATCCCGACCGTGTCGACAGTCGAGAACACGACGTCTGCGGCGTTCGCCAGGTGCCGGGAGGCGAGCACGCTCCGGAAGTCGCCCGAGTATCCGCCCGCCGCCTGCACCGCACGGTCGAGAACGCTGCCCGCAACCTTCGACTGGACCGGGGCGTCGCCTGCCTCGAGGTTGTGGTGGACGTCGAGCCCGCCGGCTGCAAGCTCGTCGAGCCCGTAGAGGCTGTACCGCTGCGCCGTGCCGGGAGGTTGTCGGAGAGCGTCGCGCCGAAGCGCCGACTCACGGTAGAGGAGGAATGCCCTGGGCCTGCGGGCGCTGCCAGTCACAAGCGCGAACGCTAATCGGTCCCCGGTAGGTTTCGACGGCCGTGCACAGGACGAAGACGCACTTCGCTGCGCGCGTGAACCACGTCGCGAGCGCCCTCGAGAAGCGCGGAGTCAGGGCGACGTACACCCTTCACGACCGCGTGCTCTCCAATCGCCGGAGCCGGCGCCGCTTCTCGAGCGAGCGGCCGCCTCTGGACGACGTGCAGCAGCGCATCGTCTCCGACCTCGACACGGACGGATACT
>VAWZ01000049.1:26547-27024 GCA_005888365.1 Actinomycetota bacterium
CTCGCGTTTACGGACCTCTTCCGGGACGACGCTGCCTGGGCTGCGATCGAGCAGCAAGCCGCGCACTTCGTCTCCGAGACCGAAACGGCTCTTTCGGGTGACGCGGAGGCACTTCGGGTCCGCCAGGGAAAGGAATTCGTGGTTCGACTGCACAGCTACGGCGTGGAGCTGGGCCTCGACGATCCGTGGTTTCGCGCATGCGCCTCGAAGAGGATGCTGGATGTCGCGAACACGTTTCTCGGTCTCTGGTCGAAGCTCGAGTATGTCGACGTCTGGTACTCGCGACCCCAGCCCGACGAAGCCGATCGTGTCTCCTCCCAGCGCTGGCACCGTGACTTCAACGACCGCCGTCTGGTCAAGGCGTTTCTCTACCTCGTGGACGTCGACGAGGGCACGGGCCCGTTCCAGTACGTGCCGGGGAGCGCGCCCGGGGGCCGGCACGGCGACGCCTGGCCGTGGAGGCCGCTCGGTGAGAAC
>VAWZ01000049.1:27034-27589 GCA_005888365.1 Actinomycetota bacterium
TACCCGCCGGAGGACGAGCTCGAACGCCGCGTCGCCGCCGACGGCGCGCGTGTGTTCACGGGCCCGAAGGGAACGCTGCTCTTCTGCAATACGGCCGGCTTCCACCGCGGAGGCTTCGCGACGGAGAAACCGCGCGTGCTGGCGACCGCGACCTACTCGTCTCCGGCCGCTCTCGCCTCCCTGACCGAACGGAGCTATCGCTTCTCGGGCTCGCTCACCGGGCTCGACGAGCCGACGCGGTTCGCACTCACCTGACCCTCGAGCTCCGCCGCGAGCTCGCGCAGCCCCTCAACCGCCTCGATGCGGCCGCTCGTCTTCGTCTCGCGGACAAGCGGTGCGTTCGATGGCATCGTCCCCTTCTTCGCCGGATGCCAGAGATGGAGCATCGTCGCTCTCGGCCCGGGCCAGCCGCATCTGAGACCCATCCGCCGGAGCCGAGCAGCGAGATCCTCGTCCTCGCCTCCCCAGCCGACGAACCGCATGTCGAAACCGTTTGCCCGCTCGAAGTCGGCCCGCGAGAATCCAAAGCAGAAACCGTAGCCCTCATATGGCGGC
>VAWZ01000050.1 GCA_005888365.1 Actinomycetota bacterium
CCTCTTCCGGCTCTGTGCCTTCCGGCTCGGCCTCTTCCGGTTCGGCTTCTTCCGGCTCGGCTTCTTCCGGCTCCTCCTCGGCAATCACCTCGGCGATCGCCGTCTGCGCCTCTGTCTGGGCCGCGTCCGCCTCCGCCTCGGCGCGTGCTTCCGCGGCCTCCAACGCCTCGAGCTCCTCCTCGGGCGGCAGCTCGCCACCCTCCGGAACGACGAGGGTCTTCACCTCCACCTGCACGTCCTCGAAGAGCTCGATCGGGATCGCGTAGCGACCGATGCGCTTGATCGGGTCGATTGCGACCTTGCGGCGATCGACGCGGATCTTACGCGCGCGCCAGATCTCGTCCGCGACGTCCGAGGGAGTGACCGAGCCGAAGAGGGCGCCCGTCGGGCCGGCCTTGACCTCGAACCGGAGCACGGTCTTCGTCAGGACCTCCGCGACCTCGTTCGCCTGGTCGGAGCTTCGGGCCTCGTGCTTGGCCCGCTCGGCTTCGACCCTGCGTAGCTCGGCGACCCGGGCGGGCGTCGCAGGCTCGGCAAGCTTCCTCGGGAGGAGGAAGTTCCGCGCGTAGCCTCGGGCGACGCCGACGACGTCCCCTCGGAGCCCGAGCTTCTCGACGTCTTGCAGGAGGATGACGTCCATGCCGACCTACGACGCGACGTAGGGCAGGAGCGCCATCTCGCGCGCGCGCTTCACGGCTCCCGCGACCTGCAGCTGGTGTCGCCGGCAGGCGCCCGTGATGCGACGCGAGCGGATCTTGCCCTTCTCGGAGATGTAGCGCCGGAGCTGGGCGATGTTCTTGTAGTCGATCTCGTCCACCTTGTCGCGGCAGAAGTGGCAGCTCTTGCGCCGGCCGCCGGTTGCAGGCGGCCCAGGCCGCCTCCGTGGACTCGTGCTCGCCTTCTTGCTTGCCATCGAATCGCTCCTAGAACGGGATGTCGTCGTCGGTCGGGGAGGACGGGAAGTCCTCGCCGCCGCCCGCCGCGGCTCCGGCGGGCACGTACGCGGCCTGGCCCTCGCCCTCCATGCGACCGCCGAGAAACTGGACGCTGTCGGCGACGATCTCGACCGCCTGGCGCTTGGAGCCGTCCTGCGCCTCCCACTCGCGCCACTCGAGCCGGCCGTCGACTGCGACGGGACGACCCTTGGCGAGGTACTGAGCGCAGTTCTCGCCCTGCTGGCCCCACGCGGTCACGTCGAAGTAGTTCGGCTTGTCGACCCACTGTCCGGACTCGTCCTTCCGTCGCGTGTTCACGGCAACGCGAAGCGAGCAGACAGGCGTCCCCGACGGCGTGTGCCGAAGCTCGGGATCGCGGGTCAGGTTCCCGACGAGAACGACGCGGTTGATGTTGCCGGCCATCTCCTACTCCTCCTCTTCCTCGACCTCGGATGCGATCTCTGCATCGTTGCGCGCGGGCGCCGCGACCGCTACCGGCCGGGCTGGACTGCCCTTGATTCGACGTGTCGCCATGTGGCGCATGACTCCGTCGTCGATTCGAAGTACGCGCGAGACCTCGTCGAGGGTCTCGGACTCGCACGTGAACTGCAGCAGGTGGTAGCTGCCCTCCCCCTTGTGCGCGATCTCGTAAGCGAGCTTCCGGCGTCCCCACGGATCGTGGAGATCCCAGCTCCCACCGCCCTTCTCGACCAGGTCTCGCGTGCGGGAGACGATCTCCGACTGCCGGTCCTCGTCGAGGTCCGGGTCGAGCAGCAACAGAATCTCGTACTCGGTCACAGGTTCCCTGCCCTTCCTTCGGTCTCGTTCGGCCTCGCCGTCCTGGCACCGCGGGGAACGGGCGGGCCGATGCGAAGCAGGAAGCCGCGCCAGTCTAGCAACGGCCGTGTAGCACCGACGAGAAGCCGTTCCCTGCGAGCGCTACCATCGGCCCATGCGAAAGCTGCTCACGTGGCTTCTCGTCACCCTGGGAGTCGCCGCCCTCGTGCGCAAGCTCCGGCGTCGCCGAGAGGAGGCAGAGCAGGCTGCCGTCGGCTCTGTCGCGACCGACACAGCCCCGGCTGCCGCGCCCGAGCCGACGGCAGCGGAGCCTGCGACCGCGGATCCGGCAGACGAGCTCCGACGGAAGCTCGCGGAGACGCGTACGGACGACGAGGGCTCGGCCGAACCCGCGGACGCGTCGGTCGACGAGCGACGGGCCGAGGTCCACGAGCAGGGTCGCGCGACGCTCGACCAGATGCAGCCCCCCGGCGAAGGCTAGAGCGTGGCCGAGGAACTCGAGCCCACCCAGGCTCCGGGCGGCTCCGCGCTGGAGGAGACGATCGAGTCGCGGCAGGACCCGCGCGAGGTGCTCGCGGCGATTCACGAGCTCTCGGCCCGGGTCGGAGGGCTCCAGGCCGAAGTGAACGCCCTCCGCGCTCAGGAACATCCGCTGCCCGATGCGGGCGGCGAAGCGCCGGGTTGGGACGGGCGCCCGGGCCTCGGGCGAGAGACGTCCGCATGGGTGCGGGACCTCGAAGGCCCGAGCTCGCGGCGAGCAGACGTTCCCTGGCTCCTGCTCGAGATCACATTCCTGGCTGCCGCGGCCGTGGGAGTCGCGGTCGCCGATCTCGACTGGGTCGCAATCGTCGCCGTCATGGCCGGTGCATGGATGCTCGTCGCGATCGCGGAATGGACCATCGCCAGGACGGCGAGGCGGCGGGCCGAAGCGGCGTATGCGCCGCTCACGGTCTACGGCCCGGGCTTCGCCTCCGATCCGTCCTGGTTCGCGCCGCCCGCGGAGAGAACCGTCCTCGACGTCGGGTCCGAGGACACGGGCGCGAGGCTCCCGCCTCCGGGCGACGGCTGACGCCTCCGGTCGGCGTGAGGCCTGACGAGAGATCGGACGCGCCGCGGGTTGACTCCGTGGGAGCGGTTTCCGATCCTGCGCATCGGTACGTGCGAATCGCCGCCGCCACGATCGTCGGCGTCATGGCGTTCGCCGGACTGGCCGCGGGCTCGTCGCCGAGCGCGACGCTGCCCTCTCGAAGCGTGCTCGACATCGGTGACTCCCTGAGCGTCGGCGCCGCGCCCTACCTCCACGCCCGTCTCCGCGAATACCGGATCGTGCAGGACTACGACGTCGGGCTCCATGCCTATGACGCCGCCCGCATCGTGTCCGGGACGCGCGCTTTGCCCTCCGTACTGGTCGTGAGCGCCGGCACGAACGACGACCCGCGCATCGTCTCGACGTTCGTCCGCTCCGTCTCGACGATCGTCACGACCGCGGGCTCGGCACGCTGTGTCGTCTGGCCGACGATCGTGCGCCCACCCGCCGTGGGAGCAAGCTACGACGGAATCAACCGCGCGCTCTCGAACGCGGCCGCACGTCACCGGAACCTGGTCCTGGTCGACTGGGTGCGCATGGTCGCCGGACACCGTTGGTGGCTAGCCAATGACGGTGTCCACGTGAGCGCTGCCGGCTACCGCGCCCGCGCCGCGGCGATCGCGAGCGCCGTCGTGGCCCACTGCTCCTAAGTCCAAAGTGCCTGTCCGGAAAGTGAACCAGGGCGCCTCCCATGCGTCACGCCTCACGAGGCTGCGTCCTCGGTCGCACCAATACTCGGCCCGGTATTGGCGCTCCCTGCGTCCTTGCCTCGTGGGGCGTGCCGCGTGACATCCACCGTGGCCACTTTCCGGACAGGCACCTAGTGCTCTTCCCGACCGCAACCTTCGCGATCTTTTTTGTCGTCGTCCTCCCCCTCTCGTGGCTCCTCATGCCGCGAGGGGAGCGCTGGCGGCCGTTCATCATCGCCGCGAGCTACGTCTTCTACAGCGCCTGGGACTGGCGCTTTGTCTTCCTGCTCGCCTTCTCGACTGTCTGGAACCAGCTCTTCGCACGCGCGATCTACGCGCGTACGAACGTCGCTCAGCGCAAGTTGCTCCTCGCGCTGGCCGTGGCCGGTGACGTCGCGCTGCTCGGCTACTTCAAGTACTACGACTTCTTCGTCTCGTCGACGCACAACGTCTTCACGCTCGTCGGGCTCGACGTTCCTCTGTCGATCCGCTCGATCGTCCTCCCGGTCGGGATCTCGTTCTTCACGTTCATGGCGATCAGCTACGTCGTGGACACGTACCGCGGCGACTGGCAGCCGGTCAGCTTCGGGAAGTTCGCCGCGTATCTCTCCTTCTTCCCCCATCTCGTGGCAGGCCCGATCGTGCGGCCTGGAGAGCTCCTCCCGCAGTTCGAGACTCCCCGCGATCCACGCTACGTCGACACGGCGAGGGCCTTCTTCCTCATCGGGACCGGCCTCTTCAAGAAGGTCGTCATCGCCAACTACCTCGCCTCCGCGATCGTCGACCCGGTCTTCGGGGCACCCAACCAGCATTCGTCGCTCGAGACGCTCGTCGGGATCTACGGATACGCGGTCCAGATCTACGCCGACTTCAGCGGGTACACGGACATGGCGATCGGGTTCGCGCTCCTCCTCGGCTTCCGCTTCCCGCAGAACTTCGACTCCCCGTATGCGGCGGTGTCGATCCAGGACTTCTGGCGTCGCTGGCACATGACGCTCTCGCGCTGGCTGCGCGACTACGTCTACATCCCTCTCGGCGGCAACCGCGGCAGTCGGCTCTTCACGTACCGAAACCTGATGCTGACGATGCTGATCGGCGGACTCTGGCACGGCGCCGGCTGGACGTTCGTCGCCTGGGGAGCGATCCACGGGAGCGCGCTCGTCGCCGAGCGCTGGTGGCGCGATCGCCCCGGATACGTCGAGCGGCCGCTGACCGGGCTCCGTCGCGCCTGGCACCGCTTCCTCACGTTCCAGATCGTCTGCTTCGCCTGGATCTTCTTCCGCGCGGACTCGTTCGCGGACGCCCGGGACGTCATCGTGCGGCTCTTCACGGCCTGGGGGCAGGCTTCGCCGCTCGTCACCGGCGGTGCGCTGCTCGCGATCGCTGTCGGGATCGGCTCTCAGTACCTGCCGCCGCGGTTCCCGCTCATGGTCATGGCGCGCTTCTCGCGCCTGCCCGTGCCGGCGCAGGCGGTCGTCTTGTCGTTTGGCCTCCTCCTCGCAAACGCCATGGGCCCCGAGGGCGTGGCTCCGTTCATCTACTTCCGGTTCTGATGGAGCCGACTGCTCGGCCCCACAGACGGAGGCGTCCCGAGGAGCGGACGGCCGAGGGCGGCCGCCGGCTCCACTCCGCGGGCTCGGCGTTCGTCGTAGCGCTCGTCGCGCTCGTGCTCGGCGCGGTGCTGAACGCCCCCGGCATCCACAAGTCCGCCGCCGGACAGCCGCAGGGGTGGAAGCGCGATCTCGCGCTACGGCTGTCAGGACCGCTCGCGAACGTGAGCCACGCCTTGCTCCTCGACGAGCCGCGCCGGGGGCTGAAAGCCGCGCTCGGACGCTCGGGCGACGACGTGATCGACACCGCCGTCGCCGTTCCGCCGACGTCCGACGTCAAGCCGCAGACGCCGGTCTCGGTGCCTCCACGGCGGACGCGCTTCTCTCCGTCCCACCCGCTGCGACTCTGGACCGTGGGTGACTCGCTCGTGATCGTGCCCGGGGAGTCGCTCCTGCGGGCGGTCGCCGGGAACCGCGCGATCGACGCCAGCAGCAAGGTGGACGGACGTATCGCGACCGGGCTCGAGCGCCCCGACGTCTTCAATTGGTTCACCGACGTCCGCAACAAGATGCGGAGCAAGGACCGTCCCGGTGCCGTCGTCGCCATGTTCGGCGGCAACGACGACCACGACTTCATGACCGGGCTTCCCCCGGGCGAGGAGATCGGGCCGTTCGGGAGCCCGAGCTGGACTGCCGAGTATCGGCGGCGCGTCCGCACGATCATGGACCTCGTTACCCGGAACGGCGCGTATCTCGTGTGGATCGGACTTCCCATCTCGGACGACGCGGGGCAGACCGCCCGCTTCGACACGATCAACTCCATCGTCCAGAAAGAGGCCGCCCGGCGACCGGGCCGAGTCTCGTATCTGGACACGTACTTCTACTTCGCCGGTGATGACGGCGGCTACGCCGAGTACATCCCCGACTCCGCCGGCCGGCTTGTGAAGATGCGCGCCGACGACGGCGTGCACTTCGAGCGTCCCGCCGGCGACCTGATCGCGCAGGGGGTGCTGCATCGGCTGGGCCAGCGCTTCGACCTCACCAGTTGGCGCCTCTCGGCCGGTCGCTAGGGACTGGGCGCCGCCATGGGCTGCACCGTCACCGGCGCGCGGACCTTTCTCGTGAGCCGTTGCACTTTGACCGTCGCCTGGAATGTCAGCCGCACCCCGACCGACTGGGCCGGGAACTGGAGCAAGCCCGACCGCTTTCCCCGGAGAGTGATCCAGTCGCCCGCGGTCTTGCCGAAGCACTGCACCATGGCACCGCCCTTCCAGCAGCCGACGACGGTGTCGCCGAGCAGGAGCTGCAGCTTCGCGCGGGCCAGGAGGGGCGCTCCCGACGTGCTTCGCACAGTCAGCGTGTAGCGCCAGGGCTCGCCGACTCGTGGCGTCGGCGTGGTCGTCGTGAGCTTCATCCTGACGGAGGAGGCGGCAAGGGGAGACGCTGTCGCCAAGCCTACGACGGCGAACAGGACGAGGACACGCCGCACGCGCCCGATGTTACGCGGCGGCAGCCTGCTCGAGCCCTCGCTCGGCGGGGGGAGCAGGACGAGCGCCGCGAGGGCAGAGATCGTCGGCCCGAGGCTCCGAGCGCCCGTCGCCCGCCTTCCGCACTCCGCACTTCGCGCACCCAAGCCGTCCCCGCGATCGCGTAGGCGAGTCCGCGCCGGAGCAGGCTTCCCGTCGACCGGGTCAGGTGGGCGACCCGGCTCGGCGCAGTCACGAACCGCGCCGCGAGCAGGCAGAACGGAACGACGACGAGCCAGGGCACCGTGAGCGCGAGCGGGGCGTGACCCAGGACGCCGAGGGTGGCGAACAGCGCTGCCGCCCATGCCCCGACGCCGAACACGAAGTAGACGAGGTGTGTTCAGCCCGAGAACGCGCACGAAGGCATCCTCGAACGTCAGGCGCGCGCGCCGGAAACACGAGTAGGTCACGGCCAAGCCCCCCGCCCCGGCAGCGGCGATGATCCGAGTCGCTCCCAGGCTCGCGAGCGTGACATGCACGCTGAGCCCAAACGAGGCCGTCGGCCCGTCCCGCCAGCGGAGCGCCTCCCGCACTACGACCCGCGTACGCCGCGAATGCGGCGACCTCGGCGAAGAAGCAAAGGTTCCCCACGTCTTGAAGAAGGGGTCGCACGGGGGAAACATGGTTTTCGCCGTGAACGCGAGCCGAAGGCAAGCGCTGCTCATACAAGCCTCCGCGCGGCCGCGCCCAGAACCGCCCCGCCGAGCGTGTCGAGCACGTAGTGGTTGCCCGTCCCGGCCACGACGAAGGAGACGAGACCCGGATATGCGTCCCCGAACGCCCTCGTCGCGCCCGATTCGGATCCCTCGGCTATCGCGACGCCCGTGACCACGGCGAAGGCCACGTGCAAGCTCGGCATCGCGGCGACCGGGTTGTAGAGGCGGACGAGCAGCGGATGCTCGAGGTCGAAACCGCTCACCTCGGACAGCGTGTCGACGAAGCCGTCGAGCGCTCGGGGGGGCGCGGTCGGGAAGAGCAGGAAGACGGGCTGCGCGCCGACGTGTGCGAGGAGGCACGCGCGACGAAGACGGTGATACGCGGGGTCGCGGCGACGATAGAGGAGAACGAGCCAACCGAGAGTGAGGCTGACGTTGAAGAGGGCATAGCCCACGTTGAGCCCGTGCACCGCTCGCGGAAAGCGGAGCAGGGCACGCTGTACGCCCGGCTCACCGGCCGACCTTTGTCGGCCGGGAGCGCGAGCCGCAGGCAACCGCGCTCACCGGCCGCGCCACGTCATCGGATAGACGGCAGCCCAGTGCTCCGGATGCGCCCGAAGGGTGACGGTCCACCTGTCGGCGAGCTTCTGGAGAAGGACCTTCTCCACCTCGACACCGCCGTTCCGGTCGGGCGCGTAGAGGGGTGGCTCGACCTCGATCCTCCATCGCTTTCGCGCCAGGGGCAAGACACTGAACGGGACGACCGGCGCGCCGCATACGCGCGCGAGCACCGCATGGCCGGCGGGAAGCTCGGCGACGGCGTCGAGGAACCGGACGGCGTACGTCCGCATCCCCTCCTTCGCGTAGTCCCCGAGCACGAGGAGCGCCTCGCCGCGCCGAAGCAGTGTCACGGCGTTCGCGGCCGACTCGGAGTCGTACATGATCCCGAGGCCTGCGCGTATCCGCAGTCCTTCGACTGCGCAGGCGAGCCAGTCGTCGGTGACGATCGCGGTGGTCGGCACGGGGACGATGTGCGGCACGAGCGACATCGCGACCTCCCAGCCGCCGATGTGTGTCGACAGGAGCAGTGCCCCGCGCCCTCGGTCGAGGGCTCGTGCAGATGCGCGCGCCCCTCGACCTCGGTCGTCTCGAGCAGCTCGCCCGGCCTCGCGAGCGCCCACAGGAAGTCGGCCGAGCGTCGCGCCTCGTTCCGCACCTCTTTCCGCAGGAGCGTCTTCACGTCGGCGTGGTCCGGAGGCAGCGCGACGACGTGGCAGAGATTCGACGCGAGCCGGCGGCGCTTGGCCGGGCGACAGGCCCATTCGATCGTGGCGCCGATCGTGGTCTGGGCCCGACGATGCTCACCGGAGCCCGGCTCACCACCGCGCTTGCCCCGAGGATCGCACCCCGCAGAACCCTTGCGGCGAGCGGGCCCTGCCCGAACGGCGCCTCGGGCCGCGGTCGACCGTCCGGCGCGAGACTGAGCCGGGCAAGCCTGCGCAACCTCATCGTCTGGGTACGAGCGACTCGAGCCGCAGGGTCACGACCTCCTCGTAGCGCACGGCGCCGACGGGCGAGTCGTTCGTCGTCCTGGACACCATCGCAATCCGGACCGGAACGCCCGTCTTGCGGTCGAGCCAGATGTCGTAGGTCGAAGCTCCTCGCGTTCCCCCGCTCAGCGAGATCAGCTGGCGGATGTGCACCGTGCCGACCCGCTTCGGCCCGACGCGCGTCGTCTCCCGACCGACGATCCACTGGGTCTCGTGTTCCTTCGCGGACGACGTCGTACACGTGATTCGGACACGTCTTCCAGGAACGTCCCCCGCGGGCCGAAACGGACCATCCGAGCATGCGTAGATGGTTCCCTCCGTCACCTGGAAGAACGTATGCCGCTCGTCCTGCGTCTTCATGACCCAGCCGTCCGGACCGATGCAGAACGTCCACTCCGTCGACCGCCCTTTCAAGACGTCCCAGCGCATCTGCACCCCACACGGGTCGCGCGTCACGGTGATCGTCGTGCGTCCCGGATAGTGGTGCGTGACCCCCGTGAGGGCATCCGTCTTCTCGAATCCGTCGGTCGCGTACACGTAGACGCCTACGGGAACCGATGACGTAGCGCCGCTCCCGGTCGTCTCCCGGAAGCTTGAGACGGCCTCGCCCACGGTGGTCGGCTCGGCCACGTCTCGCAGGAGCAGGAACCAGCCCCCGACCGCAGCCGCTCCGCCCGCGACGAGCGTGACGAGGAGCACGAGCCCTTTCCTGGAGCGGAATCCCGGGCCTGCCATCAGGGCGAGCGTATCGGGGCCGCCCAACCCCGTCGGGCGTAGACTCTTGGCTCAGCGAGCAAAGGCAGGGATGAGCGAGTCGTCGAATGGCCCCGCACAGAGCGCGACCCATCCCCGCCACGGGACGGCTGTCCAGGCGAGCTACGACGTGATCGCCATCGCCTCGTCGGCCGGCGGCCTGGCCGCGCTCACGACGGTCCTCTCGGGAATTCCTTCCGACCTGCCTGTGGTGATCCTGGTCGTCCAGCACCTCGATCCGCGGCACCGCAGCCTCATGGCCGAGATCCTGAGCCGGCGTGTCGCGCTCTCCGTGCAGCAGGCAGCCGGGGGCGAGACGATCGAGCCCGGCACGGTGTACATCGCCCCTCCGGACAAGCACCTGCTTGCAAACGCCGACCGGACGCTCTCGCTCACGCAGTCCGAGCTCGTGCACTTCGTTCGCCCGTCCGCGGATCTGCTCTTCGAGTCGGTCGCCGCGGCGTTTCGCGAGCGGGCGATCGGGGTCGTCCTCACGGGATCCGGGAGCGACGGGGCGATCGGGGTGAAGGCGATCAAGAAGATGGGTGGGACGGTCATCGCGCAGGACGAGCGGACGAGCCAGTTCTTCGCGATGCCGAGCGCCGCGATCGGCACGGGACAGGTCGACTTCGTGCTTCCTCTCGAGGAGATGGCGCCGGCCCTCTCCTCCCTCGTCGTGGGAGCGTAACTTGCCGCCGGAGGTCGATCCGCACTTCGAGCGGCTCCTGGACTACGTACGGGACGGTCGCGGCTTCGACTTCACCGGCTACAAGCGTGCGAGCCTCATGCGGCGCGTCCGAAAGCGGATGCAGGTCGTCGGGATCGAGGGATTCTCGCAGTACCAGGACTACCTCGAGGTGCACCCGGACGAGTTCACCGAGCTCTTCAACACGATCCTGATCAATGTCACGAGCTTCTTCCGGGACGCGGACTCCTGGGAGTTCCTCGCGAACGAGATCCTCCCGCAAATCGTCGAACGCAAAGGGCCGGACGAGCCAATCCGCATCTGGTCCGTCGGCTGTGCGTCGGGAGAGGAGGCATACACCGTGGCGATGCTCGTCGCGAAGGACGTGGGCCTCGCCAACATGCTCGAGCGCGTGAAGATCTACGCGACGGACGTCGACGACGATGCGCTCGCCCAGGCGCGGTCGGGCATCTACGACACCAAGGCGGTGCAGGCGATCCCCAGCGAGCTGCGGGAGCGCTACCTCGAGCCCGCGAACGGTGCCTTCGCGCTCAAGAAGGAACTGCGCCGCGCGGTCATCTTCGGCCGTCACGACCTCGTCAAGGACGCGCCGATATCGCGCGTCGACCTGGCCGTCTGCCGCAACACGCTCATGTACTTCAACGCGGAGACCCAGAGCAGGATCTACAACGGCTTGCACTTCGCGCTCGCGCCCGCCGGCTATCTCTTTCTCGGAAAGTCGGAGATGCTGCTGACACGGACGAGCATGTTCGCTCCGGTAGACGTCAAGCGTCGCCTGTTCGCGCGAGTCCCAATGGCGGGAGAGCACGTGCACCACGCGCCTCCACCGATTACGCACGCTCAAGACTCGGATGAGCAGCTCCGACGAGCTGTCTTCGAGAGCGCCACCGTCGCGCAGATCGTCCTCGGCGCGTCGGGTTCGCTCGTCTCGGCGAACAGCCTCGCCCGCTCGGAGTTCGGAGTTGCCGACGCCGACCTGGGACGCCCGTTTCGGGAGCTCGAGCTCTCGTACCGTCCGATCGAGCTGCGCTCGCGCATCGATAGCGCGCGCACGGAGCTGCGGCCGAACATCGAGCCTGCCGTGGCCTGGGAATCGCGCACGGGCGTGCGGCGCTACCTCGACGTCGAAGTGATTCCGCTGCTCGACCACGGCGAGCCGCTCGGGACCAGTATCACCTTCACCGACGTCTCGGGCGCTCACGAGCTCCGGAGCCAGCTCGAGCGCTCGAGACGGGAGCTCGAGACCGCCTACGAGGAGATCCAGTCGACCGTCGAGGAGCTCGAGACGACGAACGAGGAGCTGCAGTCGACGAACGAGGAGCTCGAGACGACGAACGAGGAGCTCCAGTCGACGAACGAGGAGCTCGAGACGATGAACGAGGAGCTCCAGTCGACGAACGAGGAGCTCGAGACCATCAACACGGAGCTCACGGACCGGACCGGGCAATTGAACCTGGCGAACGTCTTTCTCGAGTCGATCCTGGGAAGCATGCGGGCCGGTGTGATCGTCCTCGACCGCGACCTGAGCGTCCAGAGCTGGAACCACCTGGCAGAAGACATGTGGGGCCTTCGGGCCGACGAGGCCCGGGCGAAGAATCTTTTCGCGCTGGACTTCGGGCTACCCGTGGACCAGCTGCGCAAGCCGATTCGAGACACCCTCGCTCCGGGGGCCGAGCCGTTCCTGGAGCTGACACTGGACGCCGTCAACCGCCGCGGGAAGGCGATTCGCTGCAAGGTCCTCGTGAGCCCCATGAGGGACGGCGACGGCAACGGGCACGGCGTGATCCTGCTCGTCGAAGAAGTCGAGAGCGAGTCGCGTCACCTGCGCAAGGGCTGACCGTGCGCACGACCGGTCTCGAGCACGCCCGAAGTGGCACCGAGATGCGGATGGTTCTCGCGACTCCGTCATCCGCGCGGAGCGCTGACGAGCTTTCCTGCACGCTGAGGCTCGGCGACGAGCGTCCGGGCGACGGTGGCTCAGGTCTCCGGCCGCCCGTTCTGGCGCCTCTGCGCCGCCTGGCGTTGCTTGCGCAGGAGCTCGGTCTGGCGGCGAAGCACCTCGAGGTGATCCCGGAGCAGGAGCTGTTGCTGCTCCATCGCCTCGTGCAGCGCTCCGATCATCGGAACGAGGTCCTCCTCGCGGTCGTCCGCTGTCAGGATCCAGCCGGGTCGCTTGTTCGCGATCGACTCGATTCGTCCGAGGTGCTTGTAGGGAACGACGGCGCCCGACTCGTAGTTTTGGACGGACCGTGCGGTAATCCCGAGTAGGGTCGCGAGCTCGCGCTGTGTCAGCCCCGCCTCACGTCGCGCCAGCGCGATCCTCGTGCCGATCAACCGTTGCTCCTCGTCCATGTCTCGATATCTATAGCCGAAAAAACTTTCGTCTTCCGTTCACATTACGTTCGCCGTACCATGGACGCCGCCTGAAGGCGAGGCAACGACCGACTCACTCGATAGATGCCAGCACCGCACGCACTCATCGTCAGGCTTCCCTCCGGGACCGAGTACTGGTACGCGGAGGAGGTGCCGGAGGTCGGGGAGATCGTGTCCCACTTCGGGACCCGCTACCTCGTCCTCTCCGCCGAACCGTCCGAGAACGAGCGCATCGTCATCACCCTCGCAGCAGAAGTAGACATAACGGCCGACCCGGTCGCAAGCAGCCCGCTCGCCTGACCCGGGACCATCTGCCGCCCTCCTCCCTGGGCAGGTGCGGTGAGCGAAGGGGCTCGCGGAGGAACCGAGATCCTCCGCGAGCCCACCCTGTCTCCGCGGCGCTCTTTCCGGCCGGCCCGCTCTCGATCCGTATTCGCTACGTGGGAAATGCGGTCGGGATCTTGTCGGGGAGCGTCCCGATGACGATCGCGATCTCCTTGCGATCGCTGAGGAGGATGTCCGCCGGATCGCCGATGTACCGACCGCCGTCGACGTACACGAGCACGCTCGAGCCGGGGCGGCAGTAGCCGCCGACGCACGTGCTGTCGAGCCGCACGTCCCATTCGGTGAAGAACTGGCCGAGCCGGTTCGGGTTCGCCTTCGCCGACTCGGTGTGCAGGATCCCGCTGTCGTCGTGCGTGTGGAGCGGCGAGATGCACGGCTGCTTGCAGGGTGGCGCGATCCCTCCGTAGGCCTCGGTGCCGTCGACGAAGGGCGCGTGATGCACCGCGGGGTCGTCGATGTTGATCCCGATTCCAGCCGGCACGGGCACCGGCTGGCCGTTCACGAACACGTCCAGATGCGCGTGCACGTGATAGGAGAGGAACTCGTGTGTCTCGGACTCGAGCCCGGCTTTCCGGGCGAGCTCGAGCGGATTCGGCGGTGCCGGCCACGGCGCTGCACCGGAGGCGGGTCTCGCTGCCCGCGCCACATTCTCGGGAGTCGAGACCTTCGTTCCCCCGCAGCTCGAAACCACAAGCGCTGCGACGACGAGGAGCGCAAGCCATAAGACCCTGGCGCGCCCCATCGCGCCGACGATACTGAACCGTGTGGCCAGACACCTGGCGAAGCGCTCCTGCAAGCGTTGCGTTCGGCGAACAGCGTTCGAGTTACAGGGCCATGACGACCGTTCCGCGCGTAGCGCCCGCTCGGTGCAGGCGCTCCAACGCTCCCGGGTTGACGGTTATCGAACGCAGCGGAATCATCTCCGGCGGTGGACGACTACGAGGTACTCGCCCAGGAGTTGAGCACGCTAGGAGACAAGATCCGCGGCCTCGGTGAACGATTGGCGGAGGTCGAGAGAGTGAACGCCCGGCTCGAGGACGCTGCGCTGACAACCGCTCGTGCCCTGGGAGAGATCTCACGTCACTGGGACGCGGTGTACGAGGCGATGCGCCGCGCGGAGACGATCGACCCGGAGACGTCGTCTGAGCGCGACCACGCCGCAAGCGGCGCGCGGCGCCGTCGGAGCGAAGCTGCGCCTCCAGGCTCGGAGCACTGAAGACGCCGGCGCGCCGCCTCCCGGCGTGTTCCCCGTCCTTTGCGGGAATCGCAACTGCGCTGGTGCAAGCGCGTCGGTTAGCTTTGAAGCCGCGGAGGGGTTCGCATCTTCCTTTCGACTGTTCCACGCAACCCGGGCGCTGCAGGGAGTGCATCCGTGCTCTCTGCCCTGGCACGAATCACCGAGGGAGCAGCACATGCATGCGACCATCCGTCGGTACGAAGGTGTGGACCAGAGGCGCGCCGCGGAGCTGACCAGCAAGGTCAACGGGATGCTCGTCCCGAAACTCAACGAGTTGCTCGGCTTCCAGGGCTACTACCTGATCGACGCGGGCAACGGCGTCTTCAGCTCGCTCGGCCTCTCGACACGCCCGAGCAAGGCAAGGAGTCGACGAGCCTCGTCGCCGCATGGATCCGCGACGAGAAGCTCGAGTCACGGGTGCCTAACGACCCGAAGATCACAAGCGGCCAGGTGGTCGCCAACGGCAGCGGCATCGCCGGCGCATAGTTTGACCCCGAGGCATTCGCGCGAGGGCTCGGCGTGGCTGTTACGTTTCGGAAGATATGCGGACCTCGGACGAGGATCGAGAGAGCGACGCATGCCCTAACTGCGGGGCGCGTGTCGAATCCACGATCAGCGGCCCGGGCGAGCAACTCCGCGAGGCGACGAAGCGGCGCTGTCCAACCTGCGGGAAGGTCTTAGTGCGCGAGGTCGGAGGTGAATGGAGGATCGAGGAGACGCCTCGCTAGCGCGTGCACGCGCTGAGACGGCGTCAGCCGCCGACCCTCGCTAGCCCACCCGGGAACACGAGTCGCCCACGTAGCCCGGATGCGAGCGAGCCCGCAAACCCCGCCGCGGCCGCGGTCAGAGCGGCAACGGTAAGAAGCAGCCCCGAGGCGAGCGGGAAGTTGAGTGCAACGTCCCTCGAAGCCCCGAGGGCGAAGAGCACGCCCGCAGTCGCCCCCATACCGGCAACAGCCCCTCCGGCTGTTATCGGGAGGATCGAGGTCGCACCCGCCATGCACAGAATCACAAGTGCCAGAGTCGGCGAGAATCCACCACCGAGCGCCAAGAGGAGAAACACGCTGCCGAGGGTGCGAGACGTCCAACAGGCGAAGAGCAAGACGCCGGCGACGAGCATCGAGCGCGTGACGACGATGTTCTCGCCGATCCGCCGGCAGATCGCGGTCGCACGCCTGGAGCGCCCTACCAACGGCAGGCGCACGAGTCGATGGCCCGCCAAGAGAACGCCGAGGCAGCCGACACAGAACAGGACCACCACGGTGAGTGGGGCGCGAAAGACCGGCCCCGAGGTCGCGAGCGCTGAGATCGCGAGTGGCAGCATCGTGATGGAGTCGACGATCCCGAGTGCGACGATCGACAGCACGATCGTCTCGAGCGCGAGAGCGTTGCCGCGGAGGCGACGAAGCACGGAGATCTTCACCAGATAGTCGAGCCGGAACGGGAGGACGACGCCGCTCGCAGCCGCGGCCCCGCAGGCGGCGAGACACCCGGCACGGTCGGGTCGCCCACAGCTTGGGAACATCCGCCGCCAGCCGATCGCGCGAAAACCGAAGCTGGCGCAGTAGGCGGCGGCGCTGATGAGAACGAAGGACAGCTCAGCGTTCTGCAGTGGCCAGGACGTGCTCGTCAGGCGTCGCGCGAGCAGGACGCAGGCGGCGACGGAAAACGCGCACACGGCGACCCCTACGGCGACCTTCCTCCACCCGCGCGGGATGCAGCCCCTCTCAGCGCTCCGTGTCGCAGCACGTGTGCCCAAATCTCGCCTCCCCGCACCGTTTGAACGGATAAGGAAGGCGCACACGCGCCATCGGTACACGTTCTGGCTGGTACAACAGTCTAGCTCCAGCTTCCCGAGCACGCTAGACCGACCGTCGGCGCACAGTGGTCAGGAACGCCTTGGACGCGCGACGCTCCAAAACCACTTCGGGCACCTTGCCCACCGACTCCAAGTCCTCTTGGCCACGCGCGCCCCGAGATACCAGCTCCTTCCCAACCCCGCGCTGATCTACCCTCCCCGCCGGAGCGGCATGGGCCCGGTGGCCCAGCTGGTCTTCAAAACCAGTGCGGTCGTGTAGCCCACGGCTCGGTCGGTTCGACTCCGGCGCCGCTCCGTTAAGCCAAATCTGGCACGGTCACGCCGATTACGGCTTTCCTGCTGGGCTTGCATCGAGCTGATCGATCTTCCGCTCAAGTCCGCTCAAGACCGCCTGAGAATGGTGCCGACTATCGCGCAACTATCGCGCACTTGGACACACCCAAGAGCATTTGCGGGGAGGTTGGATAACAAGCGGCGCAGCTGGTGCGTCCTGGCTGCATAAGACTCCCCTGCGGGCTCATACGCGAGCGGGAGGCTAAAGAAGATCCGCGCCGCGGTCGGGTTATAGAGGGAGTGCGAACAGACGCCAGGCACCGGTCGAGGCACTGGGCAAGCTCTACCGCCGCTCGTACCACGAGTACCTGCGGGTCGCTGAAGCAATCGTGGGCGAGATGGAGCTCGCGCATGATGCTGTTCAGGACGCCTTCGCTCGAGCGATTCGGGGCCGGTTCGAGAACCGCGAGACGGGAAGCCTCGAAGGCTGGGTCTGGCGGACGGTCGTGAACGCCGCCCGCAACGCTCGTCGTGATGCGCCCCCGGCGAGGCGGTCGACCGCAGCGAGAAAATCTCGCACGACCGCGAGCTCCTCATCGCGTCCCACAACTTCCCTCGCGAGCGCCCGCATGGCCATGTCTCACCAGATGATGCAACGAGACACGCCCGAAGGTCCACGGCCGCCCTCCGCGCAGTTCATTCCTCCGTGCGGCCAGGTGCCCGCAACCTACAATGCCACTGTGGCTGTGCGCGCGCAGTCGCTGCCGGTTGCGCCTTGGGTCCGCATCGAACTCCGCAGCTCGAGGTGTGCTGCTTTCTGGAACGCTGGTTTCTTGTAACGGCCGCATGGACGTTCCTGCGATTCGCTACACGCGCACGACGGACGGCCTGAACATCGCGTATCAAGTCGTCGGCGAGGGTCCGCTCGACCTGGTCTTCGTCCCGCAGGTCATATCCAACGTCGAGATCTTCTGGGAGAACCCGCGCTGGGCCGCCTTCATGCGCGAGCTGGCGTCGTTCTCCCGCCTGCTCCTCTTCGACCGTCGTGGCGTCGGACTCTCCGACCGGCCGAGTCGCGTTCCTCCGCTCGAGCAGCGAATGGACGACGTGCGCGCCGTCCTCGATGCTGTCGGATCGGAGCGCGCAGCCCTGTTCGGAACCGGACCGGACGGTGCGATGGCGGTGCTCTTCGCGGCGACGTACCCCGCGCGCGTGACGGCGCTCGTTCTCTTTGCCGTGCCGCCCCGCGGCCTGTGGGCTTCGGACTACCCATGGGGACTGCGAGAGGACGCGGCGCAGCACTACATCGAAGAGTCGGAGAGACGCTTCGCCGAGCCAGACTTCATCGCCCAGCTGGCGCAGCGCATGTATCCGACTATCGCCGGCGACGAGGAGGTCCTCGCGTGGGCGGTTCATGCCACCAGGCTCAGCGCGACCCCGGGCGCGCTTGCGGCGCTCCGGCGAATGAACCTCGAGATCGACATCCGGTCGGTGCTGCCGACGATTCGGGTGCCGACGCTCGTGTTGCACCGTACTGGCGATCGCTATGTCCCAGTCGATGTGAGCCGGCTCGTCGCGGAGCAGGTTCCCGGAGCGCTCTACCGGGAGCTCGACGGCATCGATCACATTCCCTGGGTCGGCGACGCCGGTGCGGTCGCCGTCGCCGTCCGCGAGTTTGTCGAGCGGATCTGGCGCGAGAGGCCCTGGGAGGAGACCGAACCTGACCGCGTCCTCGCCACCGTTCTCTTCACGGACATCGTGCGCTCGACGGAGAAGGCGATGACACTCGGCAACGCACGCTGGAGCGAGCTTCTGCGCGAGCACCACTCACGCGTGCGTGGTCAACTCGCTCGTTTTCGGGGCCGCGAGATCGACACGGCCGGGGATGGCTTCTTCGCGAGCTTCGACGGGCCGGCACGCGCCATCCGCTGCGCCTGCGCTGTCCGCGACGCCTTGGCGGAGCTCGGCATCGAAATTAGAGCCGGTCTTCACGCCGGCGAGTGTGAGCTGATCGACGGCAAGGTCGGCGGAGTTGCGGTACACATCGGCGCGCGCGTTGTGGCAGAGGCCGAGCCGGACGAGATACTCGTCTCCGGCACCGTCAAGGATCTCGTCGCGGGATCGGGAATCCCATTCGAGGATCGCGGCGTCCGCACTCTCAAAGACGTCGGAGAGTGGCACCTCTTCGCCGTCTCGTCACGCGTCGGGGCCGCGTAGTCATCCGCGCCAGATGCACCGACGGTCTACGCACTTCTCGAAAAACTGTCGCAATCACTATCGCGCACCGAACTCTTGAGTAACGAAAACCTAGAGTTCATGCGGGTTTGCGCGATTCACCGTGCTGGTCTTCAAAACCAGTGCGGTCGTGTAGCCCACGGCTCGGTCGGTTCGACTCCGGCGCCGCTCCGTCGAGGCATTTTTGGCTTGGGGGGTCACGGCGATCGTGGCTAGCTCGAGTCGCTCGTGGGCGCGACTCGATTTTCGCTCAAGTCCGTTCAAGACCGCTTGTGACGGGTGCTGCATGTTCGCGCCGCAGGTGGCGTACGAGCAAG
>VAWZ01000133.1 GCA_005888365.1 Actinomycetota bacterium
AGACAGCGAGCCCGACATAAGGATGGCCGTTGCCGTCGGGCTGTCCGAACTTGACGGCTTCCGCCGGCGCCACGAGGACGAGGAAGACCCCGATGAGTGCGGCGGATAGAGCGATCAGCTTTCGCACGTGCATCTCCCCTTTTCGACATGGGCGAACCCGGACCGCGGGGTCGTGTCGCAGACGATCGGCAGCCGATGCCGAGTCCCGGAACCCTCGATCGGGGTTCCGACGGGTGTCGGTGAGGGGCCGCCGTCACGGCGGCCCCTCGTCCGAGACCGCTACTTCAAGGCATGGACGACATTCGTCACGTCCGGAGTACCCAGCCCGGTCGCCAGGTCGTAGCCGGCGCCTGCGCTGAATCCCACGGAACCGGCGAGCGCGTTGTTCCCGAAGACGATGTCGTGGAGCGCCGGCGTGCCACCGAGCCCGTACAGGGCGGGCGTCGCGAAGCCGAGACCCGGCTCGGCGATCTGTCCGCGGGCCTGATTCGCGAGCGCAAGAGTCGAGGCCCACTGCGGCGAGCCGGCGCTCGTCCCGCCGACGAGGAAGATGAACGTCCCGTCGGGGGTCGTGTCGATGACGAGGACACCGCCGTTCAGGGCAGCGTTGTAGGAGATGTCAGGGATCGCACGGCCCGAGAAGCCGAGCCCGGACTGGAAGCTCGGCGGAGCGAACAGCATGCTCACCGCGCCGCCGGTCGCGACGCCGAAGTCAGGCTCGTTCCACGCCTCCTCGGCCCCGTACGTGAAGCCGGCGGTGAGCAGGCCGTCCGGATACGGATGACCCTGCGTCCCTCCGACCGCAGTGACGAGCGGATCCGATGCCGGGTAGCCCGCGTTCGCCACATCGTCGATGCCGTTCGTGGCGCCGAAGTCGCCGGTGCTGGCGAGCACCGTGTCACCGAGCGACTGGGCGAGGACGTAGTTCGCGTGCGCCTGGTCCAGCTGCGTCTTGTTGTTGTGAATGAGCGCCTCGGGAATCCCGAAGCTCTGGGAGACGATCGCTCCCGGGTACTGCGGTAGGACTTTCCTCTCGGCGTTGTTGATCGCGTTCCCGGACGAGCTCGGGGCCACCGCGAGGACGACGTTCGCACCGGGCGCCATCGCGTGGGCGTACTCGACGTCGAGCGCGGTCTCGAGGTCCCACGAGTCCACGGCATGCGGCCCTGCGGTCTGCGTCTTCGGGCACCCCATCGGGCAGAGCACCGTGAACGAGGGCGGAGCCGGGATCCCGAAGATGCCGTCGAAGAGCGCGAGATCCTGCTGGATCTCGGCATCTCCATACGCGTCGAAGATGAGGATCGTCTGGCCTGCACCGTTGAGCGTCGCGGTCGACGGGAAGTCGTAGGCGCGCCGCAACAGGCCGGGTGTGTAGCAGCGAAAGACGTTGCCGCCGCCGAAGTCGCAGGTCGGAGGCGCCAGTTGGTCAGGCAGCGACGAGGCGCCCGCGCTCAAGCGTGGGCCTTGGACGTACGGTGGCTTGGCGACGTAGTTCCAGTCCGATGCCGCGCCCGCGGAAGCGCTCAGGACGGCTGTCGCGACGGTCGCGACGAGGATCCCGGCAATCGCCAGTCTCTTCATCTGACGTTCCCTCCCCTTCGTCGGGCGACCGACAGGGACTCGGGGACTGCCGATCGCGTTGTCGGAAGACCACCATATCTACGGCCGCAGAGCCGGCTTCGGATTGTCGGCGATCGTGCCAGTCGGGAGGCACGAGGCGGCGTTGCGCCGCCTCGTGCCTCGAGCTCGCTCCGGCTAGTGGGCGAAAACGCCCTGCGGAGTACCCAGGCCGGTCACGTTGTCCCAGCCTGTACCCGTGTGCTGCGTGGGCGAGCCGGAGTAGTCGTCGAACGTGCGGAGCCGATCAGCGGTCCCCGCGCTCGCGTCGACGCTGTTGTTGAAGTTCCGCCGTGCGACCGCGGTCTTCACGGACAGCACGTCGTAGAAGGAGCTCGGATTCGCGTAGAAATCTGGGTTCGCGAACCCGTGGGGGTGTCCCGCCGCTTGGTCGGCGAGCGCCATGAGACCCCCGAAGGTCTGGACGGAGGCGCTCGTCCCGCCGATGCGGTATTCGTCGTAGTACGCCCCGTTCGGGAACGTCTGCGTCTGGCCGACCAGCAGCCCCGTCTGCGGGTCGCCGAGCGCCGCCACGTCCGGGATCGCCCGGCCGCTAAAGCTCAAACCGGCAGACGTCTGGTACGACGGCTCCGGGAAGAGCCGGCTCACGCCGCCGCCCGAGCCGTACAGCCACCCGGTGCGCGTGCAGGCGAGAGTGGTCGTGTTGCAGTTGTAGTTGCTCGTGCCCCAGCCGGTCTCGACGACGCGGGTGTTCGCCGCGCCGACGCCGAGGGCGGTCCCGCCGACCGCGGTCACCCACGGGCTGACTGCGGGCCAGTCGGGATTCGCGAAGCCGAAACGAGACGTCTCGTCACCGCTGTCACCGGACGAGAAGTAGACGCCGATTCCCTCCGCTGCTGCCTGGATCAGCGTGTCGTTGAAGGGCTTGATGTAGCCGGGCGGCAGGAGCTCGCCGGCGAAGCCGTACGAGTTCGTCACGATCTGCGCAAGGTGCCTGTCGACGACGTGGTTCATCGCCGCGTCGAGGTCCTGGTAGTTGTTCGGCGAGCCGACGTAGACGATGTTCGCGGCGGGCGCCATGCCGTGCACCGCCTCGACGTCGAGCGTCTCCTCTCCGTACCAGCCCTGCGGATCCTGCGAGTTGTTCTGCGGCTTGTTGAAGATCCCGGGCGGCACAACCTGGGTGAACTGCGAGCCGTTCATCGTCGGCAGGCCGCGATTCGTCGACCACTGGTTGGCGTCTTGCAGGATCGTCGGCGACGCGTACGCATCGATGATCGCGACCGTCTGCCCGGCACCGTTGTATCCGGAGATCCCGTACGCGCCCTTGATCTGCGCCGGCGTGTTGCCCCTGACCGACCACGGCGCCGTCGCCGGGCTCGAGAGATCCGTGAATCCGGCCGGGTAGGCATACGGCGACACGAGCTGCGCCCAGTAGGCGGAGAGCGGCGGCGCGTTCCGGAACCCCGCAGACGGCGGTGCGTCCTTGTCCACCACATGGTCGGGCTGCGTGAAGACCGCGCTGTCGTCGAGCCCGACGATGCCGGTCACGGTGGCGGCAAGGGTGTCCGGGATGCTCACGTCGCCGGAGGGCGAGCGCACGGTCTGGCCTTCGACCGAGTACATCCCGAAAGAGGTGTCGAACGCGGCCTGCGCCTGTGCGACGGTGCCCTCCGCCTCGACGTAGTGGTTGTTCTGTGGCGTGTAGTCGACCTTGAAGCCCTGGCCCCGGAGCCACGACTGCACCGCGTTCACCTGCTGCTGCGAAGGCGCGAACCGCTTGCGGAACTCCTCGGGCTTCACGTACTTGCCGTAGGAGGCGTTATTGGGATCGGAGACCGCTCGGGCGAGCGCCTCTGC
>VAWZ01000134.1 GCA_005888365.1 Actinomycetota bacterium
ATTTGCGCTATGAGCTGCGAGGTCGTGAACTTCTTCGCCGCCGAGCGGCCCGGAAGGAGCGTCTGGCTCGCCAGGTAGACGAGCAGGACGATCACGATCAGCGGGAAGAGTGCGCTACGGAAAAATCTGTTCACGGCAGTGGAGCCAGGGTATCACCGCACTTCTTCGGCAAAACTGCCGCGACCCCCTCTCCCTCGTTCAGCAGGCACATGGCGTGCGTACTTCGGGCTCGGGGGTGGCTCGGATGTTCGCGCCACGTTACGTGACGTTCGGCACCAGATCCGCGTAAGCGCGGGGAACCCGATGGTTCCCCCGCGAGCCCTTCTTTCCGCGGCTCATCGCACGAAGCGTTGCGAGCCTCCCGCGGGAGTGAATCCCTTCCGGCTGGCCGCGCGACGCACAGCAGCAAGCGGAACGGGCTTTGCCGTTCTACGTGGCGCTCGGTACGAGGTCCGGGTGCAGGACCGCGACGTACGGCAGGTTCCGGTAGCGCTCGGCGAAATCGAGCCCGTACCCGATCACGAAGCGGTTCGGGATCTCGAACCCCACGTAGCGCACCGGGACGTCGATCTCCCGGCGCTCGGGTTTCGTCAGGAGCGCGCAGATCTCGAGCGAGGCGGGCTTGCGCGCGCGCAGGTTGCGCATCAGGTACGAGAGCGTGAGCCCCGAGTCGATGATGTCCTCTACCACGAGCACGTCGCGATTCGCGATGTTGATGTCGAGGTCCTTGAGGATCCGGACGACCCCCGAGGAGTCCGTCGCCGCGCCGTAGCTCGAGATCGCCATGAAGTCGATCTCGCAGGGAACGGTGAGCTCGCGCATGAGATCGGCCATGAAGAAGACGGCGCCCTTCAGCACGCCGACGAGGAGCAGGTCGCGGCCCGCGTAGTCGGCCGAAATCTCCGCGCCGAGCTCGACAACCCGGCCCTGCAGCGACGCCTGGTCGATGAGGATCTCGCCGACCCCTTGCTCGAGCTCAGCTTGAGTCATCCAGCCCATCTTTCCATGCCCGGACCGATCCTTCCCAGCCTGGCGCCTCGGCAATCCCCGGAATCGCGACTACCTCGTCCCCGGCGACCACGACCGGCCAGGAGTCGCGCTCTCGTCGCGGCACCTTCGCGTCCACGAACAGATCCTGCACCTTCTTGCGCCGGCCTGCGAGCCGGTCGCCGGGCCGTCTTGTTCTCACGTGCAGCCCGCGGACGTCACTCTCGATGAGCCACGGTCCGTACTCGGCCCGTCCCTCGAGGCGAATGAGCCCGTACTCGCGCTCCGCTCGAACTCCGTGGCCGAGGTCGGCGGCCTTGGTCCCCGCGGTGGACGCGAGCAGCTCCGAAAGCGTCCGCTCGAGGCTGCGCGGGAGCCTCGGCGGCTCGCTGGCGAGCGCGAGCAGATTCCGGTCGGCCCCTGGATGGAGCTTCCGGAGGAGCGGCAGGACCTCTTCCCGGATCAGCCCGCGCTTGGTGTTCGGATTGGACGAATCCTGCCGAACTGGCAGGTCCTGCGTGTGGCAGTACTCCTCCGTCTCTTCGCGCCAGAGCTCGAGCAGCGGACGCACCACACCGTCCTCGCGTTTTGCTTTGATGCCTTTCGTGTTTCCAGACGAGACGAGCCGGTAGAGGATCGTCTCCACCTGATCCGACGCTGTGTGCCCGGTCGCGCGGAGACCGAAGCCTTCCGTGAGTCGGTAGCGAAGCTCGCGCAGCTCGGCCTCGGTCGAGGCTTGTGACACATCGTCACTTGCGACGAGGACGGTCGCGTCCAGCAGCTCGCGGCAGTGGCGCGCGTCGGCCTCCGACTCCTCGCCACGAAGGCGATAGGCGACGTGTACGGCGGTGACGCGGTAGCCGAGGACGCCGAGGACGTGCCAGAGGCAGGTCGAGTCGGGCCCTCCCGAGACGAGGCACGCGATCTCGCCGCCCGGCGGGACCAGGTCCCTGCTGCGGATCCAGGATTCGACGCGCTCCGGGACGTTCGCTGCCACGCCGTCATTGTGCTCAAACCACAAGCGGGCGGAACGTGGGAGCCTGGCTCCAGTCCTCGAGCAGCGCTGCCGCAGCGCGAGCTTCCTCTGCGGTGAGCCGGTACGGAACCGCGTGCTCGACAGGCGTCATCAAGGGCGCGGGGACGAGGCTCTGCGCCCCGTCGAGGAAGTAGCGGAGGCAGAGTGCATGCCCGACGAGCAGGACGTTCGGTTCCGGGCGCTCGAGCACGCTGCGGAGGCCGCGTGCGAACCGCGCTGCCGCCTCGGCCCGACTCTCCCCTCCGCCGGGCGCCGACACGTTCGGCGGCTCCCGAGCCGCCCATGCTCGATAGTCGGAGAGGAGGCCGCCGTCGAAGCTCCCGAACCGGATCTCGTCGAGCTCGGGAACCACGATGCGCGGGAGCTCTCGACCCGCCAGCGCAAGCTCGAGCGTCTCTTGCGTGCGGCGAAGCTCGCTGGCGATGCCCAGCTCGATCGCCTCGGAGGCCAGGGTCGAGCGGAGCCGCTCGGCCTGGTCGACGCCTTCGTGCGTGAGCCCGAGCCCGGGGATCGAGCAGGACGCGAGCCCGTCCTGATTCGAGCCCGCAAGCGCATGCCGCGCGAGGAACAGCGTCTCCACTCTGCCTCGCCTCAGAGGAGGACGGAGCGGTAGTCGAGGACGTGCTTCATTCCGACGGTCTCGTACAGGCGAATGGCCGCGATGTTCTCGCCGCGGACGAAGAGGCAGACGGCCGGGACGCGCGCCAGCAGGTCTCGCAGGAGATCGCGCAGGGCCCGTGTCGCGTATCCCCTCCGGCGAGCCGGAGGATCTACCCAGACCTGCTGCAGCTGGACCGCGGAGGGCGTCCACGCGGACGCCTCCGCCTTGAACCGAATCAGGCCGTCCTCCTCCCAGATCCACGAGCGCCCGTCCTCGATCTGCGCACGCGTGCGCCAGCGGAAGCCCTCCGGGTCGCGCCGCATCGGGTCGACGCCCAGCTCCTCGGCGTGCGCAGCCGCACACGCGGGCAGCAGGAGCTCGAGATCGTCGAAGGTCGCGGCCCGCAGACCGGTGAAGCCCGGCTCGGGCGACTCGCGGATCACGAACACCGGCTGACGCGGACGATCCTGGCGGGGCCTCGGCAGCTTCGCGCGAATCTCCTCCCAGAGCTCGCCGACAGCACCCGCTTCGCCGATCAGCATTCGCGGCGACGCGCGCACGACGTCGCGGGCGAACGCCGCGCAACCGCGGCCGGAGGGAACCGCGTTGACGCCGACGTGGCAGAGGCCCACCAGCTCCTCGCCGTCCAAGAGCCCTACGAAGCGGCCGAGGCTCCGCCGAGCCACCTCCTCCAGGAAGACGCGCTCGATCGGGTCTCGCGCGCAGAAGTCGAGGATCTCGTTTGTCGTGGGATCGACGAGCTGGGCGCGCACTCGCAACACTCTACGAAAGGGTTCAGCCGCGCCCGTCGCGTCCGAATCCATAGGCTTCCGCCCGTGCCCATCCACCTCCGTGCAGAGACGGGCGACTACGCGGAGGCGTGCCTCCTCCCGGGCGACCCTCTGCGCGCGACGTACATCGCGGAGACGTATCTGAGCGACTTCACTCAGGTCAACGCCGAGCGCGGACTGCTCGGGTATACCGGAAGCTGGGACGGAAAGCGGGTCTCGGTGCAGGGGACGGGAATGGGCTGTCCGAGCGCGACGATCGTCTTCGAGGAGCTCGTCCAGCTTGGCGTCAAGCGACTGCTCCGGGTCGGCACCTGCGGGGGCCTGCAACCGGATCACGCCCTCGGGGACATGATCGTGGCGCTCTCCGCGGTGCCGGCCGACTCGACGGCGACGCACCTCGTCGGCGGGGAGCCGCACTGCCCGACCGCGAGCTGGGAGCTGATCCACGAGGCGGTCCACGTAGCGAAGTCTAGCGAGCAGAAGATTCGCGTCGGCCCGATCGTCTCGAGCGACCTCTTCTACAACCCGGACGCCGGCCAGTACCGGCGTTGGTCGAGCCGAGGGATTCTCGCAGTCGAGATGGAGGCGTCGGCGCTCTTCACCCTGGGCGCGCTGCGCGGCGTCCTGACCGGCTGCCTGTTGACGGTCAGCGACATCGTCGTCGAAAGCGAGTTCGTGCGGATCTCGGACGAAGAGCTCCGCGACGCCGTCGACCGGATGACCCGCGTCGCGCTCGCGACGGCTACTGCCGGCGATTAGCAACACGGTCTTCCTCGTCAACCCGGC
>VAWZ01000084.1 GCA_005888365.1 Actinomycetota bacterium
GGGACCGGTCCTCCCCGATGCCGGTGGTCGTCAAACCGGGCCGGACTCGAATCACCTGGACGAGTGAGGGAGCGCCCGAAGCAACGGGGCCTGGGCGTGGGCGGAGTGCAGCTACGATGAGGTCTCTCCTAGCCTCTCTTCGCCTTGACCTCCCTGGCCATTGCGCCAGGGCGGCAGAAGCGAGGTGCTGATGGAGTCATGCACAGCTTCCGCGCGAAGATCCGCAATGGGTTGGGGCTCAGCGAGAAGAGGGTCGGTGTCGAGTTCGGCCCCGGCGCCGGCGCATCGTAATGCCCGGAAGCCTTGCCCCCATGATTGAGAACCTGCCCGCGAAACTGTCGGCACTCGACCGCGCGCAACTCGAGAATGCGCGTGACCGTCGCGACGAGCGCATGTCCATCCTCTTCCGCTGCTGGCCGGCGTTGAGCGAAACAGAGATGGCGGAACTCAGGAAGTTGAGTGATGAGCGTCAGCGCCTTGCCAGGCATTCCGGCATCCTTCGCCGTCTTCATGCTCTTCGCGCGTCGTCGCGATCTCCGGGGGTCGCCGGAGCGATCGTCTCCTTGTCAGCGGGAAGGTCCGCCGCGCGCTAGCGCTTACCAGTCGGCTTGGCAGCGCAGTCGACGTATTCTTCCGCTGCGAGGCTGCCGAGCTGCTGGACACCGTCTACCTGGGGACCGTAGCCTTCGCTGCCTGTGAAGATTGCCGTCACGCTCGCGAACGGAAAGACGCACGATCTACTCGGTATCAGCGACGCCGATGAGTGGGTGAGGAGCTTCGGGGTCAGAGGCACCTCGCTATTGGGGGACTGGGTCGAAGTCGTGCCCGAGGAGGGAACTGGCCGGAGATTCGTCCGGGCATCCGAAGTGGTCACTGTCGAGCTCATCGACGACGGGGAGGACAACCAGCAAGCGGCTCCTCAGCCATAGCTCACGGTGAGGCGTCAAAGGTGAGCTGGCGCCCCGCGCAGTTGCGAGCGGTCGTGGTGTCGCTCCATCGCGGCAACCCGCCCGACTTCATGGACCATCGCGCACCGAGGCGGCTACAGTCCTTCGCGGTGCAGACCCTTTCTGCACGAGCGCTGCAGCTGCTGGGAGTGATCAATCTGCTCGCGCTCCTCGCCTTCGGGGCTGGCTGCGGCTCTCGGGCCGAGCGCGGCGAGGTCGGTGGCACGGCCGGGGTTCCGGGCGCCCTTCCCTCGAATTTCCCTTTCAACTACCGCGACGCGTCTCGCGGCTGGCCGTTATGGCCGCTGCACAGGCAGCATCCGATCCGCGCTTCTTTCCTCGACCCTCGCGGCCCTTATCGGGCAGGCGGCGGCGGCTACCACTTCGGCATCGACATCAGCGTCGACGACAACCGGCCTGAGCCACAGGCACCGAGAGGGTTCAGCCACGAGGTCTACGCGGTGGAGGGTGGCGAAGCGAGCGACGTGCTTGGAGCCCCTCGTCACCACGTCTGCAGCGCGCGTCGCGTGTCGGTCGGCCACTTCGACTATTGGCACGTATCTCCCATCGTGACGCCGGGGCAGCACGTAGAGGCGGGTGCCGTCATCGGCTGGACCTGTCTCGGCGAGTGGCACATGCATCTCGCCGAGTGGGCGAGCCTGGGAGGCCAGCGCATCTGGGTGAACCCACTCCACGCCGGCGGAAAGATCGCGCCCTACACGGACACGGCAGCACCGGTTGTGAGAAGGCTGCGCTTCTTCAGCCCCGCTACGGGCGCCTGGAGACCGCAATCCGATCTCGCCGCGCCCGACAACTCCACGCCGTTCATCCCCACTCGACTGCACGGCCTGGTCGAGCTCCGTGCCGAGATAGGCGACCCGCAGTCGTACTGGGGCTTCATCACGCGTCATCCCCGCTGGAAGACGCTCTTTCACCCGTACCGCGTTGCCGTCGTGATCAGATCGCAAGAAACACGTGCCGTCGTGCTCAGACGGGTCTCTTTCGAGAGCGCCCAGCTGCCGCGCACCCCCTACCTGGTTCACTACGCGCCAGGGACGGTGGAAAACAAGACGATCCCGGAGTGCCTGGCGGCCCCGTCCGGCACGTCCTGCTCCGGGATGTACTGGTTTCGTCCCTTCTCCAGATTCCGTCAGGAATTCTGGGACACGAGAAAGGTGCCGAACGGTGTCTACGACGTCACCGTAAGCGCGTGGGATCTGAGGGGCAACAGAGGCAGCTCGACGACAACGGTCGTCGTCTCCAACGCCGTCCTTGCGTCCCAAACCGAGGAACAGGCGCGGGATGGTGGAGGCGCCCCTCAGAGGTGAAGGCGGTGGCAAGGTTGGCCGCGACATGGTGATCCGCGCGTACGAAGAGTCCGATCGGGCATGGGCGGAGCCGCTGCTCGCACAGGAGTACGGCGGCCCGCTGCAGGCTCGCCGCGGCGGGCTCCTCGACGTGCTCTCGCTTCCAGGGTTCGTCGCTGAAGAGGACGGGCGGCCGGCCGGGCTTCTGACCTTTCGCCGTGAAAGCGGCGATTGCGAGCTCGCGTTCGTCATCGCGCTCGAGCGGCGGCGCGGCATCGGGACCGCGTTGCTCGCTGCACTGCGACGGGAAGTTTCGGACTGCTCGCAGATCTGGCTCGTGACGACGAACGACAACCTCGAGGCCCTCCGCTTCTACCAGCGTCGAGGATTCGTCCTCTCGGCTCTCCGTGCCGGAGCCGTCGACGATGCGCGGCGAAGGCTCAAGCCGCAGATCTCGGACGTCGGCGAATTCGGCATCCCCATTCGGGACGAGCTCGAGCTGCAGCTCGAGCTGGGTCGAGGCACGTAGCGTCGGGAGTGTCTCGACCGCGCTCTCTACGCCTCCTCGTCCTCGGAGGGACGAGGTTCGTCGGGCGAGCCCTCGTCGAGACGGCGCTCGAGCGCGGTCACGAGGTGACCCTCTTCAACCGTGGGGTAACGAATCCCGACCTCTTCCCGAACGTCGCGAAGATCCACGGCGACCGCACGCATGATCTGTCCTCACTCGCCGGCCAGGAGTGGGATGCCGTCGTGGACGTCGCCGCGTACTCACCGCGGGTCGCGCGGCTGTCCGTCGATGCGCTTCGTGAGTCGGTCGAGCGCTACGCATTTGTCTCGAGCGTCTCCGTGTACGCCGACCAGTCCGTGCCGCAGGTCGAGGACGCGCCGGTGGAGGTCCTCGCTGATCCCGAGGACACGAGCCCTGAGTCCTACGGTGCGCGCAAGGCCTCGTGCGAGGCGATCGTCGAGGCGGGGTTCGCGGCGAGAGCCACGATCGTCCGCCCTGGGCTGATCGTCGGTCCGCACGACCCGACCGACCGGTTCTCGTACTGGCCCAAGCGCCTGGTGCGGGGCGGCCGCGTCCTGGCTCCAGGAGATCCGCACGATCCACTGCAGTTCGTCGACGTGCGCGACCTCGCCGACTTTCTCCTGCGCCTGCTCGAGGACGACCGGCCCGGAACCTTCAACGCGACCGGACGGATCATCTCCTTCGGCGCGTTTCTCGACGCCTGTCAACGCGTGACCGGAGGAGACGCCGAGCTCGTCTGGATCTCGAGCGCGCGTCTGCTCGCGGCGGGTCTCGATCCCTGGATGGGCGTGCCGCTCTGGATCGCCGCCCCCGGATGGGAGGCGGCCAACGAGGTTCCGATCGAGCGGGCTCTTGCGGCCGGGCTGACCTTCAGTCCGCTCGCCGAAACGATCCGTGCCGGGCTCGACGACGACACGTTGCCTACGCTCGAGGTCGGGCTCACGCCCGAGCGCGAGGCCGAGCTCCTCGCTCGCCTCCAGGTCGGCTAGCGCGACACACGTGCCGCGCCAGACCGGCGAGGCACGTGCAGAATCGAGGGATGCGCGTCGTCGTCTCTGGAGCCTCCGGCCTGATCGGATCCGCCCTCGTCCCGGCGCTCGAAGCTGCCGGCCACGACGTGCTCCACCTAGTGCGCAGGGAACCGACTGCACCCGACGAGCTTCACTGGGACCCGGCCAGAGGCGAGATCGACCGCGAGCGGTTGGCGGGCACCGAGGCAGTGGTCAACCTCAACGGAACGACCATCGGCAGGCGCTGGACGGAGCAGCGGAAGAAGGAGATCGTCGCTTCGCGAGTCGAGAGCACTCGGCTGCTCGCAACGACACTCGCCTCGCTCGACCCGGGCCCGTCCGTGTTCGTCTGCGCGGGCGGAATCGGTATCTACGGCTACGACCGCGGCGACGAGATCCTGACCGAGGAATCGCCCATCGGCTCCGGCTTCCTGGCCGAGGTCGGCCAGGAGTGGGAAGCGGCGGCTGCGCCGGCGAGAGAGGCGGCCATTCGTGTCGTCAACTTCCGTCAGGGTCTCGTCCTGTCTGGCGCGGGCGGCGTTCTCGGGCAGCTGCTGACGCCCTTCAAGCTCGGGGTCGGGGGAAGGGTCGGAGACGGCCGCCAGTGGTGGCCCTGGATCGCGATCGACGATCTCGTCGCCGGCTATCTGCTCGTGCTCGAAGGCGATCTCGCCGGCCCGATCAACCTGACGTCTCCCAATCCGGTCACGAACGCGCAGTTCACAAGGGCGCTAGGCAGGGCGCTCGGTCGGCCGACCGTCGTCCCGTTTCCGGCTTTCGCCGCCAAGCTCGCATTCGGGCAGATGGCCGAGGAAGCTCTGCTCGGCGGCCAGCGAGCGCTTCCGCCTCGGCTGCTCGACACCGGATTCACCTTCAGGTACGCGCACCTCGACGGCACCCTCGCTCACGTCCTCGCGCAGAGCTGATGGCGGTTTCCACCGCTGCTCCCGTGGGAACGACCGACCCAAAGCTGCAGTTGTCGACCGAAAGTGGATGACATGCCCAAGATCACCCCCTGGCTCTGGTTCGACACCGAAAGCGAGGAGGCGGCGACGTTCTACACATCGGTGTTTCCCAACTCGAGAATCGTGGAGGTCGCCCACTACGGCTCAGCCGGGCCTCGGCGGGAGGGGATGGTGCTGACCGTGAGCTTCGAGCTCGACGGGCAGCCGTTCGTCGCCTTGAACGGCGGGCCCGAATTCAAACCCAACGAGGCCATCTCGTTCGAGGTGAGCTGCAAGGACCAGCAAGAGGTGGACGGGTACTGGAGAAGGCTCTCGGAAGGTGGGGAAGAAGGCGTGTGCGGGTGGCTGAAGGACAGGTACGGCGTGTCGTGGCAGGTCATCCCGACCGTGCTGCCCGAGCTCCTCGGCGACTCGGATCGCGGGAAAGCGCAGCGCGTCATGGCGGCGATGCTGCAGATGAAGAAGATCGAGATCGCCGCGCTCGAGGAGGCTGCGGCAGCCGCTTAGCGCCTGAGCTCAGTCGGGACCGGAGTCGGCGTCACTCTTGCAACACGGGAGCGACGACGACCCCGTAGCCCTGCGCCTCGAGCAGCCGGGCCGCGCCCGCGGCGTCCGCCTCTCCCGTGACCAGGATGGTCAGCGTGCCGCCCCGCTCGGGCGAGAGGTGCTCGAGGTCGAAGTCGGCGACGTTGATCCGCTGCGCGCCGAGCGCCTGGAAGATCCCGGCGAGGATGCCCGGACGGTCGGGGATGTGGACACGAACGCGGTGCAGCGCGCCCGGGTCCTCGTACGCGGACTCGAGCATCTTGAGCCGGTTGCCGCTCGCCTCCCCGATCCAGCGCGCCACAAAGCCGGCATCGCCTTCGGCGAGAGCGGACTCGAGCTGCTCGACGCGACGGCGATGCTCGGCCAGCGCCGCCGCCAGCGCTGAACGGTTCTCGAGGAAGATGTCGATCCAGATGCGCGGGTTGGCGCCCGCGATGCGGGTCATGTCCCGCAGCGCTCCGCCGGCGGTCGCGAGCGGATCGTGCCCGTCGACGCGTGATGCGCCCGCGTGATTCACGAGCACGTTCGCGAGCGCATGCGGGAGGTGGCTCGTGACAGCCACCAACCGGTCGTGCGAGGTCGGGTCGATGGCAACGGGCCGCGCGCCGAGCATGGTCGCCAGCGCGTGTGCAGAGCGATAACGCTCGGGCTCGGTCGCCGCAAGCGGCGTGAGGAACCACGTCGCGCCTTGGAACAGCTCCGCGGTCGCCCGGCCGGGTCCGCGCGCCTCCGCGCCGCAGATCGGATGGCCGCCCACGAAGCGCGGGTCGCGGCCCGCCGCAGCGCAGACGGACGCCTTCGTCGATCCCGCATCGGTCACGGCGCACTCCGTCGGCGACGCCTCGAGGACCTCCCGGACGACCTTCGGCAGCACTGCGACCGGGACCGCCACGAAGGCCACATCGGCTTCTTGCAGCGCCTCGGCGAGCGAGGTCGCGGGCTCGACGGCGCCCCGCTCGGCTGCGACGCCGAGCGCGGAAGGGTCTTCGTCCCAGCCCAAGACCTGGGAGATACCGGCTCGTCTCGCGGCGAGACCTGCGGACGCGCCGATGAGGCCGGTCCCGACGACGGCTAGGCGCATGACCTGACCGGCGTCAAATCCCGCGCATCAGCTCGGCGACGCGGAACGCGAGGTCGAGCGACTGCCGGCCGTTGAGCCGCGGGTCGCACAGCGACTCGTAGCGGCGGTCGAGCTGCTCCTCGAGCACGGCCTCCGAGCCGCCGACGCACTCCGTCACGTCCTCACCCGTGAACTCGATGTGGACCCCGCCGGGCCACGTTCCGGCCTCGCGGTGTGCGGCGAAGAAACCCTGGAGCTCGGCCATGATCGAGTCGAAGCGGCGCGTCTTCGTGCCGGAGGGAGTGCGAATGAGGTTCGCGTGCATCGGGTCACACACCCAGACGACCGGAACCTCCGTGTCGCGTGCGGCTTGCAGGAGCGGCGGAAGCGCGTCTCGCACGCCCTCCGCTCCCATGCGCGCGATCAGCGTCAGCCGGCCCGGGACGCGATTCGGATTCAGCCGTTCACACAGCCCGAGCACGTCTTGGGGCGTCGCCGTCGGGCCGAGCTTCACTCCGATGGGGTTGTCGACGCCGGAGAAGAACTCCACGTGTGCGCCCGTCAGGTCGCGCGTCCGTTCGCCGATCCAGAGCATGTGCGCCGAGCAGTCGTACGGACGTCCGGTGAGCGAGTCCGTGCGCGTGAGCGGCTCCTCGAAGTCGAGCAAGAGCCCCTCGTGGCTCGTCCAGACGTCCACCTCGTGCAGCGTGGGCTCGCGCGCGAGGTCGATCCCGATCGCCTGCATGAAGCGGAGCGCACGCTCGATCTCGTCCGCAAGGGCCTCGTAACGCTGGCCGGCCGGGGAGCCGGCGACGAACTCGCGGTTCCAGCTGTGTACGAGCGTCAGGTCGGCGAAGCCGCCTTTCGTGAACGCGCGCAGCAGGTTGAGCGTCGAAGCAGCCTGGTAGTACCCGTGTACGAGCCGTTCCGGGTCCGGGACGCGAGCCTCCGGCGTCGCCTCGTCCGAGTGGACGACGTGGCCGCGAAACGAGGGAAGCTCGACTCCGTCGACGATCTCCGTCGGCTCGCTGCGCGGCTTCGCGAACTGGCCTGCGATGCGCCCCACCTTGACCACCGGGAGCATCGCGCCGTACGTCAGCACCGCGGACATCTGCAACAGCACCTTCAGCTTCTCGCGGATCGCCGGGGCGGAGACGTCCCGGAAGGACTCCACGCAGTCTCCCGCCTGGAGGAGGAACGCTCGCCCCTCGCTCACCTCTCCGAGAGCAGCAAGCAGCGCTCGCGCCTCTCCGGCGAAGACGAGCGGCGGAAGTGAGGACAGCCGCTCGCGCACCGCTGCGAGGGCGGCGGGATCAGGCCATTCCGGCTGCTGGCGAGCGGGAAGCTCGCGCCACGAGGACGGCGTCCAGGTCGACTCGGTGATGGCCACTTGGGCGTGAGTGTAGAGGCGACGTCGCGGCGCTTCTCATACCCTCCGCAGCGAAGAGATGACGAAGAGCGACGTCGACCCGACCGTTCGCCGGCTGCGAGACGAGATCTCGGAGGTCGATCGCGCGATCGTCGATGCCGTCAACGACAGGCTCCAGCTCGTCGCACGCCTCAGGGAGCACAAAGCCTCGCTCGGGATTCCGTTCGTCGACCCCGATCGGGAGCGGGAGCTGGTCGACGACCTCGTCGCGGCGAACCGTGGCCCGCTCTCTGGCGAGGGCCTGCGCCGGCTCTTCCGCGAGCTGCTCGATCTGACGAAGCGCGAGGTGAGCCGGGGCTAGCTGCGCAGGAAGTTCTCCGCGATCGCCGGCCCGTCCGGCGTGAGCACCGATTCCGGATGGAACTGGACGCCCTCGATCGCATACACGCGGTGCCGTACGCCCATGACCTCGCCGTCATCGGTGCGGGCGGTGACGACCAGCTCGTCGGGTACGCGGACCGCGGCGAGGGAGTGGTAGCGACCGGCCTCGATCTCCTCCGGCAACCCCGCGAGTACGCCCTCTCCGTCGTGACGGACGCGGCTGGCCTTGCCGTGCAGCAGTGCCTTCGCCTGACCTACCTCTCCGCCGAAGGCCTCGATGATCGCCTGGTGTCCGAGGCAGACGCCGAGCGTGGGCACGCGCGGACCGAGCCGTCGAATCAGCTCGACCGACACGCCTGCCTCCGCCGGCCGCCCCGGCCCGGGAGAGATGACGAGCCGATCCGGTGCGAGCGCCTCTGCCTCCTCGGCTGTGATCGTGTCGTTGCGCCGGACGACGACCTCCGCTCCACGCTCCTCGAACAGGTGGACGAGGTTCCACGTGAACGAGTCGTAGTTGTCGATCATGAGAAGTTTCACACGTATTCCTTCTCCGCCAGGTCGATCGCGGCCTCGAGCGCGGCCAGCTTGGCGAGGCACTCGCGGTGCTCGGCCGCGGGCACCGAGTCTGCCACGATGCCGGCGCCCGCCTGGATCCGTGCGACCCCGTCGGCGAGCACGATCGTGCGCAACGCGATGCACGTGTCCATGCGCCCACCCGGGAGCACGTACCCGACCGCCCCGGCGTAGGGCCCGCGGCGGTAGCCCTCGAGTGCGGAGATGATCTGCATCGCCCGGACCTTCGGCGCGCCGGTAACCGTTCCGGCGGGGAAGCAGGCGCGCAGCACCTCGAACGGGGTGACGCCGTCGCGCAGCTCGCCGACGACTTCCGACACCAGATGCGAGACATGCGAGAACCGCTCCACGTCCAGCGAGCGCGTCACGCGGACGGTTCCGGCGCGGCAGACCCGAGACAGGTCGTTGCGCCCGAGATCGACGAGCATGACGTGTTCCGCGCGGTCCTTCTCCGAGGAGAGAAGTCGCTCGGCATCGCCCGGTCCCGGCGCCGTCGTTCCCGCGATCGGGCAGACGCTCGCGTGCCTGTCCTCACACGCGACGAGCCGCTCCGGTGAGGATCCGACCAGCGCGAGATCTCCGAGCTCGAGCAGGAACAGGTAGGGAGACGGATTGACTCGCCGCAGGGCGCGATAGAGAGCCAGAGCAGAGGCTGACGTCGGCCGCTCGGCGCGCTGCGAGGGGACGATCTGGTACGCGTCGCCTGCCCGGATGTGCTCCTTGCATGTCCGGACCATCTCCTCATAGCGACGTTGGGAGGGGAGCCGGCGGAGTCTGCCCGAGGGCTTGCGCTCGGCCTCGATGATCGGTGAGACCGGCTGCTCGAGCAAATCGGCGACCTCGTCCGCCTCGCCTGCGAGCACCTCGGCGATTCCCGCGCCGTGGTCGAAGCGGACGAGCGTCTCGGCGACGACAAAACGACTCTCGGGGAACGGAGGCCCGGCAGCGGGCAGCGGCACCTTCGGCTCGAGCTTAGCGGCGTAGTCGTAGGCGACGTAACCGACGACAGGGGCGTCGAGCGTCTCGGCCTCCTCGAAGCCGACGAGGCGGGTGCCCGAGCCGACGAAGGAGTTGCGGCCGAGCCGCCCCCGCTCGACCGATTCGAGCAGGAAGCTGCCACCCGCCCGTGCGCGCAGTCGGAGATACGCGCCGAGGGGCGTGAGCAGGTCGGCTGGGATGGGGCTGGCCAGACTCATCGCAAGCGGCACTAGGCTAGCCTCGTGCAGCTCGAGCTCGTCACCGCGGGGGAGTCGCACGGGCCTGCGCTCGTCGCGATCCTGACGGGACTCCCCGCCGGCCTCGCGCTCGACCGGGCGGCGATTGACGACGACCTGCGCCGGCGACGCGAGGGCTACGGGCGGAGCCCGAGGCAGAAGCTGGAAGCGGACGAGGTCGAGGTTCTCGCCGGTCTTCGCCACGGAACGACGCTCGGGACGCCAGTCGCGCTCGTCATCCGCAACCGCGACCACGCGAACTGGACCTGGGGCATGAGCCCGTGGGCGCCCGAAGGCGCGCCTACGGGCAAGGGCACCTTTTCCGTGACGCTTCCTCGACCCGGGCACGCCGATCTCGCCGGAGCTCTCAAGTACGGGCACTCGGACGTCCGGAACGCGCTCGAGCGAGCGAGCGCACGGCAGACGGCGGCGCACGTCGCGGCCGGGGCGGTCGCCAAGTCGCTGCTCCGACAGATCGGCATCACCGTCGCCGGGTCGCCGCGCGAGGTCGGGGGCGAGGAGACGCCCGAAGGCATGCGGGAGGCGACGGATACTGCCCGCGCCGACCGCGACACGCTCGGCGGCGTGGTCGAGGTGGTCGCGACCGGCGTTCCGCCCGGTCTCGGCTCCTACGCGGAGAAACGCGACAGACTCGACACCCGGCTCGCCGCCGCGTTGATGGGAATCCAGGCGGTGAAGGGTGTCGAGGTGGGCGAGGGGTTCGCGCTCGCGCGGCTGCGGGGATCGGAGGCGCACGACGAGATCGAGCCGGGGCTGCGCCGCGAGACGAACCGGGCCGGCGGAATCGAAGGCGGTGTCTCGAACGGCGAGCCCGTGGTCGTGAGGGCGGGCATGAAGCCGCTGCCGACGCTGATGCGCCCGCTGCGCTCGGTCGACCTCGCGACAGACGAACCCGGCCAGGCGCTCGTCGAGCGGAGCGACGTGCAGGCGGTCGAGGCGCTCGCCGTGGTGGCCGAGGCTGCGGTCGCGTGGGAGCTTGCCCGAGCCGCCCGCGAGAAGTTCGGCGGGGACGCGCTCGCGGACTTCGTCGCAGCCTATCGCGCTTACCTGGACCGGATCGGCCGGCCGCACTGAACGCTGTCGACCGCCACCTCGTCCTCGTCGGCTTCATGGGCGCTGGCAAGTCGACGATCGGCGCGGAGGTGGCGCAGCGTCTCGGCCGGCCGTTCCTGGATGTCGACCGCGAGATCGAGAGCACCCATGGCTCGATCTGGGAGCTCTTCGCCGAGCAGGGCGAGTCGGCCTTCCGGGAGATCGAGGCGCGCTTCCTCCGAGAGGCCTGCGACCGTCGGGAGCCGGCCGTCGTGGCCGTCGGGGCAGGTGCCGTCGAGACCCGGGAGCTCCTCACGGAGCTCGACGCGCTCGTCGTCCTGCTCGAGGTCGACGTCGACACCGCATGGGAGCGGGTGCACGGGAGTAGACGGCCGCTCGCGCAGGACGAGGCTGAGTTTCGCCGCCGCTACGAGAGCCGACGGCCGCTCTACGAGCAGGTCGCAAACGCGCGAGCCGAGGGCGCCGACGGCGTCGTCTTCGCCGCGGCGGGCATTCGCTTCGCCTCACATCGCGAGGTCCGGAGCGACGCCGTCGTTGCGGACGAGCGCGTCGCGGAGCTGCACAGGATCGAGGCGAAGCACACGGTCCCGCCCGGTGAGGCGGCGAAGTCGGTCGCACAGGCGGAGCGCCTCTGGCGCGCGCTGCTCCTCGACCGGCGCTCGACGCTCGTCGCGGTCGGAGGCGGCTCCACGACCGACCTCGCGGGCTTCGTCGCGGCGACGTACATGCGCGGCGTCGCCTGGATCCCCGTGCCCTCGACACTCGTCGGTCAGGTCGACGCGGCGATCGGCGGCAAGACGGGCATCGACTTGCCTGAGGCCAAGAACCTCGTCGGCGCATTTCATTGGCCGGCCGAGACGGTGATCGACACGACGCTGCTCGAGACGCTGCCCGAGGAGGAGTGGGCGAACGGCGCCGCCGAGGTTGTCAAGACCGGACTGCTCGCAGGCGAGTCGCTCTGGGAGCTTCCGGCTCCCGAGCAGGTGCGTCGCTGCGCTGCCTTCAAGGCGGCCGTGTGCCTTCGGGATCCGTTCGAGCGCGGAGCGCGCGCGCAGCTCAACCTCGGGCACACGTTCGCGCACGCCCTCGAGGCCGCGTCCGGCTACACGCTGTCGCACGGCAAGGCCGTCGGCCTCGGGCTCACCGCGGCGTGCCGGGTGTCGGGCCTCGAGGAAGAGGCTCGGCTCGTCGAGGAGCTGCTCCGCCCCGAGCCGGTTCGTGTCGACCGAGCGGCCGCGTGGGCCGCGCTCGCTCGGGACAAGAAGAGCGTGGCGGGACGTCCGCAGCTCGTGTTGCTCGAGGCTCCCGGGAAGCCGCGGATCGGCGTCGAGGTCGACGAGGAGGTCTTGCGAGCGGCTCTCGATGCCCTGATCGTCTAAGCCCGGTGTCCGAGCATCGGGGCGACCGTGGCGACAAGGACGATCCCAGCTCGTACGCCTGCTGGCAGAGGCGCGGCTTTCGCGGCAGGCCTCCCTGGGGGCGCGGATACCGCTGGCGCTACCTCGCCGTCTCGCTCGGGCTCATGGCGTTCATCCTCGCTCAGGTCTTCGTGCTCCGCCTGAGCGCGTAGCTGCCGCAGTCACGCTTACGTGACCACGAGGACACCCTTCATGCCGAGCTTGGCGTGGCTGTCGACCGTGCAGCGATACGGGTAGTGGCCGCGCTTGAGCGTCACGGTCAACGTCCTCGACTTGCCCGGTTGGACGAGCTTCGACTTGTGCCCTGCGATCGCGAGGTCGTGCGCCACCGGCGACGGATTCGTGATCACGAACTCGACGCGTCCGTGAGGGACCGTCTTCCGGGAGAGTACGAACACGAAGTCCTTCGCCTTGACGCGAACCACGGTCGTCACGGCCGTCGACTGGGGACGAGCGCCGCTCGCTCCCGCGAGCACGAGGGCAGCCGCAGCGATCACCCCGCCTGCAAGTAGCTTCGAGTACATGACACCTCCTCGACTGTTTCGAACAGGGTGCCCGAGAGCGAACGGCCGCCGCAGGAGGGAGTGCGAACCCGCCTCTACACTGCATTGCTCGATGCGTTCATGGCCGCGCCCCCATCGACTAGCGGCCCAGGTCACGGCCCTTTCAAGGCCGTAGCGCGGGTTCGAATCCCGCTGGGGGCATTCATTTCTTCTCTCACTATGGGTTGCCCGCGAGGCCGGGACGCGAGAGACTTCCGAGCATCGCAGGGAGCCGGGGCGTGCGGGGGAAGGGAAGCACGCTCTTGGAACCAGACTCCAGCCACTAAGGGAAGGAGCCTAGCCGGGTAGGGCCGGCTCCCTGCCTCGCCAATGTAGCGCGGCCCGCAGATGCCGCGCCGCGAGGGATTTGCAGGGAGTTCTCGACCTACTCCAATATCGGTCAGTGGCTGTCGCGGGCGAGCCTCCAGATCGACAAACCGGCGGGATAGAGGTGACCACGCGCATAGACACCTCGATGGGACACGCAGATTTGTCTCGGTCGCTGTGCCGCTCGAGGTCCGTACCACGTCGCGTGGAAGGCAAGGCATCCGGCGGGTCGCGGGGCGGGACGAGCGGTCTTGTAGCGGTCGAACGCGAGCTCGAGCGCGGCAAAGAGGTTCTCTGTGCCTCCGGGGTAAAGAACAGCGAGCGTGGTTGCGAGGCCGTGGAAGAGAGCCACGCGTCGCGACGTGCCGACCAAGCGCTGCGGTCTACCGAGACGACCGCACGACCTCGGCGTGCGCGCCTGGTTCCAGTCGAAGCAGAGCGCACCGGACACCGGATAGAAGCGTCCCGGTATCGCCGGAAACCCTTCGCTGCCGAGCGGGTAGATCCGCACGTAGCCGCCACGCGGGCTCGCGGGTCTCGGCTGCACGTCGTACACGCTGTGGGGGGCGTAGAAAAGGACCGCCAGCACCGCCGGCTCCGGCTCGATCGTTACGGAACGTCCGTCGGAGCCGACGACGACGAGCGTCATGTTGGGAGGCGGTCCGGCGTGCGCGCTCGCAACGCCGGATGCCGGGACGGCGAGGACGAGCAGGACAAGCAGGTCCGGCAGCCGCTTCATCTCTTCTGTCGAAGTACGGCCGAGGTTGCTCGCCAGGTCCGGTGAAGCCGAGACCTACCTCGCCTGGGCGCGGATCAGCTCCGCCTCGTCCACGCTGTAAGGGGTTCCGTCCGGGTAGAGCAGGCCCTGGAAGACGACGTCCTCGGCGACCGGCGGCGATCCCGGCCACTGGTACCTCGTCTGGTCGACGCCGATCATCAACTCCCAGAGGTACCAGCCGATCCGGTGTGCCGCGAACAACGGCAGGATCTCGCGTAGCTCGCCGTGATTCGGACGGCCGAGCGCCTCGGTCGCGAGTAGGGGGCGAGCGAACGAGCG
>VAWZ01000085.1 GCA_005888365.1 Actinomycetota bacterium
CAGATCACGCAGCCGAGGCCGAGACCGCCGAGCCGGAGCTCCTCGGCCAGGTCGTACCCATCCGCGGCGGCGCCGAGACCTGAGTCGCCCAGGCGCGCGGGACGACAACATCGATGCTGCGGCCCTTCGACGACCTCGTCCGTTTCATCCGCCGGCACCGGCCGGGCGGTCGCGAGCGACTGGCGTTCCGGCTCCTCCACAGCATCGTCGTCGAGCCCGTTCCGCGTCCAGCTCCGGCGGTGAGACGCGAGAGCCGGCTGCAGGCACGGGTCTCCGAACGCTCGATGTGAAATCGGGGGCGCTGCAGCTGCTAGGCGGCTGCGCTCTAGGGTTTACGCGCGACCGGAATCTGCGTGAGCGGGATTCCGATCTTGCGCACTACCCGTGGCCCGGGATGCGGTACGCCATCAGGATCGCGTCGACGTACTCTCCGTCCCTCGCGTAGTGCTCCCTGCGGAGGCCCTCGCGCTCGAAGCCGAACGCCTCGTACAGCCGGAGCGCGGGGTCGTTCCAGGGAAAGACGTGGAGCTCGAGCTTCCGAATCCCCGAGTCGCGGGCCCAACGGACGGCCTCCTCCAGCAGCGCCTTTCCGAGGCCCCGTCGCCGATGCCCCGCAGCGACCATGAGGCCGAGATCGGCGACGTGCTGGCTCGCGGGATGAGGGTCTCGGGCAAGCGACAGCCGGCCGACGACGCTGCCGTCGTCCTCGACCACGAAGACCGCCGCGTCCGCGTGATGCTGAACCGCCTTCAGGTAGCGGCGCTCGTCCGCAGCCGAGCGCCAGCTCGAGGTCGTCAGGATCCAGCGTCCCTCCTCGCGCCCGACACGCTCCGCGAGGGCGACGAGCGCCTCCGCGTCGGCCGGATCCGCTCGACGGACGCGGATCATGCGACAACCACGCCCGCGCCGCCTCGCCGAGGGTCGCCGGCGGCGGCGAGCATGCCGTCCGGCCTTCGCTCGACCGCGGAGACGCCACCGAAGAAGAGATTGCGGCCGTCCCAGCGGACGACGTCCCAGGACGGTGGAAGCGCCGACACCTCCTCGTCCGCCCAGCCCCCTTCGAGATGGAGCCGCGACCCGTCCACGTGCAGCCGGGGCGCCTCGATCGCCAAGGCGACAGGGGAGCCGCGAAGGACGCGCCAGACGACCTGGGCGATCGCACCGGCCAGCCGGACCGAGCCGGCGCTGCCGACGACGAGTCGCGGCTCGCCTGCGTCGAGCGCCAGCGTCGGCGTCATCATGCTCGGCAGGCGCGAGCCGGGAGACCGCTCCTCCGAGCCGATGACGTCGAGCTCGCCGAGCATGTTGTTCAGCTGCGTTCCGCCGCGGAACACACCAGACCCGGAACCGAGCGTCGACGAGAGCGAGGCGGCAGCGCCCGCCCCGTCGACGACGGAGATATGGGTCGTCCCGGTGAGCCCCCCCGCGGCCGAGCGCCCGTACGCCGAGCCGACCGCGGATGCTTCACCGTCGAGCGTCCACTGTTGGAGCGCCGCGAGCGCCGCGAGAACGTCGAGCACGATCGACCCTCCCTTCGATGGCGTCGGGGTCGTCAGCAGCTCGTGCTCGAGGACACGGGCCCTCAGCGGCGTGCACTCGAGCACGCGATAGGCGGCGAGGTCGTCCGCGAGCTCCGGAAGCAGGTCGGCGACGGCGCTTGCCCCAGCGTCGCGGATCCGCTCCAGTGTCGGGACGATCTCCTTCGTGACCACGCGGCTGGGGTCGCCGTACACACGAGCGCCCTCCTCGGTCCGCAGGAGGATCCCGCTCAGGATGCGGTGCAGGAAGTCGCGCGGGGCGTCTCGCTCCACGCCTCCTTCCGCGAGCGCGATCGCGGGCTCGACGAGCGAGGCCCAGGGCAGCGAGCCGAACCGGCGATGCGCCTCCGCGAGGCCCGCGACGAGGCCGGGGACGGCGACAGAGGCCTCGCCGACATGGAAGGTCTGCGTCCCCGCGTCGTCGAAGTCGATGACCACCTCCTCCATCTCCTCGGTCCGCCGGGCGGGAACGGCGAAGAAGCAGTCGAGCAGCGTCGTCTCCCCCTCGGCGGAGTGCACGAGCAGGAACCCGCCGCCGGCGGGACCCGTCAGCGGGCCCTCGGCGACGGCAGCCGCGAACGCGGCCGCGATGCACGCGTCGACCGCATTGCCGCCACTCTCGAGCACGGCGGCGCCGGTCTCGGCGGTCAGCGGATGCCCGGCGGCGATCGCGCCCTTCATGCGGAAAGGGTACGAGCCCGGCCGGGCTTACTCGGTACGCAGGAACGTCGGAAGCTCGGTGTCACGTGACGACGAGCCCGAGCCGGTCGTCTCCCTCGCGAACGCCGGCGGATCGGAACGGCGCCGCGACCCTCCGAGGCCCGTCGCCACGACCGTTACCCAGATCTGACCGGTCAGCCGCGAGTCGACGGTTGCGCCGAAGATGATGTTCGTGTCGTCCGTCGCCGACCCCCGGACGATCTCTGCAGCATCGTGCACCTCGACGAGCGAGAGGTCGTCGCCGCCCGAAATCGAGAGCAGGATGCCCCGGGCGCTGACGATCTCGGTGTCGATCAGAGGCGAGCCGAGCGCGCGCTCGGCGGCTTCCTTCGCCCGGTTCGGCCCCGTTGCATAGCCGATTCCCATGAGAGCGGAGCCGGCGTCCTGCATGACCGTCCTCACGTCCGCGAAGTCGAGGTTGATCAGCCCGGGAGTCGTGATGAGGTCGCAGATCCCCTGCACGCCTTGGCGCAGCACGTCGTCCGCGATCTTGAACGCGTCGATCATCGACGTCGAGCGGTCGAGCACCTCGAGCAGCCGGTCGTTGGGAATGACGATGAGCGTGTCGCAGGCCGCCCGCAGCTCGTCGACTCCGCGCTCCGAGGCGGTTCGCCGCCGCGTGCCCTCGAAGCGGAACGGCGTCGTCACGATCCCGACGGTCAGGGCGCCGATCTCACGTGCGATCCGGGCCACCACCGGAGCTGCTCCCGTTCCGGTGCCCCCGCCCTCTCCCGCTGTGACGAAGACCATGTCGGAGCCTCTGAGCGCCCCCTTCAACTGGTCGGAGGCCTCCTCGGCGGCGCGGCGGCCGACCTCGGGATCCGCGCCCGAGCCGAGCCCGTGCGTCACGCCCTCGCCGATGTGGATCTTGAGCGGCGCGTCGGAGACCGCCAACGTCTGCACATCCGTGTTCACGGCGACGAAGTCGACCTGTGCGATGCCCGCGTCGATCATCCGATGGATCGCGTTCAGCCCGGCGCCACCGACCCCGACGACACGGATGGCGGCGATGTACGCGGCGCCCTTCGGAGGTGGGACGCGATGGAGCCGCGGCGCGGGCTCGAGCAGAGTCTGGAAGTAACGGGCCGCCGCTCGCGAGGCAGCTGCCTCCGGGGCAAGCTCGGGAACACGCCGAGGCGCAGGCTGCTCTGCAGGTTCGGGCGTGACCGGCGGCGGCGCCGCAGGAGCCTCGACGAAGTCGTGGACGTGCTCGACCGTCTCCTCGAGCGCCGCCCGCTCGCGCCGATCGCGCTCGCTCGTGGCAGCGCCTTCTTGTGACGGCTCGACGAGCGTCTCGGCCTCCTGCGCACGCTGGGCGGCCTCGGTTCGTCGAAAGAGCTCGGCGAGCGGCCCCTCACGCATGCTCGCGCGCTTCCGCGCCATCGAGCACCTCCTTCGCGAGGTCGCGGTAGGCCTGAGCGGCAGGGCGGGTCGGATCGTAACGGAGCACGGAGCTTCCCTTCACCGGCGCCTCAGCGTAGCGCACGGTCTTGCGAATTCGGGTGTCGTAGACCAGGTCGCCGAAGTTCTCCTCGAGGATCTCGATCGCCTCCCGGGCGTGCAGGGTGCGCCCGTCGTACATCGTCGGGACGATCCCCTCCACCCGCACGTGCGGGTTCAGGTTCTCCCGCACCATCGCGAGCGTGTTCTCGAGCTGGACGAGCCCACGCAGCGAGAGGTACTCGCACTGCACCGGGACGATGACTCCCTGGGCCGCGACGAAGGCGTTGATCGTCAGCAGGCCGAGCGAGGGAGGCGTGTCGATCAGCACGAAGTCGTACTTGTCCCTGATCTCGACAAGCGCCTTGTCGAGCGCTCGCTCTCGGCCGATCAGCGCCGAGAGAGCGAGCTCGGCGCCCGCCAGGTCGATCGACGCGACGGCGATGTCGACCTCGACGGTCTCGATCACGTCCGAGATCGGCACCCTGTGCACGAGTACGTCGAACATCGAGCGCTCGATCGCGTCCGGATTCATCCCCTGGCTCATGGTCAGGTTGCCTTGCGGATCGAGGTCGATCAGGAGCACCCGGTGCGTCGTCGTCTTCGCGACCCCGCCCTTCTGGTTCGCGAACGCGATGACCCTCGCCGTCACCTGTTCCTCCGGAGCAGGCTCGGCCGAGAGCGAGGGAACGGCATGGAGCTGCGGGCTGGTCTCCGCGGCCTCGTCCGGGTGGCGCTCGCTCCCGTTCTCGACGGCGGACCGAGCCTGCGCAGACCTGGGCAAGAGACGCGAGAGACCCATGAGGGCCTCACCTTCCAGCCTCCCGCGGAAACTCCTTCAAAATCGTCGCATCCTCGGACGCCCGACCGGAACGTTCCTCCGGCCCGGGGCCTGCCGAGGCACGTCCCGCACGGCGAGGAGGTGGCGAACGCCCATCTACGTAAAGGTACGTAGCGCCGCGTCGACGGACACTCCTACTCCTCCCCGTCCCAGTAATCGAGTGGCTGGCCCAGCCGGGTGATAAGGCCGATCCCACGGAAGAACACCTTCCCCGAGCGCGGGTAGAAGCAGATGTCGTTCGGGTCGCGTGTCCCGTACATGAGCAGCGTGAGCCCCTCCTCGCCGCCGCGGAACCCGTGCGGGACGCCCGTGCCCGCGCGACGAGTCACCACGGAGCCCGTACGCAGCGGCTGCTCCGTCGTCCCGCCCTCGCGCTCCCAGAGGAGGAGCTCGCCAGAGCCGGAGAGCACGACGAAGACCTCCTCCTCTGCCGAATGACAGTGGGGCGCGGTGTTCAGCTTTCCCGGGAAGACCTCGACGTGCCGGATGCCCGTGCGCTGCGACCCCGCGGCACGTCCCAGGTCTCGCATCCGCCGGCCGACGGTCGCCGTCTCGCGCTCGACCGGCTCTACGTCGGCGACGTGGACGATGTTCTGGGGTCGGGCGGCCACCTCTCCGACGTCCGGCGGGCCCGCTGCGGCCTCGCGCGGCCACGGCGCATCCGCCTCGGCGCCGACGGGAGCCCATGTATCGCCGAGCCAGGCGACACCGGCCCGGGGAAGCCAGGTGACGCCGCCGGCGTAGTGACGCTGCCCGAACGCGAGGACATCGAGCCCGTCGTCCCCCGCCTTGAGCGTGTGTGCGTTCTCGAGCGCGAGATGGACCAGGCAGTCGCCTGCACCTACCTCGTGAGCGGTGGGCTCCTCGCCAGGCTCGGCCTGGACCGAGATGCCCGACCCGCTGAGGACGTAGAAGATCTCCTCCTCGGCCCCTTCGAGATGCAACGGCGTCGACCACATGCCGGGGTCGATCGTGATCCGCTTGAGACCGACGGTTTTCGAAGCGCGGCCCGTGAGGTTCCGCCAGGTCCCGGCGATGTGCCCTTCCTCGCCACGCCGGGTGCTGACGTCGTCCCAGTGGGCGATCCTGCCGCTCATCTGCCGCCCCCGATCACACCTCGATCATGTCACGGGCAAGAGCGTCTCGCAGCCCCGCGACGGCGCGCTCTCCGGCATCACCTCCTTCCACGCGAGACCACTCCTCCGCCTCGCACAGGAGCGCGCGAAGCTCGTCGAGGAGCACCTCCGGAAGCGCCCCCTCGCGGCGGAGCCGTTCGATGCGGACGAGCCGTTCCAGAACCGCGCGTGCCTCCTCCACGAAGCGAAAGTAGCGACGGACCTGTCGCGACGGGCTGACGGCTCTGCGCCGAATCGGTGTCAGACGGCCGTGCGCAGCCGCTGCCGTGGCTCGAGCCCGAGGAGCTGCCGGTCGAGGTTCCGCCGCAGCTCCCCGCGATCCCCCGACCGGAGGGTCGCGACCACGAGGCGCCGGATGGCGTCCGCCGCGGCCTGACTCGCCTCGGCGCCCTGTTCCAGCGCGACGAGCTGTTTGTGAACCCGCTCTCTTGTCGCGTCGTCGTCGCCGAGGACGAGGACGCCGCGGAGCGGCCACGTTTCTCCGAGCAGTGCGCCGGCCGCTGCGCGCAGCTGCTCCGACCGGAACGGCTCGTTCTGGAAGAGCGAGAGCTCCCAGCGATCGAGGGCCTCGGCGAGCTCGGGGTCGCCGTCCGCAGCGGCAAGCGCGGTGAGCACCTCGACGGCGATCGGAGTCCGGAAACCATCGAGCCTCGAGGCCTCCCCCGGCGGCTGGCTCGCCGCGATCGGCAGCACCGGCCTGATGCCGAAGGGCCGTCCGTCGAGAATCTCGAAGAGGACCGGGCCGGCGGCGAGCGCGGCCGCCGTCGTCAACCGGATCGCGCTGACCGCGTCCGCGATCTCGCCGGGCGAGTCCGGCGGTTCCGCGCCAGGCTCGAGCTCACGCTCGAGCTCGAGCACGCAGTAGCGGTCCGGCTCGCGTCCGAACCCCGGCGGGAGCAGGCCTCGCGACTCGGGCCAATGGGCGGCCAGCTCGCCGTTCACGAAAGGGCGCAGGCGAAGACCGCTCGCGAGGTCGACCGGCTTCGGGGCCGAGATTCCGACGAGGGGCGCGATGGCGGCGTATCGCCGTCCTTCGCCGAAGAGCGAGGACTCGAGCTCCGCGTACGCGCGCTCGAACGACTCGTCGTCCCAGTCGAAGCCGCCGCAGGACTCGGCTGTCCTCACGAGCAGGCCGAGCAGGACGGTGCGGAAGAGAGCGTCGTCCTCCGTTGCGCGCGGCCCGGCATGCGCGTTCGCAAAGATCGCCGCTGCAGGCTCGCGCCGCAGCTCCTCGAGCGCGAGAAGCGCGTCCTCGCGACGGCGCAGCACCGACGCGCGCTCGTCGATGAAGGCGCGTACGAGCGGGCGCAGCTCGTAGAGCGCCGGCCCATGGCGCTGAACGTGCTCCTCGAACGCGAAGGGAAGCTCGCCGCCCTCTTCGAGCTCACGCCCGAGGAGCACGAACGCTCCGAGGACGAAGCCGCGAAGCAGGGGGTAGAGGTGCGGGGCGCGGATCGGCACCCGTTCGCTTACGCGATCTGCGCCCCGACTCCTCGCGGGATCTCGAACGCGGCCGCGGCGGAACACGCTCGTTTTCGATCGCTGCCGCGCATGGGCAGGTCGCAATCGCTCGCAGGCGAAAGGCTCGCTACGCGCTGGCGGCGGAGCGGAGCCGGAAGCCGCGAACGACGAGGACGAGCCCCACGAGGAGCGCGAGGACGCCGAGGAGGATGCCGAACCAGCCGGTGAGGATCACCAGCACGAGGCCCACCCCGAGGAACAGCGCTCCCAAGAACATGCTGAGCTTCATGCCCGCAGATTCGTCGCAGTCGCAACGATCTCCTTCCCCCGATCGTGGGAACCGATCGAGTTACGGTCGCAGCACCGCGCGGCGCGGACCGGCGAGGAAACCGGCCTCCACGAGCAGCCCGAGGACGTCCGTCTCGACGACCGGATCGCCGTCGAAGCGCTCGACCGCGAGCCGCTTCGCACCGCCTGCGCGGACGTGTGCAACGAGAGCAGTGAGCGCCGTGCGGAGCCACCCGGGCTCGGGGTCGCGGAGCGGGACGAGCGATCTGCCTCCGCGCTCGACATAGAGCGCGGCCTCGCCGTCGAGGAGGGACCCACGCCCCAGAGACCCGCGCCGCGCGAGCCCCGGCGCGCCGCGGCCAGGGAAGCGCGGCCCCGTACGGTTGAGCCGGGTCGGCCGCGGCGAGAACGAGCGCCTCCGGCGCCTCGTCCTCTCGACGCAACGCTCGTAGCTCTCGTAGCCGTTCGACTGCACCCGGTGGCGCGAACTGCGCGCCCCCGAGCCCCTCGACGAAGTAGCCGCGGCGGCAGACGCCGAGCGTCTCGAGCGCTCGCAGCTCACCGTACACCGCTCCGTAGCCGCCCCGGATCCCCTCCCCGCGAACTCCGTCCCGAGTGACGATTCCATGGCGCTCCAGCAGGAGCTCCGCGAGAGCGCGGCGGTCCGGCGCGACCGGGAAGAGCGGCGCGACGAGCGACCAGCGGCCCTGCGTCGGCGAGGGGACAGTGGCGCGGGTGCGCGAGAAGCGGCGCGCTCTTCGCTCCGGCCGACGCGCCTCGTACCGGCGGTTCGCGCGCAGCGGCGCCCAGGAGTCGTTCGTCAGCTCCCCGGCCCAGACGAGATCCCAGAGCGCCGCCAGTGCGACGGTCGGCTCGAGCTCGGTCCCCTCGATGAGCTCGCTCCAGAAGACCGCCCCGGCTCGGGCGAGAACCGAACGAATGCGTGCATGCTCGTCCTGCTCTGGCGCCGGCTCCGCCGAGGGCTGCCCGAGCAGAGGCGCATCCTCGCGGAAGAAAATGGCGACCCGGTCGAGCCCCGCACCGACCCAGACGACCTCCCCGGACGCGCACAGCGAGTCGAGGTCGGCCGGGCGATAGCTCGAGACGCGGCGCGGAAGCACATCGCTCTCCCAGAGGGGGACGGACAACGACAGCGCCTGCAGAGGGACGAGCGCCTCGCGGAGCGACTGCCTGCGTCCGATCCCGTGCCAGGAGGGCAGGAAGCGCCCGAGCGCGGCCTGCGCCGCGGGCTCGACCTCCCGCCGCAGCACCGCGAGGGTCGCACGGCGGATGCGCCGCAGCACGTCGGGGTCGCACCACTCCCGCTCGCTGCCCGCCGGCCGCAGCTCGCCGCGGACGAGCCGGTCCTCGTGCTCGAGTGTCTCGAGGACGGGCTCGACGGTCCCGCGTTCGAGCGCGAACCGAGCCGCGACCTCGGCGCTCGTGAAGGGGCCGTGCGTCTTGGCGTAGCGGAGGAGTACCGCCCGCAGCGGCTCCGGTGCCGGGTCGAGGAATGCGTCCGGGATTCCGCCTGGTGTCACGACGCCGAAGGCGTCCCGGTAGAGCCCGGAGTCCTCGACCGCAAGCAAGACCTCCTCTCCGCCCAAGCGGACGCGAATCGCCCGCCGTTCGCGCAGAAGCGTCTCGGTGAACCCGGCGTCGGCCTCCTCTCCGCCCAGGTGACCTCCGCGCCGGAGCAGGTCGTGCAGTTCGTCCGCGTTCCTGGGCGTCGGGCGAAGCGACCCCTCGACCTGCTCGATCGCACCCGGATCGAGCAGCTCCCGCAGCTCCTCGATCCCCATCAGCTCGCGCAGGAGCTCCCGGTCGAGCGAGAGCGCCTGTGCACGTCGCTCTGCCGGCGGCGTGTCGTCCTCGTACATGTAGGTGGCGATGTACTCGAAGAGAAGCGAGGAAGCGAAGGGCGAGGCGGATGCGGTCTCGACCTCGACGACGTCGAGCTGCCTGGTCGCGATCCCACGCAGGATCCCGCGGAGCGCGGGTAGGTCGAACACGTCCTGCAGGCACTCGCGATAGGTCTCGAGCACGATCGGGAACTGCGGGTAGCGGCGGGCGACCTGCAGGAGACTCTGGGCCTTCAGGCGTTGCTGCCACAGCGGCGTGCGCTGGCCCGGTCTTCGCCGCGGGATCAGCAGCGCTCGAGCCGCGTTCTCGCGGAAGCGGGCGCCGAAGAGGGCCGTCTGGGCGAGCTCCTGCAGCACGAGATCCTCGATCTCGTCCGGAGCGAGGGCGAGGTCCGCGACGGCAGGCGGGGAGTCCGCGTCCGGGAAATGGAGGGCGATCCCGTCGTCCGACCAGAGCGACTGCGCGTCGAGCTCGAGCGTCTCGCGCAGCCGCACGCCGAGGGCCATCGCCCATGGCGCGTGTACCCGGCCTCCGAACGGCGTCAGGATGCAGACTCGCCAGTCGCCGATCTCGTCGCGGAAGCGCTCGACGACGATCGAGCGGTCGGAGGGGAGGACGCCCGTCGCGGCCTCCTGCTCCCGCAGCAGCGTCACGAGGTTCCGGGCCGCGCGTTCGTCCAGGTTGTAGTCCTGCTCGAGCACCGTCGTCGCCCGGTCGTCGGCAAGAGCTGCCAGCTCGCGTGTGGCTCGGCCGATCCGCTCGCCGAGCTCCGCGGGCCGACCCACGCCCTCGCCCTTCCAGAACGGCGCCACAGCCGGCACACCGGGCGCGGGCGAGACGAGCACGCGGTCCCGCGTGATCTGCTCGATCCGCCAGGTCGACGCCCCGAGCACGAAGGTCTGGCCCTCCCGCGCCTCGTAGACCATCTCCTCGTCGAGCTCGCCGACCCTCCCCCCGCCGTCGACGAGATGGACCCCGAAGAGACCGCGGTCGGGGATGGTGCCCGCGTTCGTCACCGCGAGCATCCTCGCCCCGGTCCGGCCTCGCACGACGCCTTTCGTCCGATCCCACACGATCCGCGGACGGAGCTCGCCGAACTCGTCTGACGGGTAGCGCCCGGCGAGCATGTCGAGAACGTTTTCGAGGCCGGCCCGAGTCAGGTCGGCGAACGGGTAGGCGGCGCAAACGAGCTCGTGCAGCTCCCCGACAGGGACCTCCTCGTCCGCGCAGATTCCGACGACCTGCTGGGCGAGGACGTCGATCGGATTCCGTGGAATCCGCGTCTCCTCGATCGCGCCCTCACGCATCGCCCGCGCCACGACGGCCGACTCGAGCAGGTCGGCTCGATACTTGGGGAAGATCCGGCCCTTCGAGACCGAGTCGAGCGTGTGACCCGAGCGCCCGATTCGCTGCAGCCCGCGGGCGACCGACTTCGGACTCTCGACCTGTATCACGAGATCGACCGCGCCCATGTCGATCCCGAGCTCGAGCGACGAGGTCGCGATCAGGCAGGGAATTTTCCCCGCTTTGAGCAGCTCCTCGACCAGCACGCGCTGCTCCCGTGCGAGCGATCCGTGGTGGGCGCGCGCGATCTCCTCGTCGGCCAATTCGTTCAGGCGTATCGCGAGCCGTTCCGCGAGCCGCCTGTTGTTGACGAAGACGATGGTCGAGCGGTGCGCTCGAACGAGCTCGAGGATCGCCGGATAGATCGAGGGCCAGATCGAGCGGGATGTCGGGCCGGTCCCGGTCGTGCCGCCGCTCCCGTCCACGATTGGGGCCTCGTCCGGCGAGGTGACCGTGGCGTCGAGCTCGCGCATGTCTTCGAGCGGAACGACGACCTCCAGATCGAGCTCCTTCTGCGTACCAGCGTCGACGAGCTCGATCTCTCGGCCTGTTCCCACGACGAAGCGACCGATCTCGGCGAGCGGTCGCTGGGTCGCGGAGAGGCCGATCCGCTGGAACGGTTTCTCGACCAGGCGCTCGAGGCGCTCGAGGCTGAGCGCGAGGTGCGCGCCGCGCTTCGTCCCGGCGACCGCGTGCACCTCGTCCACGATCACCGTCTCGACCGAACGCAGCGTCTCACGCGCCTGTGACGTGAGCAGGAGGAAGAGCGACTCGGGGGTCGTGATGAGGATGTCTGGCGGCGTCTTCAGCATCCGCCGGCGCTCGTCGGCGGGTGTGTCTCCGGTGCGCACCGCCACGGAGAGCTTCGAGCCGATTCCGGCGAGCGGGCTCCGCAGGTTGCGCTCGACGTCGTAGTTGAGCGCCTTGAGCGGCGAGACGTAGAGCAGGCGGAGCCCGTCGCCCGCGGAGCGGTCGAGGCGGTCGATGCCGATGAGGAAGGCGGCGAGGGTCTTCCCCGATCCCGTCGGCGCCTGGATCAGGACATGTTTGCCGCTCGCGATCGCCGGCCATCCGAGAGCCTGCGCGGGAGTCGGAGCGCTGAACGCGCGCTCGAACCACTCCCTCGTCCGCGGCGAGAAGACGTCGAGCGGAACCACGTAACGGAGGGTACCGCCCGTCTTATGCTCCGCCCGTGCGCTACGACGTCGTCGTCGTGGGCGGAGGCACTGCAGGGTGCGTGCTCGCCGCACGCCTCTCCGAGAACCCGGATGGACAGGTTTGCCTCCTCGAAGCCGGCCCGGACTACGGCCCGCTCGCGGAGGGTGGTTGGCCTGACGAGATCCTCGACGCGCGGTCGCTGCCGTCCACGAACCTCTGGGAAGCGGGCGGCGAGGACGAGCGCTCGCTGGGCGGTCGTCTCGTCGGAGGGTCGTCAGCCGTCAACGCGTGTGCGGTTCTCGAGGGCTCGCGGGCCGACTACGACGAGTGGGGCGAAGAGTGGAGGCACGAGCGATTCGGCCCCTTCCTCGATCTCGCCAGGACCGAGCTCCGGACCGCGCGCGCCAACACGGACGAGCCGGGACCCTTCCATCGCGCGTTCGTCGAGGCTGCCATGGCGGCAGGGTTCCCGCTCCTCGACCACCCGAACGACCCGCTGCAGCCGGTGGGTGTCGCCCCCTATCCGGCGAACGTGGTCGGGGGGAAGCGCTGGAACGCGGCGCTCGCTTACCTCGACCCGGCCCGGACGAGATCGAATCTCGTCGTCGAGGGAGAGACGCTCGTCGATCGAATAGTCATCGAGAGAGGGCGTGCCTCGAGCGTCGTCACAGCAGATGGCCGCGGCTTCGATGCGGGCACCGTGATCCTCGCCGCGGGTGCGTACTTCTCCCCATCGATCCTCGTGCGGAGCGGGATCGGCCCGAAGTCGGAGCTCGCCCAGCTCGACATTCCGGTCGCAGCCGCGTTGCCCGTTGGAGACCGGCTGCTCGACCACTACGGGACCGATGTCTGCTGGAAGCCGTCCATCCGTCTGGACTCGGAAACAGCAGCGCACGAGCGGGAGCACGCGCTCTTCCAGCCGCACGTGGTACTCAAGGCTGCAAGCAGCCGTTGCGAGCCGGGAAGCTGGGACCTGCACATGCTGACCTGGCTTGGCAACGCCGAATCGACCGGACGCTACGAGGCTTACGCCCTCGTCTTTCACATGAAGCCGCTCTCGACCGGAACCGTGCGCGTGCGCTCGACCGATCCGCGGGAAGCGCCCGTCGTCGAGCGAGGCTACCTCTCGCGCGACGAGGATCTAACGACGCTTCTCGATGGGATCGACGTCGCGCGCCGGCTCGCGGCGACGGCCCCGCTGCGCGAGCTCCTCGCGGAGGAGATCCACCCTGGCCAGACGGACCCGGAGCGTTACGTGCGGGAGACCGTGCGCAACTACTTCCACCCCGTTGGGACGTGCGCGCTGGGCGAGGTGGTCGACAGCGACTGCCGCGTGTTCGGAATCGAGGGGCTCGTCGTCGCCGACGCCTCGATCATGCCGACGATCCCGCGTGCGAACACGAACCTGACGACTGCAGCGATCGCCGAGCGTGTGGCGGCAGGTTTCGACTAAAGGCGAGGCTTCTTGGGTCACGTCCCGGAGCCGGTTCGCTATGCCGGCCGTGCCGTCGCCGCCGGTGGATTGGCGCCGTCTCAAAGGGGGACGACGAATGGACGTGGAGTAGCATCACCCGCATGTCTACGACCAAGCCGGCCGCACTCCACTTCACCGGCGACGCCGAGGCGGACGCGCTCATTGCGACCGACCCGCTCGCACTCCTCATCGGCTTCGCGCTCGACCAGCAGGTCTCCGTGCAGAGCGCGTTCTCCGGCCCGCTGAAGATCAAGCAGCGGCTCGGAACGCTCGACGCCGGGGCGATCGCCGCGACCGACCCCGCCCGCCTGGACGAGGTCTTCCGGGCGCGCCCGGCCGTCCACCGCTTCCCCGGCAACATGGCCCGCCGCACCCAGGAGCTCTGTGCCTTCGTCACGGAGCGCTACGACGGGCGCGCCGAGCGGCTGTGGACGGAGGCCAGCGACTCGGACGATCTCCGCCAGCGGATCGAGGAGCTCCCGGGCTTCGGAGAGATGAAGGTGAAGGCGCTCGGCTCCGTGCTCGCGAAGCGCTTCGGCGTCTCGGTCGCCGAAGAGCTCGTACCGGGACACCCGACGCTCGGCGACGTCGACTCCGCCGAAGCGCTTGCCGAGTACCAGGCGCAGAAGCGCGCGTACAAGGCTTCTCTCCGGAGTCAGGTCTGAGCGACCTCACGCCGCCGCCCGCGGAGATCGAGCTCACGACGCTCACGGACGGCGGGCAGCGGCCAGCTGACGTCGCCCGTCGCATCGCCGGCTTTCTCGCGCGGGCGACCCGCTCCCTCGATATCGCCCTCTACGACGTCCGCTTCGAGACCGACGCGGGCAGCCTCGTGCTCGCCTCGCTGCTGGCCGCCGTGCAGCGCGGCGTCGCCGTCCGGCTCGTCTACAACGTCGCCCATCCCGGTCCGATCCCGGTCCCGCCGCCGCCGGCGACGGTCCCCGAGGCGATCGAGGCGCTTCCCGTGCCCACGCGAGGCGTGGCCGGCGTGCCCGACCTGATGCACCACAAGATCGTCGTGCGCGACGGCGAGTCGGTCTGGACCGGGTCGACCAACTGGACGGACGACTCCTGGTCCCGGCAGGAGAACGTCATCGTCACCGTCGCCTCGCAGCCGATCGCGTACGCGTACAAGCTCGCGTTCGAGCAGCTCTGGACGAGCGGCGAGGTCGAGCACTCGGGGAACGTCGACCCCCGGCCCGAGCAGGTCGACGGAGCCCAGGTGCGCGCCTGGTTCTGCCCCGAGCACGGAGAGGCGCTCGCCCATCGCGTCGCAAAGGCGATCGGGAAGGCCGGCGAGCGCGTCCGCATCGCCTCGCCGGTGCTCTCGTCCGGGCCGATCCTCGCGACCCTGGTCGAGGCGCTGAACGAGAAGCGCTCCTCGATCGCGGGCGTGATCGACGACACGCAGGTCGACGAGGTCTTCTCACAGTGGCAGACGAACGGCGTCAGCGCCTGGAAGATCCCGCTCCTGCGCAGGGTGCTCGAGGAGGGCGAGTTCAGCGGGAAGGTCTCGACGCAGTGGACGCCGAGCTCGTTGCACGACTTCATGCACGCGAAGGTCGTCGTCGCGGACGACACCTCGTTCGCAGGCAGCTTCAACTTCTCCCGCTCCGGCGAGCGGAACGCCGAGAACGTACTGGAGATCCGCGACCGAGCGGTGGCGGACCGCCTCGCCGCCTACGTCGACGAGATACGCGACCGCTATCCGAAGGCGACGCCGCCCGGATAGTCGGCAGCCGGCTCCGCTAGCCGATCCTGTCGATGATCCCGCGGAAGTCGTTCGCGCTGAAGGCACGCATCGTCGTCGTGCGGACGCTGCCCTGCGACGAGAGCGCGAGCGCGAAGGCGGTCGCCGACTCGTCGTCCGGCATCGTGGAGATGCCGACCACGTCGTAGGGGCCGATCGTCCAGTAGGTCGCGTCGAGGCTCCCGCCGAACTTGGCCGCGACAGCTTGTGCGGCTTCGGCACGGTCGAGCGTGTCCTTGTACGACGCGACGCCCTTGTCCGTCCAGTTGATGAGGCTGATGTACGTGGGCACGAGGGCTCCTTTCGATCGACTCTCGCGATTCAACTCCCTTGGCGCAGAGGTGGCAAGGTGCGATTCGAACCGAATGCTTACGGCGGGCGCACAGATCGCTCAACGAATGCATACGCCTCAGTGTCTGACTTGGCGCGGAGTCTCTTCTTCGCACGGGAGGTAGGAGAAGGTGAGAACAGCGCTCTTCTTCCTGGCCGCGGCGGCTGTCGTGGTCGCTGCGCCACTGCTCGGCCCCGCGGCCTACGCGGGCAAGCCGGCGATGCCGGTCACGCGGGCCGATCTGCGCGGAGTCAACTTCGTCGAGAACTGTCGCTTCACCCACCGAGCGCCGGACGATCCCATCGTGTTCCCGGGCCAGCCGGGCGCCTCGCACGACCACAGCTTCGTCGCCAACGCGACGACGGACGCGTTCTCGACCTTCGGATCGCTGCGCGCAGGCGCGACGACCTGCCGCCGGGCAGCGGACACGGCCGCCTACTGGATGCCGACGCTCCTCCAGGGAACGAACCCGGTCCTGCCGACGTACCGCCGCGGGACGCTCGCACCGGTGCACACGTTCCCGAACGGCCTCGAGATGATCGCCGGCGACTCGAAGGCGATGGAGGCGCAGGACCTGCGGATCACGTACTGGAACTGCGGGGTGCTCGCGGGAGTGCCGCCGTCGAGCACGGTCCCAACCTGTCCGAACGTGCACGGTTCCTTCCTGCGGCTGCACGTTCGCTTCCCGGATTGCTGGGATGGGCAGAACCTCGACAGCGCCGACCACAAGAGCCATATGGCATACGCGCTGCGGGGTGAGTGCCCGTCGACGCATCCGGTAGCGGTGCCCGCAATCGAGCTCATCTACCGCTATCCGACGCTGGGCGGCTCCGAGTTCTCGCTCTCCTCGATGGGCCAGTTCAGCGCGCACGCGGACTTCTTCAACGCCTGGAACCCCGGGCAGCTGAAGCGGCTCGTCAATGGGTGCCTGAACGCACTCGTGCACTGCGGGCAGGCCAATCCCTAGTCAGCGTGGGGGAACCCAGGGTTCCCCCACGAGCCTCTTCCTTCTGGCTCGCGCAGAGCACCGACCACACCTGACCTGCGGCGAATGAATCGCCCTTCGGTCCTCGAGCCAGCTGCATTGGATAACGCTCTATGCGACGCCCGAAAGCAGGAACGCGCGTGACTCCTGGAGCATCTCGCGCGCGATGACCAGCCGCTGGATCTCGTTCGTGCCCTCGTAGATCTGTGTGATCTTCGCGTCCCGCATCATGCGCTCGACGGGGTACTCCTTGATGTAGCCGTAGCCGCCGAGGATCTGCACGGCCTCTGTCGTGACCCACATTGCAGCGTCTGTACAGGCCAGTTTCGCCATCGCCGAAGCCTTCGTCAGCTCGGCTTCGGGCGCGCCCTCGTCGACCATTCGCCCGAACCGGTAGAGCAGGCCGCGGGCGGCCTCGCAGCGCGTCTCCATGTCTGCGAGCTTGGCCGCGACAAGCTCGTGCTCCGCGATCGGCTTCCCCATCGTCTCGCGTGTGCGCGCGTACTCGAGGGCGTAGTCCGTAGCGCCCTGGGCGATGCCTAGCCCCTGCGCCGCGACTCCCGGGCGCGAGCGATCGAGGACGCGCATCGCGATCCTGAAGCCCTCGCCCTCATCGCCGAGGAGATTCTCCGCGGGCACGCGACAGCTCTCGAAGAGGAGCTCACCCGTCGTCGAGCCGGCGATCCCCATCTTCGGCTCGAGCCGCGCCACCTCGAAGCCCGGCGTATCCGACTCGACGACGAAGGCGGAGATGCCCGAGTGGCCAGCCGCGGGATCGGTTTTCGCGAAAACGGTGTAGAGGCTGGCGACGGCCGCATTCGTGATAAAGCGCTTCGAGCCGTCGAGCACGTAGTCGTCGCCCTCCCGCCGCGCGAGCGTGCGCATCGCCGCCGAGTCCGAGCCCGAGCCCGCCTCGGTCAAGGCATACGCGCAGAGCCACTCGCCGGAGGCCAGCCGCGGCAAGTAGCGCTCCTTCTGCTCGTCGCTTCCCGCGAGCTTCAGCGCGAGCGAGCCGAGCTCCTGCACTGCGAGGACGAGCCCACTCGTCGCGCACACCTTCGAGACCTCCTCGACGGCGACGAGCGACACGAGCGTGCCCGTTCCGGTCCCTCCCCATTGCTCGTCGAAGAAGAGCCCGAAGAGCCCGTGCTCGCGGAAGAGCTCGACGACGTCCCAGGGAAACGCGTGCGAGGCGTCGATCTCGGCGGCACGGGGCGCGATGCGCTCGCGCGCGAGCGTGCGGACGAGCTCACGAATCTCGAGCTGCTCCTCGGAAAGCGGCTCCCAAGGCACGCGCGGAGTGTAGAGGCGTGGCAGAGCGTGATTCTCTGAGCACACGTCGCGGGCGCTGCGCGGGCCGCGCTTAGGGATTTTCGCGCGATCGGAATCCGCACGAGCGGATTCGGATCTTGCGCGCTAACTGTCGAGCGCGCTCTCGAGCGTCTCGTGCGCGTTCTCGAGGATCGGATGGCCGTGGGTCGGCAGCAGGATCTCAACAGGGAGCTCGACCAGCGGACGCAGGCGCTCACGCAGATCGTCGTGGGTCAGGCCTTCCGCAAGCCAGGAGTCGGGTTGCACCCGAAAGCCGCGCTCGCCTGCGAGGAAGACGTCGCCGACGACGAGCGCGGCGTGCTCACGCAGCCAGAGCGTCGCCTCGTCCGGGTACCCGCCGACCTGCGGCTCGACGTCTCCGGGGAGGTCCTCGCCGAGCTCGTACGGGACCGCCGCAGGTCCGAGCTCGCCGACGCTCGCAACAGGCGCGTGTAGCGTCGCGCCGAGGCGCTCGACGAGCTCCGCGCCGCTCCGGCCGTGCGAGCCGCAGGTGAGCAGGATCGCGACCGGACGACCTGCGGAGAGCTCCTCGATCTCGTCCGGGGAGACCAGCGGATCGAAGAGGACGAGGGAGTCGCCCGCGTCATATGCATACGAGCGGACCTCCCGCTCCCAGCCGTCCGGACCGCCCTCTTCCGGCGTCCAGGCGGGGTGCGGCGCTGTCCACGTCCAGAGTCCGGGCCGGAGCTCTTCCACACTCACTCCTCGGGATACAGTGCCCGCCCAATGATTCTCGAAAACGGCGTCGTGCGCACGATGGACCCGGCGCTGCCGCTGGCGCGAGCGCTCGCGCTCGCCGGCGACCGAATCGCGGGCGGAGTCGGAACGCACGAGACAGCGTTGCCGAGCCCCGAGGTGATCGATCTCGGAGGGCGCTCGGTCCTACCCGGCTTCTCCGATTCGCACGTCCACTTCCCGACCTGGTCGCTCGCCCGGAACGACGTCACGCTGGACGGGGCGTCGTCGGTGGCCGAGTGCCTCGAGCGTGTGCGGGCTCATCCACGTCACGGCGACTGGATCCGCGGTACCGGCTGGCGCTCCGCAACATGGGAGATCCAGCCGACGAGGCAGGCGCTCGACGAGGTCGCAGGATCGACTCCGGTCGCCCTCTGGGCGAAGGACTACCACTCGCTCTGGCTCAACTCGGCCGCGCTCGCCCTTGCCGAGGGAGATCTCGAGGTCCACGGCGGCGTCGTCGAGCGTGACGAGAAAGGCGAGCCGACCGGCGTCCTCCGGGAGGAGTCGGCATGGGGCTTCCGGGCCCGCTTCGGCGCAGTCTCCGACGACGAGTGGGTCGACGCCACCCGTGAGGGAATGCGGATCGCGAATGCCCGCGGGGTCGTCGCAGTCCACGACAAGGACGGCTGGCTCGGCGCGCCTCGGATCTTCCAGCGGCTCGCCGAGCACGATGGGCTCACGCTCCGGGTCTGGCAGTCGCTTCCGTACGAGCGCCTGCCGGAGCTCGAGGCCGTCGGGCTCCGGTCGCGCCTCGGGGACGACTACCTGCGAATCGGCTATCTGAAGGTCTTCATGGACGGGACGCTCGGGTCGCAGACGGCCCGGATGCTCGACGGCTCCGGAGTGCAGATCACGAGCGGCGAGGAGCTCGCGGACATCGTCAGCCGCGCCGCCCGCGCCGGGTGGCCGGTCGGGGTGCACGCCATCGGCGACCTCGCCAACCGGGAGGCCCTCGACGCGTTCGAGTCGACGAAGGAGGTCTGGGCTCCCCTCGGCCTCCGCCAGCGGGTCGAGCACGCACAGTGCCTCGCAGACGAGGACATCGGCCGCTTCACGGAGATCGGCGTCGCCTGCTCGGTCCAGTTCAGCCACGCGCCGTCCGATCGCGATCTCGCCGACCGCTTCTGGGCCGAGCGAGCCGACGGCGTCTACGCCTTCCGCTCGCTGCTCGACTCGGGCGCGCTCCTCGCGAACGGCTCGGACGCGCCGGTCGAGGAGCTCGATCCGCTCGCCGGGCTCCGGGCCGGAGTGCTGCGGACGATCGACGAGCGGCGCGCGTGGCATCCGGAGCAGGCGCTCACGATCGAAGCTGCGCTTCGCGCCGCGACCGTCAACCCCGCCTGGCTCGCGGGCGACGAGCGGCGGCGAGGCAAGCTCGTTCCGGGATTCCTCGCCGACCTCGTCGTGCTCTCGCGTGACCCGCTCGACTGTCCGCCAGAGGAGCTCGAGACCGTGGAAGTGGTGGCGACGATGGTCGGCGGCCGATGGGTGCACAACCCGCCGCCCTGGGACTGAGAACTGAATGCCCCGGGGGTCATCGCCCGGAGCGAAGGGCGCAGCGTCTTCAGGCAGCGACGCGGCCGCCTACGGCCGCGGACGGCCTGGCGCACGCAAGCCGCGGCGTTGAAGATCGCCGACTGGCCGTACACTGAGTCCATGGATTCCGGGCTCATGAATGCGGAGGACGCGAGCGCGCGCACGATGCTCCCGGTGCACGCGGTGCCGACCTGCTCGGTCGCGGGCGCCGCGGAGATCGTCGGCTCGAAGTGGACCGTGCTCATCGTCCACGACCTCTCCGAGGGCCCCCGGCGCTTCACCCAGCTCGAGCGGTCGTGCGCGGGAATCAGCCCGCGGACGCTCGCGGAGCGCCTGCGGCGGCTCGAGGTGGAGCAGATCGTCGTCCGCCGCAGCTACCCGGAGTCGCCGCCCCGGGTCGAGTACGAGCTGACCGCGAAGGGCCACGCTCTGCTCCCGATCGTGCGCGAGATGCGCCGCTTCGGGCACGAGTGGCTGGGCTGCGGCGCGCACGACGCCTGACGACCTTGTGACTTATCGTCACAAGGCTCGATACGGCCCGGACCTCAGAGGCGCCTCGGCTCGTACTCCCGGCGGTGACGCGCTTCGTCGTAGCTGCGCTCGTGGTCCTCGTGAGCGGCGGGTGCGGTCACCACGCTCCGCCCAAGAGCATCGAGCTCCCGCATGAGCCCTATCTCGGTCTCGCCTGCCACGACAGCACGTATCCCTGCCACAGGCTCGGTCTTGCGGTGTGGCTCCGTCGTCCGGCTACTCACGTGACCGCAACTGTCGACGGGCAGTCGGTGAACCTCGGGACGCGACCGGGCAGAGGTCCGTATCGTCGGGGCCTGTTCTGGCAGGGCTTCTTCGGCGACCGACACGCGGAGCGGTACTGCTCGGAATATCCGCACCGACTGGCCGTACGCATTCGCATATCCGCGCTCGACCGGAGCGAACTCGTCGCGAGCGGCGCCCCGTCGGTGTCCTGCGGCTACGGGTAACGCTCTAGTCGGCCAGCCCTTTCGCGCGCAGCTCCTCGACTGCTCGCCGGGACTTCTCGATCTCGCGGAGCCCCATGCCTTCGAGGATGCGCGGAGCTTTCGTGAACTGGACGTCGCGGTAGTCGACGACCTGCCAGCGGTTGCCCGACGGATCGAGAACGTCGTTCCGGCCGACGATTCGTGCGCCCGCCGCTCGTGCTCTTCGGAGCGTCTCCTCGCGGTCGTCGACGACGAGCCCGATGTGCTCGTGCCCGTTCGCCCGAGGCGTGCCCGTCGCGAGAGCGATGAACTGATCCCCCATGTCGACGAAGGCCATGCTCCCGCTGCGCCCGCGGAGCCTGACGTCGTCGAAGACGTTCTCCAGAAACCCGAGCTCCTCGTCGATGTCGCGAACCGCGACTGCGACGTGGTTGATCCCGACGAGCCGTGGCACGGTCTCCAGGCTAGCTCCTACGGATGGATCCTCCAGATCCGATGACCCTGGAACTCGCCGACCCAGATGTCGCCGAACGCGCTTCGTACGACGAATTGGTGCGGGCCGACCGAGATGGTGTCGACGACTGCGTTCGTCGCCGGATCGATCCTCCAGAAGGTGCCCTCGCCGTCGTTCCGGATCCACTCGAGGCCGTCAGGGCCGCGTACGCCGTCCGAAGGTGACGTGCCGACCTTCGTCGTCGCGACGATCACTCCGGTTGTCGCATCGAGCCGGGTCACGGAGCGGGCGTTGTTGTGGGAGACCCACACGCCGTCGTCGTGCGGATCGACGCAGACTTCGCCGCCGCGGCCGACATGGATCACCGCAACGGCGTTGGTTGCGGGATTGATGCGGTACACGTCGTCGCCGTACTGCGAACCGACCCAGATCGCACCCGCTCCGGCACGGATGCACGTGAGAGTGGCTGTGGTCTGAATCCTCTTCACGACCTTCAGCGTCCGTGGATTGATGCGCGAGACCGTTCCTGCTCCCGAGTCCGACGACCACACGGACCCAAAGCCGTAAGCAACGTCCCACGGCTTGTGGCCGACTTGATCTGCTTGGTCACCCGGAGACGACGAGGATCGACCTTCGCGATCGTGTCCTGCCGGTACTCGACCCAGACGGCTGCGGCGCCGGCGACTACGCCGCACATCGAACGGGTCGTAGAGGGCAGCGATATATCGCCTGCGGAGTACGCGGTGACGAGCTCCGTTGCGGCCTTTGCGAACGAGCTTTCCGCGCTGAACGTCCATCTCGACGGCACCCCCGACGACGTGCTCGACGCCCTCGATCGCCTCGAGAGGGCCCTTCGCGAGACCTGGCTCGCCGCCGAGGGCTAGACAGGCTCGGCCCAGACGCCGGCGAGCTCGACGACGGTCGCCGCTGCGGCGGCCATGTCCTGCACGCTCGCCCACTCGCGGACCGAGTGGTACTCGTGTCCCCCGGTGAAGAGGTTCGGCGTCGGCAGCCCTCTCGAAGAGAGCACCGCCCCGTCGGTCCCGCCCCGCGTGATCGCGAGCTTCGGTTCGGCTCCCGTCCGACGGATCGCCTCGAGCGCAGCCTCGACCACGCGCGGGTTCTCCTCGATGTACGGCCTCATGTTGCGGTAGGAGTCGCGTACCTCGATCTCGATCTGTGCGCGAGGCTCTCCCCGTGCGACTTCCTCGACGAGCGCCCGCACGAGGTCCACGTGTTGGTCGAGGAGCCGATCGTCGTGATCTCGCGCGATGAGGTCCTCCGCGTTGCCCGCAATGCGGTGGGGATGGACGTAGCCTTCGCGATCCTCGGTTGTTTCGGGCGAGAGGCGATCCCCCGGCAGCGACGCGACGAGCTGAGCGGCGAGCTTGACCGGGTTCACGAGCTTGCCCTTCGCGGTTCCCGGGTGCACCGAGACGCCGCGAATCGTCACCCGGATCGACTTGGCCGAGAACGTCTCGATCTCGAGCTCTCCGAGCCCCGATCCGTCGAGCGTGTACGCGACGTCTGCGCCGAACTCCTCGAGATCGAAGTCCTCGGCGCCAAGGCCGACCTCTTCGTCGACGGTGAACGCGATGCGAAGCGGCGCCCGCGGCAGCTCCGGATGGCGGACGAGGTAGGCGACTGCAGCCATGATCTCGGCGATGCCGGCCTTGTCGTCCGCGCCGAGCAATGTCGTTCCGTCGCTCGTCACGAGGTCGTGTCCCACACGCTCCGCGAGCTCCGGCAGCTGGTCCGGGTCGAGCATCTGGCGAGGGTCGCCGGGAAGCGCGATCGGCAACCCTTCCCAGGCCTCGTGCACGATCGGAGCGACGCCGTCGGCGGTGACGTCGGGAGTCGTGTCGACGTGTGCGATGAGCCCCACGACGGGCGCGTCGGCCGAGCCGGGCAGGGTCGCGAACACGGTCGCGCTCGGCGTCAGCTCGGCGTCGGCGAGACCGATCTCCCGGAGCTCTTCCACCAGCAGGCGGGAGAGTTCGAGCTGCTTCTCGGTGCTCGGGCGGCGCGATGCACGATAGGCGCCCTGCGTGTCGATCCTGACGTAGCGGAGGAAGCGCTCGAGCACGTCGCTCGCGAGCTCCTCCGCGAGCGGGCTCGTGAACGGCGCACTAGCCAGCTTGGAGTTCCCCGAGCCGCAGGTAGGTCTCTCGTATGGCGTCGACCCCGAGCGTCAGGTACTCGGCCGGCAGGCATTCGTTCGGGGAGTGCGCGTTCGCGTCCTTGGTGGCGATCCCCGTGACGATCGCGGGGATGCCACGCGCCGCGAGTCCGGAAACCACCGGGATCGAGCCGCCGACCCGGACGAGCATCCGCTTCGTGCCGAACACCCTCTCGAACGCCTCGCCCGCCAGAGTGAGAGCCGGGACGTCGGGCGCGACGAGCCCCGGCTCGGCGTGCGATTGAAGCTCCACGTCGACCTCGGTGCCGGATGGGGCCGCGTCCCGCAGGAGCCGCTCGAACACCGGGACGATGTCCGAGACCTTCTGCCCCGGAGCGATCCGGATCGAGACGTTCGCCCGGGCCTCCACCGGCAGCACGGTCTTCACGAGATCGGGCGATCCGCCCGCAAGCCCATGGACGTCGACCGAGGGCTCGGCCCACGTGCGCACGTAGAACTCTCGAGCGGCGGTCGCGTCCGCGGCCCGTCCGCCGACGTCCGCGAGGACCTCGTCGCCGGCCGGCATCGACCTCCAGCCTTCGATCTCCTCTGCAGTCGGAGCGGCGATTCCGACCCGCAGAGGCACGGGAAGGCGACCCTCCCGTGGAAGAACGGCCGAGAGAGCCTGGATGAGCGCGTGCATGGCGTTGAGAGCGGCACCCCCGTACAGGCCCGAGTGGAGGTCGCGCTCCCCGGTGCGCACGCGGACGTGGAAGTAGCAGAGCCCTCGAAGAGTGGTGTAGAAGGTGGGGACGCCTTCCTCCACCATGTCGCCGTCGAAGACGAGCGCAACGTCTGCTCCGCGCTCGTCGGCGGCAACCCACTCGACCACCGACTGGCCCCCGACTTCCTCCTCGGAGTCGAGCGCGAAGCGAACGTTGACAGGGAGGTCTCCCACGGTGGAGAGCTGGCGCGCGGCCTCGACGAGCATGAAGAGGTGCGCCTTGTCGTCTGCAACGCCCCGCGCATAGAGCCGGCCGTCCCGCTCCGCGAGCTCGAACGGGGGCGAGGTCCAGAGCTCGAGCGGGTCGGCCGGCTGGACGTCGAAGTGCGCGTAGCAGAGGACGGTGGGAGCAGACTCTCCCCCGTTCGACGCGGCAATCTCCCCGACGACGAGCGGCCGCCCGCCGTTCCAGCGCACGACGTCCGCCTCGCCACCCGCGCCGCGGATCCGGGCCGCGACCCAGTCGGCCGCGGCTACGACGTCGTCGGCGTGCGCGGGATCAGCGCTGATGGACGGGATGGCGATCAGCTCTGCGAGCCGATCCCGAAGCTCCTCGTAACCCGGCTCCACGGGCGCGGAGTGTATAGCGGGTATGGAGGCATACCGCGAGACTTCGATGCTTACCGCGATGAATCGGCACGTGTCGAGGCCTTCATCGCGTGAGGCTTCCGCTTCTATGAGCAGTGGACGGCTTCTCCGAGCGGCGGAAGCTCGAGCGAGCCGCGGTAGGTCTCGATGATCGCGCAGACCTCGCGTCGGAAGGCACCTGGATCGTCAACGAGCGACCGGAACCGCTCCGACTTGGCGTAATCGTCTTGAGCCTCGGCTCGATAGTGCGCCTCGTCTGCCCGGAACCAGTCCAGGCTCTCCCAGCTCTCCAGATGGGCCGCGACGAGCGAGTCGTGCCCGTTGAAGGCGCGCTCCGCTTTCCTGCGATCTCCGATGAGCCCAGGGGATCCCGCGTCGAAGGCGTCATTCGGTTCTCCGTGGCGCCTGGTTTGCTGGTCCAGGTAGCGGGCGGCGCTCGCGAGTTCGGGGAACAAGCCGCGATAGTCGATGACCTTCCGCGCAGCGATTCCGGCGAGCCTTCTCGCGGCAGCAGCGAACTGCGCTTCTGACTCGAGCTCGACGAACGGCGCTTCGGTCACTCGATAGCCAACCGCGAAGTAGATGTCCTCAGACTCGCGCCATAGCCACATCGCGCCAACGTTCAGGTACGACCCTCGCGACCACGATGAGGGCTGAAACTCGACGACGCAGACCCACCATCCACGGTCATCGAGCCAAACGCGTGACCGCCCCTTCTGAGTCAATCCCAACGGGCGGAGAACCTCGCGGCCGACGTCCGCGAGCAACCTCGAGTGGGGCGGCGTAGAAGCCACGTCGAGACGTTCGTTACGGGCTTCGACTACGCAACGTCGCGGACGCGCTGGGCGTCAGCGAGGGCCCGCAGCTTCTTCAAGCCCTGGTGCTCGATCTGGCGGATGCGCTCGCGGGTCACGTTGAAGGCGCGGCCGACCTCGTCGAGCGTGCGCGGCTGCTGGCCGTCGAGCCCGTAGCGAAGCTCGAGCACCCGGCGCTCGCGCTCGGAGAGCGCGCTCAGGATGCCGCGCAGGGCCTCGCGCTGGAGTGCCGTCTCGGCCAGCTCGTCCGGAAGTGGGGTCGACTCGTCCGCCAGGAAGTGGCCGAACTCGGACTCGTCGTCTTCGCCGACCGGCTTCTCCAGCGAGACCGGCGTCTGGGCGCTCCTGCGGATGTGCTCGACCTCCTCGCAGGACATGTCTAGGTCGCGGGCGATCTCCTCGATCGTCGGCTCACGGCCGCGCTCGGCGCGAAGCTTCCGCTCCGAGCGGAGGATGCGGTTCAGCTTCTCAACGACGTGCACGGGCATCCGGATCGTGCGGCCCTTGTCGGCGATCGCGCGCGCGACGGCCTGCCTGATCCACCACGTCGCGTACGTCGAGAACTTGAAGCCCTTGCGGTAGTCGAACTTCTCGGCTGCCCGCACGAGGCCGATCGTCCCTTCCTGGATCAGGTCGAGGAACGGAAGCCCCTGATTCCGGTACCGCTTCGCGATCGAGACGACGAGACGGAGATTCGCCTCCACCATCGCCTGCTTCGCGCCATGGTCGCCGCGCTCGATCCGCTTCGCGAGCTCGACCTCCTGCGCGGCGGTGAGCAGCGGGACGCGCCCGATGTCCTTCAGGAAGAGCTGGAGGGCGTCGGTCGTGATCTCCGGGGCGGCGGTCTCGACCTCCGTCTCCGCATCCGCCTCCGCCGGCACCACCTCGATCTGGGCCTCGTCGAGAGCTGCGTAGAACTCGTCCAGCTGCGCCGGCTCGAGCCCGAGCTCGTCGAGCGCGAGCGCGATCTCGTCGGCGTCCAGCCGGCCTGCCTGCAGGCCGCTCTCGAGAAGGCGCTGGGCCTCCTCAGTCGCAAGGACGTCCTCGATCGGCGCTTGACGAGCGATCCCTTCCCGTTCGCGTGCGGCGGCCAGTGCAACCCCCCTTTTCCTCAGCGGTCACACCGTAGTCGCGGAGGAGGTCGGCGTCAAAGCAACCGCCCGGATGGCCAGCGTGTCTACCGCCCGGACGGCTAGCGCGAGTAGGTCGCAGGGTCGAAGTAACGGGCACAGCTGCGCGAGCCGAGCTCGAGCGCGTTGCTTTTGAGGCTGAGGGCATAGCGGACGTCGTCCTGAACCAGCCGCTGGGCAGCAGCCATGCTCCAGCGGATGCGCAAACGGGCAACGGCTGAACGATCCGCCCGAACCTCTCGTCGATAGAGTGCGAGCAGCGCGCGCACGCTCGCGCGATCCTCAGCAGCCGGCGGGACGGCCGCGAGCTTCGTGCGCTCTCTCTCGTCCAGCACGATGCTCTCATTCGCGAACTCGAGAAAGTCCGCGCGCGTGCCAACGCCCGTGACGATGAACCGAGCGATCAGAGCCTTGCCGCGCGACACTCCGCGCAGACAGACGCCTCCCGCTCTCTCCAGCCATCTCAGGCGCGCACCCGCCGGCGCCCGGGGGTCGAAGTCCGTCGACATGTAGTCGACGTCGTCGGGACCGAGGATCGCGTCGTACAGCGCGCTTCGTGGGTCGTGGCTCGGAGAGCGTCCGTACGCGAGGACGCCGATGTCCTTGAGCACCATCTTCCGAAGCCGCCGCATCCTCAGTCCCGGGTCCGACAGTAGACCTTGCGCCTCCGGGTCCATCCGCGCGGACGAGACGACAGCGAACCCCTGCGGGCTCCGGATCGAGAACGTATAGCGCCAGGAGGGTTTGGCAGCCCAGTACATGTCCTCGGTCGTCAAGCCGATCACCACTCGCGGGTCGCCCGCCGGCTTGTGCAGGACCCCGATCAACTTGTCGGCGACGTACTGCCTGCGTCGGCGGTCGAACGCAGCACCCGGAAGAGCCTCGGTCGGAAGGACGCCCGTGCGGAGCAGAAACCTATGGTCGAAGTAGCTCGCAAGCGCCGCCGCGTCCCGCTGCGGAAAGCTGCCGATAGGCACGAAGTAGACAGGGGCGACGCTGTCGGCGGCCGCGCCGGCGGTCGACGTCCGGGCTGCTCCGACGGTCATTGCCGCAAGGACGAGCGTGAGGAGGGTCGCTCCGGCCGGGATACTGATCCGAGAACCTCGCACCGATCTCAGCGTAGTCCTCCGTAAGAAGCTTCAGGACCTGGCGCGTCGGATGGTCTCGAGGTAGCGGGTAGCTTCCCGAGCCAGCGGCGAGCCTGCACGTGTGTGCGCCGCGAGGCGAAGCTGCCGCTCGGCTGCCGAGATCCGCCCCGTCCAGAGCAGGAGAACCCCCAGGTGAAAGCGCACCGTCGGCTCGTTCGGAAACACGCGTGTGAGTGGGCCGAGACGGCTGAACGCGAGCGTTGGATCGTCCTTGTCGAACTCCCCGACCGCGGCGGCCACACGAGCCTCGGCGGTCCGTGGTGCCATCCGTGCGGCTCGCTCGAACGCCCCCCGCGCGGAGACCGTCCGGCCGACCCGCTGCAGCCCGACGCCGTAGAGGAGCCAGTCCTTCGCTCCCCCGTGCTCCGCTCGAGCGCGCAGTGCCGCGAGCTGACGGTCAGCGGGGAGGCGGCTCACCTGGAGCGGCGCTGCGAAAGAGGGAATGAACGCCGGCTCTCCCCGCGGCAGGTTCGGGTGCAACAGGTTCTCGGCCAGGATCGCATAGGGCGTGTCCGGCTCGGCGTCCACCACCGCACGCCACGCCGCGTCCGGGTCTCCCTGCGCAGCCCAGAGACGAGCGAGCCCGAGATGGAGCTGGACGACCGCGCTCTTCGGATACAGGTTCGCCAGCTCCTCGAGGCGTTCGAGGCTGCCGTGCGGCCACGTCGCGAGGGCCGCGCCGACCCGTGCCTCGAGCGAGTCGTAGCGGGCGAAGATGCGGGCGGCGTCTCCCGTGTGATCCTCGCCGTACAGAGCCGCGGCACGGGCGAGCGCGCGGCTCGCAGCGTCATTTCGGTACCCGAACAGCAAGGAGAGCGGCGGCCGTCCTGGACGCGGCTTCGGCGTGGCGGCGGTCGACGCCGAGGTACCTTGGCCCGACGAGAGGACGGCGACCGCGACGACGCCGACGGCGGCCAGCGCGAGGAGGGCGACGAGCACGGCGATACGACGGCGCGCGACCAGCACGCCGACGTCTATAGCAGGGAGGCCATCGCTATAGTTCGGAAAGTAATGGCGACCTATCGCGAGCTGCTCGCACGCGTCAAGGAGGAGATCGAGGAGATCTCTACCGTGGAGGCCCGCGAGCGCATCTCCACGCAGGATGCGCCGCTCTTCGTCGACGTTCGCGAGCCGGACGAGTGGGAGGAGGGTCACATCCCGGGCGCGATCCACGTCACGCGCGGACGCCTCGAGTCGCGGATCGAGGGGCTCGTCCCCGACAAGAGCCGCGAGCTCGTGGTCTACTGCTCGGTCGGCGCGCGCTCCGCGTTCGCGACCAAGGCCCTCGGAGAGATGGGCTATACGGACGCCGTCAACCTCGCCGGCGGCTTCTCCGACTGGAAGCGAAGCGGATACGAGATCACTATCCCGCGCACGCTCACGCCCGAGCAGCGAGCCCGCTACAGCCGGCATCTGCTGATCCCCGAGGTGGGCGAGGACGGCCAGCAGCGCCTCCTCGACGCCCGCGTCCTCCTCGTCGGTGCGGGCGGGCTCGGCTCGCCGGCGTCGCTCTACCTGGCCGCAGCCGGCGTCGGAACGCTCGGCATCGTCGACGCGGACGTCGTCGACGAGTCGAACCTGCAACGGCAGATCGTCCACTCGACGGAGCGTCTCGGCGAGCCGAAGGTGCTCTCGGCGAAGAGGACGCTCGAGGCCCTGAACCCTGACGTCCGTATCGAGGCCTTCCAGGAACGACTGACGTCGGAGAACGTCGACCGGATCCTCGCCGAGGGCTGGGACGTGATCGTCGACGGGGCCGACAACTTTCCCACCCGCTACCTCGTCAACGACGCGTCGGTGTGGCACGGCATCCCCGTCGTTCACGGCTCGATCTTCCGGTTCGAGGGGCAGGTGACCGTCTTCGCGCCGGGCGTTGGGCCCTGCTACCGCTGCCTCTTCCCGCAGCCGCCTCCCCCTGAGCTCGCGCCGAGCTGCGCCGAGGGTGGCGTCCTCGGCGTGCTCCCTGGAATCATCGGCTCGATCCAGGCGAACGAGACGCTCAAGCTGATCCTCGACCGCGGCGAGTCGCTCGCCGGGCGACTGCTTCTCTTCGACGCGCTCGGGACAACCCTGGACGAAGTCAACGTCCGCCGTGACCCGGATTGCCCGGTGTGCGGCGACAGCCCGACGATCACCGAGTACGTCGACTACGTCGAGTTCTGCAACGCGCCCCTCCAACTGGGCTGATGGCCCTCGTTCGGATTCCGCCCACGCTCCGTTCCGAGGTCGGCGGCGCGCGCGAGCTCGAGGCGAGCGGCGAGACCGTCGGCGACGTGATCGACGACCTGGTCGAGCGCTTTCCTCCTCTTGGCGACCAGCTCCTCCAGAACGGCGGGCTCGCCTCCTTCGTGAACGTGTTCCTCGGCGGAGAGGACGTCCGCACGCTCGACGGGCTCGAGACGCCGGTCCGCGAGAGCTCGACCGTCATCCTCCTACCGGCCATGGCCGGTGGAAACTAGGGCGCACGCGGCCTCGCTGCTCGACCTGATCGGCTCGACGCCGCTCGTCGAGCTCACGCGCCTCTCGCCCAAGCCGTCCGTCCAGCTCTTCGCGAAGCTCGAGGCGCAGAACCCCACGGGCTCGATCAAGGACCGCGTCGCCCGAGCGATGATCGACTCGGCCGAGGCCTCGGGCGACCTTGAGCCCGGCCGGCGGCTGCTCGAGCCGACGAGCGGCAACACGGGCATCTCGCTCGCGCTCGTCGCCAGGCTCCGCGGCTATCCGCTCACCTGCGTGCTGCCGCAGAACGTGACGGAGGAGCGCCGCCGCCTCCTTCGTCTGTACGGAGCCGAGATCGTCGAGTCGCCCGGAGCGGAAGGCTCGAACGGAGCGGTTCGGCTGGCGCTCGAGCTTGCCGAACGGGACACGTCCTTCTTCATGCCCTTCCAGTACGGGAACGAGGCGAATCCGCTCGCACACTACGAGGGCACCGGTGCAGAGATCGTCGCAGCGCTCGACCACGTAGACGCGTTCGTCGCCGGGCTCGGCACCGGGGGAACCCTCATGGGCGCGGGCGAGCGGCTGCGCGAGGCGTTCCCGGACATCATCGTCGCGGCCGCCGAGCCGCTCCCGGGCGACCCAGTCATGGGGCTCCGCTCCCTCGCGGACGGCTACGTCCCACCCATCCTCGACGTGTCGAAGCTCGACCGGAAGCTTCTCGTCTCGAACGAGGAGTCGATCGCCGGCCTGCGACTGCTGCTGGAGCACGAGGGCATCCTCGGCGGCGTCTCTTCTGGGGCCGTGATCCATACTGCGCGCCGAGTTGCGAGCGAGCTCGAGGAGGGCGTAGTCGTCTGCGTGCTCGCAGACGGCGGCTGGAAGTACCTGTCCGCCGGGTTCTGGGACACCGACGATGTCGAGTCCGCGATGGAGCGGTCCGTCTGGTGGTAGTCCCGGCGGCCCTGCGAGACGAGCTCGCAGTGCACGCGAACGCGGAGCTCCCGAACGAGGCGTGCGGCGTTGTCGTGCTCCGCGACGGAGTCGCCCAGCAGTACGTGCGCGGCCGGAATGCGGCGTCCTCTCCGTACCGGTTCGAGCTCGACGTCGACCCCGAGACCTGGTTCCTCGAGGACGAGGGCTACGAGCTCGTGGTCTTCCACTCGCACGTCTCGGCGCCGCCGCGTCCTTCTCGTACCGACGTCGAGAACATCGGGCTCTGGAGCGGGCGTCCCTATCTCATCTACACCGTGAGAACGGGTGAGCTCGCGGCCTGGCGCATTCTCGACGGCACGATCGAGTCGCTCCCGCTCGCGGTCTAGCGCGAGCTGACGTTACGCCTCGTGGTGGAGCGCGCGGCGAAACACGCGCACGAGCTCGCTGCTCGGGTTCGAGTCCTGGAGACCGCGCGGAACCGAGCGCACGACGATCCGCTCCTCCTCGAGCGACACCTCTTCCACCGCCTCCACCGGAATCAGGACGAGCTCGCGGCCGAAGCGGCCTCCGCGTACCTCGAGCAGATCGGGCTCGTCGATGCGCGACTCGAAGCGCAGGCCCTCGACGTAGCCGACCACGCCTTCCGGTGAGTCCACCTCGAATCCCTCGCAGCGGGCGAGGGATGGCCCCGGGCGAAGCGCACGCGGGAGGGCGGGGTCCGACGGCAGCGAGCGCAGATCGACTGCGGCTCGAACCTCCTCCGCAGCCTCCTCCGACTCGACCGGGGCTCCCTGGCGCAGCGCCTGGATCCGACCCTCGAGCCCGGCGATGCGAACCACCTGGTCGTGCAGCTCGTTCTGCATGCGCTTGAGCTCGGCGAGGTCGATCGCGAGATCCGCTGCGAGCGCGTTCAGCTCCGCGCTCCGCTCGCCCTCCCCGTCCGACCCGAGCAGGAGCTCCTCGTACGCCCAGGGCCGGCTGCGCGCAGCTGACTCAGGTCCGAGCCAGCGCTCGGTGCGCTTGGTCTTCCGTGAGGTGCTGCGCTTGCTGCGGCTGATGCGACAACCCCCGGGCTCGTCCCGGAGTCCATGGTAACTCCGTGGTGTCCGCGGTTACAGGTCGACCGCTCGGCCTTCGGTTGCGGAGAGGTAAAGCGCCTCGATCGTGCGCGCCTGGCCGACGGCGTCGGACCGAGAGAGGAGGGGCTCGGCGTTCCCAGCGGCGGCGCCGGCGAAGTTGGCGAGCTCGAGGGCGTACGCATCCGCGGGCGGAACTTCGATTCGGTTCAGATGGTCCCCGTGACGCAGGAGCAGCTCCCCCTCCCAGTCCGTCCGCCAAGGTGCGTCGACGAGCAGCCAACCGTCGTCGCCCACGACGTCGAGGCGCTGGTAACGCGGCAGCGCGAACGAGCAGTCGAACTGGGCGACGACGTCGTTCGGAAAGCGGAGGGTTCCGTGGAAGGCGCTGTCCACCCCGGTCGGCCCCACGACCTGCTCTCCGATGACCCTCTCGGGCTCTCCCATGAGGTAGCGCGCCCCGGAGACGCAGTAGCAGCCGAGATCCATGAGCGAACCGCCGTCGAGGATCGCGCTCATCCGAACGTCCTCCATGTCCTCCAGGACGAAGCTGAACGTCGCGCGTACGACGCGCACCCTGCCGACGGCCCCCTCGCCGACCAGCTCCTTCACCTTGGCAGCCTGCGGGTGATGGCGGAACATGAACGCCTCCATCAGCACGAGACGCGACCGCTCGGCGAGGTCGAACGCCTCCTCGACCTCGGACGGCCTGCGGGAGTACGGCTTCTCGCAGAGCACGTGCTTGCCGGCCTCGAGCGCCGCGAGCGTCCACTCGTGGTGAAGGCCGTTGGGGAGCGGAATGTAGACCGCGTCCACCTCGCCGTCTGCGAGGAGCGCCTCGTAGGACCCGTGCGCAGCCGCGATCCCGCGCTCTCGCGCGTAGGACTCCGCCCGACCTGCGTCCCTGCTTCCGACCGCAACGATTTCGATCTCGTCGACATCGCCGGCCGCGGCGACGATCGCGTCGTTGATCCTCGCGGTCGAGAGGAGTCCCAGCCGGAGCGTCATGGGAACGGACGCTACCTCGCGCAGGGTGGCGCCGCGGCGCCAAAACAGGTGTAGTTCAGCGCCGTGCACGCGGCCGTCTCCAGACTCGCGCGACGAAGCCTGGTGCTGGCGAGCGTCTCGGGCCTCCTCGCCCTCGCCGTTACAGCTCCCCGGGGCTTGCCCTCGGCAGGGACTGCGACGACGAGCGCGTCGAGCGGCAGCTTCGCGGGGATCCGCCTCGAGAACGTCGCCGCCCGAGTCGGGCTGGCCTTTCGCCAGGGGGCGTTTCGGTTCGGCGTCTCGCAAGACCCGACCGCGATGACCGGAGGCGGGCTATGCGCGCTCGACTACGACAACGACGGCTGGGTCGACCTCTTCGTCGTGAACTCGTACTCGGAAGCGGACTACCCGCGCTGGCAGAAACACGGCGGTCTCCCGCGGAGCGCGCTGTTCCGGAACACGAAGGGTCGCTTCACGAACGTGAGCAGTCGTTCGCACACGAACCTGGCGGTCCGGGGAGAAGGCTGCGTCGCCGGCGACTTCAACGGAGACGGCCACACCGACCTGTTCGTGACGACGGCTGACGGAAACGACAAGCTGCTCTGGAACAACGGCGACGGAACGTTCACCGAAGGGGCTCGCGCCGCGGGCGTCCGTATCTACGGATGGCACACCGGCGCGGCGGTCGCCGACGTCAACGGCGACGGGCGCCCCGACCTGTTCGTGGCGGGCTACGCCGACCCCAACCTCCCCGTCGGCGGGTCTTCCGCCGGGTTCCCGAACAACGTGGCCGGCGTCCGCGATCTCCTCTACCTGAACATCGGGCGCGACCGCAAGGGCCACTCGAGGTTTCGCGAGGTCGGCATCCAGGCAGGTCTCGAGGCGGCACGGTTCGATCACAGTCTCGGCGCCGTCTTCTCGGATCTCGACGGCGACGGCCGGCCCGATCTCTACGTCGCCAACGACGGGGATCCAAACCGGCTCTACGAGAACGTCGCCTGGCCCGGAGGGAAGAAAGCGGATCCGGCCGGTCTCGGCTTCCGCTTCGAGGAGCGCGCGGCCATCGCGGGCGTTGCCGACCCGAATGCGGGAATGGGAGTCGCGGCTGCGGACTTCTCCGGCGACGGCCGTACGGACCTCTTCGTCTCCAACTCGAGGGGGCAGGGGCACGCGGTCTACATCGGACAGCCGCCTCTTCCCTCGGGATCGTCGTTCGCCGACGCGCGCGCGGCATTCGGGCCGGTCTTCGGCAAGACGTTCACGGGCTGGGGCGCATCGTGGGTCGACCTCGACCTCGACGGAGATCTCGATCTCGTGCTCGCCAACGGCGGAATCCCGGTGACCAACCTCGCACGCAACGCGCAGCCGATCCAGGTCCTCGAGAACATGGGGGCCCGCACCGGGTCAGCCCCCCAGTTCACGGATGGGACGGCGCTCATCGGAGGACTGGCGCTGCCGCGAGTAGTCGGCCGCGGTCTCACAACGGCCGACTTCGACAACGACGGGCGCATGGACATCGCCATCAACACCATCGGCGGGAAGCTCGAGCTCTTGCGACCCACCGGAGCCACGGGCCACTGGCTCGAGGTTCGGCTGGCGACGTTCTCACCGGGCGCAGAGGTGACGGCGGTCCTTCCGGACGGCGGCCAGCTGGTGCGAGAGGTGCAAGCAGGCTCGAGCTATCTCTCCTCGCAGGATCCGCGGGTGCAGTTCGGCCTCGGCACGGCGACGAGCGTGAGCGAGCTCGTCGTCCGCTATCCCGGAGGCCTTGTCGTTCGGCGGAGCGACGTCGCGGCCGACCGCGTCGTCCTGTTCGGACAACCCCGAGAGGCGAGAGCTGCGAGTCGCCGTTCGAGCCGCCGTTTAAGTCGCTCCGAGGCAAGCACCGCCCCCTATCTCGTCGCAGGCTGCACCCGTGCCGACCTGCACGGTCACTCGGTGGCTCGAGTGTGGGACGAGGCGATGCTCGACGCGATCCGGCGCGACCTGCCGGCACCCACCACCCACGCGCGAAACCTCTTCCACGTTTCCGCCGCAATGTGGGACGCATGGGCCGCTTATGACCCCAAGGCGGACGGCTACTTCGTCACCGAGAAGCACCGCGCAGCGGACGTGAAGGCTGCGCGAGAGGCGGCGATCAGCTACGCGGCCTACCGGGCTCTTCTCTGGCGCTACGCGTATGGAGCGAACCTGCGCGTGACGTTCGACGAGCTGACGAAGACGATGAGGTCGCTCTGCTACCGCATCGACTTCACGAGCACGAAGGGCAACTCACCGGCAGCGCTCGGCAACCGCATCGCCGCGGCTGTCATCGCCTACGGAAAGAACGACAGCTCGCTCGAGCGCCTGCACTACGCGGACGAGAGCTATGCGCCGGTGAATGCGCCGCTCGTCGTCAGCCAGCCCGGGACGGCACTGCACGACCCGACGTTCTGGCAACCCCTCGCTCTAGACCAGACAGTCACCCAAAACGGGCTCGCCCAGCCCGGCAAGGTGCAGACCTTCGTCGGCGCCCAGTGGGGGCACGTTCGAGGGTTCGCGCTGGCTCCGTCGAGGAAGGGCGTGCCGATCGACCCCGGCCCGCCGCCGATCGGAACGCCGGAGGACGCTGCCTACAAGCAGGCGGCCGTCGACGTCATCCGCATGAGCAGCGAGCTGGATCCGTCGGACGGCCAGACGATCGACATCGGGCTCGACGCGCGAGGCGACAACCCGCTGGGAACGAACGACGGTCACGGATACACGGTGAACCCGGTGACGGGCCTGCCGTACGCGTCCGAACGAGTGCTACGCGGCGACTTCGGGCGCGTCCTCGCCGAGTTCTGGGCCGACGGACCGAACTCCGAGACTCCCCCCGGACACTGGAACGTGATCGCCAACACGGTCTCCGACTCACCGCAGCTCGCGTCGAAGATCGGCCCGGGGGCCGCGAACCGGCTCGAGTGGGACGTGAAGCTCTACTTCGCGCTCAACGGAGCCGTGCACGATGCCGCGATCGCCGCCTGGGGCCTCAAGCGCGAGTACCAGTCGGTGCGGCCGATCTCCATGATCCGCTACCTCGCCGGCCAGGGGCAGTCGAGCGATCCGAACCTCCCCTCCTACAACTCGGAGGGGCTGCCGCTCGTCCCCGGCCTCATCGAGCTGATCACCAAGCAGTCGAGCGCGCCGGGTCAGCCGCTCGCTGCGCTCGCCGATCACGTCGGGGAGATCGCGATCCGCGCCTGGCGCGGCAACCCAAAGGACCCGGGCACGACGAGCGGAGTCGGCTGGATCCTGGGCGAGCGCTGGGTCCCGTATCAGAAGCCCACGTTCGTCACGCCTGCCTTCCCGGGTTTCGTCTCCGGCCACAGCACGGTCAGCCGCGCCGCAGCCGAGGTGCTCGCGGCGTACACAGGGAGCCCCTACTTCCCCGGAGGCCTCTACGAGCAGACATTCGCTCCCGGGTACCTGAAGTTCGAGGGCGGACCGAGCAAGCCCGTCACACTGGAGTGGGCCACCTACTACGACGCCGCTGACCAGGCCGGAATCTCACGGCTCTACGGAGGCATCCACATCGCCGCGGACGACTTCGCCGGCCGGCGGATCGGCTCGCGGGTCGGGAAGCAGGCATGGGCGCTCGCCGAGCGCTACTTCGCCGGCGCCGCGCGCTAGCGGCTCAGCGCCCTGAGCGCACTTGCAGGCGGCGCGCGACGGTGTCCAGCGTGACGGCGAAGAGGAGGATGGCACTTGTACCCCGCAGTGTTGAGACCGTTCGCGACCGTCGCGATGACGACGGATCCTATGACCGCACCGCGAACCTCACCCCGGCCGCCGAAGAGGCTCACTCCGCCGATCACGGCCGCCGAGATCGCGTTCAGCAGGAGCGTGCCGCCGCCGACGTTGAGATCGACCGAGTTCACGTTCGCGGCGAGGATGATGCCCCCCACCCCGGCCATGGCGCCCGAGATCACGAAGACGAGGATGCGGATCCGCGCAACGTTGATGCCGGCGCGGCGAGCCGCTTCGGCATTGCCACCTACGGCGTAGACGTGGCGGCCGAAGGGCGTCCGCTTGGCCAGGAAGGTGAGACCCACCAAGAAGATGACGACGAGCACGCCGGCCAGTGGGAGTCCGGTCGGAACATTCGCGTGGTTGCAGATGCCAACCGTTCCGAAGCTCGCGACCGCGACCGCGACTACCTTCGCCAGCAGGATGTACGGGTCGCGGATCGCCACCCCCGCGCGTCGGTGGCCGATGACGTGCGCAAGCGCCATCGCCGCGTAGAGAGCGGTGACGCCCCCGGCAATGATCCAGCCCGCCGAATGGGAGAAGTAGTAGTATTCGAGCACCTGCAGGATCACGCCCTGGAAGATCAAGAGGCCGGCGAGCGTCACCACGAACGAGGGGACGCCGACCTTGGCGACGACTGTCCCCTGGACGCCGCCGAGCATGGCGCAGAGGCCGACCGCCAGCACGATCGCAACGAGCCCGGGGTACTGGTGGCTGCTATCCGGAAGCTGGAACTCAGCCACGGCCACGGCGCCGAGCCCGCTCAGGTAGCCGATCGAGAGATCGATCTCCCCGAGCAAGAGCACGAAGACGACGCCGAAGGCGAGCATGCAGGTGCCCGCCATTTGGATGATGATGTTGTTGAAGTTGTTGGCGGTGAAGAAGACCGGCGTCTTGATGGTGAAGAAGAGGACGATCAGCACGAGGCCGAGGACGATCGGGAGGATTCCGAGGTTGCCCGTCCTCAGGTTGTCGAGTGCCCGTCGCCAGACTCCAGCCTGAACCTCGGCTTCCTGCTCCGGAGGAAGTCCGATGCCCGGTGCCGCGACGTCGGCCTCGGAGCTCACGTGGCCAGCTCCGGAACGGTCTCCGCGATGCCCGCGACCTTGGTCGGCATCCCGGCCGTGATGGCGTGCACGACCTCCTGCTGCGTCGTCGTGGCGCGCTCGTAGACGCCGACGTCGCGTCCCAGCCGGAGGACGGTGATCCGAGTCGCGACCTCGAAGATGTCGTGCAGGTTGTGCGAGATCAGCACGACCGCCAGGCCCTGGTCGGCGAGACGCTTGACGAGGTCGAGCACCTGACGCGTCTGGGCGACCCCGAGCGCCGCGGTCGGCTCGTCGAGAATGACGAGCTTGGAGTTCCACTGCACGGCTTTGGCCACCGCCACCGACTGCCTTTGGCCGCCCGAGAGCGAAGCGACCGGCTGCCGGATCGAGCGAATCGTCGTGACGGCGAGCGACTTCAGGGTCTCCGCCGTGTGCTGCTCCATCGGCGGCTCCTTCAGGCGCCACAACCAGTCGCGCTCCTCGCGGCCGAGATACATGTTCTGGACGACGTCGAGGTTGTCGCAGAGCGCGAGGTCCTGGTAGACGACCTCGATGCCGAGCCTGCCTGCCTCCTTCGGGCCGCTGATGCTGACCGGATTGCCCTCGAAGAGGATCTCGCCCTGGTCGTAGCCGTGGATACCCGCGATGCACTTGATGAGCGTCGTCTTTCCAGCCCCGTTGTCGCCTACGAGCGCCATGACCTCGCCGTCGCGGATCTCGAAGTCGACGTCCGAGAGCGCCTGTACGGAGCCGTAGGACTTGGAGATCCCGCGTAGCTGAAGGAGTGGTGTCTCGCTCACCATCGCGCGTGTCCTACCACAGCGCCTAGCACACTCGCGGTAGAGGCGCCTCGTGGGCGCCTCCACCGCGTGTCACCGATCGACTACTTGCAGTACTGCTTGTACACCCCGTTGCAGACCTCGCTCCGCTTCAGGAAGCCGTCCTTGAAGAGCCTGGTGTAGTTCGCCTTGGTGATCGAGATCACCGGCAGCGTGAGCGTCGGCTCCTTCTTCTTGCCGTTCAGCCTGAACCCGTTGGTCTTCGGCTTCTTGCCGTGGAGCAGTGCGACTGCAGCCGCGGCGGCCGCTCTCGCCTCGTCCGGCACGTACTTGTAGACGGTCATCGTCTGCCAGCCCGAGATGATGTTCTGCACACCCGCAGCCGTTGCATCCTGTCCCGAGAGCGGGATCGGGTTCAGGTGCTTGGCCTTCAGGGTCGCGACCACGGCGCCTGCGATGTTGTCGTTCGCCGCGACGACGCCGTCGATCTTGTTGCCGGTCTTGAGCAGCATCTGCGTGAAGATCGGCGCGGCGTTCGTCGCCAGCCAGTCGGGCACGAACTGCTGCGGGCCCTTCGTGATCGTTCCCTTCTTGAAGAGCGGGTTCAGGATCTTGTCGTTCCCGCTCTTGAACCAGTAGGCGTTCTGGTCGGTCGGTCCGCCCCAGAGCTCGCCGACGACAGGTTTCGACTTGCCCTTCAGCGCCTTGAGGACGCCATTGGCCTGCGCGGCACCGACGGCGACACCGTCGAAGGCGACGTAGACCTTCGCGATCCCGCCGACCACCTGGCGGTCGTAGTCGATCGAGACGCCACCCGCCTTCGCGAACTTCTTCTGGATCGCGATCGACGTGCCGGCGGCGATGTCGACGATCATGGCGACCTTCGCTCCGCGGGCCAGGCACGAGTCGGCCTGCGCGACCATCTTCTGCGGGTCGTTGAGCGCGTTCG
>VAWZ01000086.1:0-6501 GCA_005888365.1 Actinomycetota bacterium
TGGGAGGCATCGCACCCGCAGTGGCGACCGAGCGAGCCGTGGAGCGAGAACGTGTCGTCCTACGCGATCGCCGAGGGGGAGCGGCTGCTGCTCTTCGATCCGCTGGCCGTGCCGAGCGAGCTTTGGGACCTCTCGGCCGGCCGCGAGACGGCGATCGTGCTCACCGCGCCGTGGCATGAGCGCGACGCGCAGAGCCTGGTCGAGCGGCTCGGCGTGCCGGTCTACACGCCGCTGCCCGACACCGCGCAGGACCTCATGGACATGTACGGCCTCACCGCCGAGCAGGCTGGCGACGGCAGTCCCGACCTCGTCTGGCTGCTCCGCGAGAAGAAAGGCGAGGCGCGCCCGTACTCGTCCGGCGACCGGCTGCCGTTCGGCGCCGACGTGTTCCCCGGGCATAAGGCGAACGACACTGTGCTCTGGGTCGAGAGCCAGCGTGCGGTGATCTCAGGCGACACGCTCGTCGACTTCGGCCGGGGCCTCGAGATCAACGAGAGGTGGCTCCACCCTGTCGTGACGCGCGAGGAGATCGCCGAGGGGCTGCGCCTGCTACTCGCACTGCCGGTCGAGCACGTGCTTGCGACGCACGGCGGGCCGACCGGCCGGGCCGCCCTCGAGCGCGCGTTGTCCTCCTCCTAGTCCGTTCAAGAGACATTTCCGATCACTCGCACATCCGAGAGCATCGGCTCCTCCGACGCTGCAACCCGCTCCGAGTAATCCCATGTCCACGCCACGGCGGGTCCTGTCCCGGCGTCAACGCCGTAGTCTCTGCGCGTGATCAGCTGTCCGAGCTGCGGCCAGGAGAACCCCGAGGGCTTCCGCCTGTGCGGTATGTGCGGCGCACCCCTCGCTGTTGCCGCCCCGGCGCAACGAGAGGAGCGCAAGGTCGTCACCGTTCTCTTCTGCGATCTCGTTGGCTTTACGCAGCGCGCGGAACAGCTCGATCCAGAGGACGTACGAGCGATCCTCGCGCCCTATCACGGACGCCTCCGCTCCGAGCTCGAGCGGCACGGGGGCACGGTGGAGAAGTTCATCGGCGATGCGGTGATGGCGCTCTTCGGGGCACCGGTAGCACACGAGGACGATCCCGAGCGGGCCGTCCGCGCCGCGCTCGCCATCCGCGACTTCGCGCTCGAGGAGGGGCTCGAGCTTCGGGTCGGGGTCACGACGGGCGAGGCCCTCATCAGCCTCGGCGCGAGCCCGGCCGAGGGGGAAGGAATGGCTTCCGGCGACGTCGTCAACACGGCCGCCCGCCTTCAGTCAGCCGCACCCGTCAACGGCATCCTCGCCGACGAGACGACCTACCGCGCCACCCGCCAGGCAGTCGACTACTGCGAGGCAGCTGCCGTCCAGGCGAAGGGCAAAGCCGAGCCGATCCCCGTCTGGGAGGCGCTCGCAGCGCGATCGCGCTTCGGTGTCGACGTCACCCACCACGCGCGCGCCGAGCTCGTCGGCCGTGAGCGCGAGCTCTCGGTCCTGCGCGACGCGTTCGAGCGCGCCCGCCACGAGCGGATCCCGCAGCTCGTCACGCTCGTCGCCGTCCCCGGGATGGGAAAGAGCCGGCTCGTGTATGAGCTCTCGCAGATCGTCGACGCCGACCCCGAGCTCGTCACCTGGCGCCAGGGCCGCTGTCTCGCCTATGGGGACGGGGTCGCGTTCTGGGCACTCGCGGAGATGGTCAAGGCGCAGGCTGGCATCGACGAGCGGGACACCGAGACCGACGCAGCCGAGAAGCTCCACTCCGCGGTCGAGGACGCCTTGGCCGACGAGAGCGATGCCCGCTGGGTCGAGTCCCACCTTCGCCCCCTGGTCGGCTTGGAAGCAGAGACGGGGCTCGGCGGCGACCGCCGCGGAGAGGCTTTCGCCGCCTGGCGGCGCTTCCTCGAGGCGCTCGCCGAGGAGCGCCCGCTCGTGCTCGTGCTCGAGGATCTGCACTGGGCCGACGAGGGGTTGCTTGACTTCGTCGACGAGCTCGTCGACTGGCTCAGCGGGGTGCCGCTCCTCGTCGTCTGCAGCGCGAGGCCGGAGCTCCTCGAGCGAAGGCCCGGCTGGGGCGGCGGCAAGCTCAACGCCTCGACCATCGGCCTCTCCCCCCTCTCGCAGGAGCAGACCGCCCTTCTCATCTCGCGCGTGCTCGAGCGCTCGCTGCTGCCGGCCGAGATCCAGCAGGCGCTGCTCGAGCGCTCGGAAGGCAATCCGCTCTACGCCGAGCAGTTCGCGCAGCTCTACCTCGAGCGCGGCTCAGCGGACGACCTTCCTCTTCCCGAGACGCTGCAGGGGATCGTCGCCGCCCGCCTCGACGGGCTCTCGGCCGAGGAGAAGGCTCTGCTCCAGGATGCCTCGGTCATCGGCAAGGTCTTCTGGACGGGTGCGCTGCGCAGAGACGAGCGCAAGGCGGCCCTGCTCCTCCACTCCCTCGAGCGCAAGGGCTTCCTCACCCGCCAGCGCCGCTCGTCGGTCGCGAGCGAGGGCGAGTGGGCCTTCGCGCACATGCTCCTGCGAGACATCGCCTACGGACAGATCCCGCGTGCCGAGCGCGCCGCAAAGCATCGCGAGACCGCCGAGTGGATCGAGAGCCTCGGTCGGCCCGAGGACCACGCGGAACTGCTCGCGTTTCACTGGAGCTCTGCGCTCGAGCTGACACACGCGGCGGGACAGGACACTGCCGATCTCACGACTCCGATGCGCCTGGCGCTCCGCGCCGCCGGTGACCGCGCCTTCGCCGTCAACGCTTACCCCGCTGCGGCTGCGTACTACCAAGACGCGCTCGCAAGTTGGCCGGAGGATGACGAGGAGCGGCCGCAGCTTCTCTACCGGCACGCCGACGCGCTCTACGTGGCAGCCGACGAGCACGCGCTCGATGCGCTCGAGGAGGCACGCGACGCACTGCTGGCGGCGGACGACCGCGAGACGGCTGCCGAGGCAGAGATCTCCGTCTCGCGAGTCTGGTGGCACCGGGGACGCAGCGACGAGGCCTCCGCACACCAGACCCGCGCCGCCGAGCTCGCCGGCAGTGCCGTTTCTCCTGCGACTGCGCGTGTTATCGCCAACGTCGCTCGCACGAGTTCGATCGGCGGTGACGCTGAGGAAGGGCTGCGTCTTGCAACGGACGCGCTGGCGATGGCGGAAACGCTCGGACTGGACGAGTTGCGGGCGCACGCGCTCGCCACGATCGGAGTGTCCAAGGGATATCTCGGCGACCCGAGCGGCGTCAAAGAGCTCGAGCTAGCCCTCGAGCTAGCCCTCGCCGCCCATTCGCCTCAGGCCAGCACCATCGCCAACAACCTAGGCGTCGCCGCGTTCGAGGTCGGCGATATGCGCCGAGAGGGTGAGCTCTTCGTCGAGGCGAAGCTGATCGCGGAGCGCTTTGGTGACGGGTCGGGCGCTCGGTGGATGCGCGGCCAGCTGTCGTGCATGGCGTACCTCTACGGAAATTGGGACGAGGCATATGGCGCCTTCGACGAGTTCATCGCCGAATGCGAGACCTCACCGCACTACCTCGAATACGCCGCCCGACACCTCCGCGGCCTCATCCGGGTCGCGCGTGGTGATCCGGCGGGGGGACTTGCCGACGTCCAATACGGACTCGCACTCGCGCGTGAAGCGAAAGACCCTCAAACTCTCTTCCCTTCGATCGGAGCATCCATGATCGTCAGCGAGCTTCTGGGGCTCACCAGCGAAGCAACCGGATTCGGCCATGAACTGATGGAGCTGCTCAAGCCATATCAGGGCGACACGGCGTTGGCCTCAAGCTTTTGGCTGGTCTGGTCGCACTCGTCCCACGGGCTCGACGAGGAGCTGCGCGAGCTCGTCGAGCGAGCGCCCGAAGGGAGATGGAAGGAGATCGCCCTCGCGAGCCTCGACCACGACTTCAGCCGAGCTGCCGACCTTTGGCTCTTGAGTGGCAGCCCGACCTGGGAGGCGTTCCTGCGGGTGCGGGCGGCTGAGGAGCTGATCGAGACGGGCCACCGCGTAGAGGGCGAGATCGAGCTGCAGAAGGCGATTTCTTTTTACCGCACGGTCGGCGCGACGTTCTTCATCCAGCGCGGCGAGCAGCTTCTCGCCCGGAGCGCGTGACGAGGGGCACAAACCCAAAGGCGGCGCTGGCCGTTGCAGCCATACGCGGTCCAGCCTGCCCACAGGATCACGCCCATCACATGTTCTGAGGCAACGTGGCTGTAAGTACGCTCATAGCGGTGTGGCTCGCCTTCGCGCGTGGGCCGATGCGACCCAGGCGGGGTGCACGAGTCAGCCGCCGACGCAGCTAGTCGATCCGCGACGGCGAGCATCTGCCGGCTGACCGGCTGCAAACCCACCTTCGTGCCGAGCAGGCCAGTAGACACGCGCAACGACGCCCCATTCCCAGATGCTGGTGGCGTCCAGACCCGTGTACCAACTGCGAATGGCTTCTGATGCACCACTTCGGGAACTTGAATCACGGGTCACAGTGTCACAACGCCGACCCGCGCTCGAGGGACTTCCTGAACACGCGGCCCAGCGCCGGCGACCAGAGGAGGCCGGCCTAAATGCGCGTCAGCGGCTCGTGCAGGTGGTGCCGACGACGTGCACGCGCGCTCGCCTGTGCTATTCCGGAAGCCACCCGTCGCGGTAGCGTGTGGGCTCCCGCTTCGTGACGTGCGCGTACGCGTCACGCGGCTCGTTCGTCTCCTTCTCGACTCCCACTGCGTGCCGGAGGGCGACCTCGTCCACGGTGTAGCCGCCCCAGTCGGGACCGTCCGCGTACGCGCGGGTGCCCACGGCGACGACCACGCACGGCCCGTTCCCGGCGCCGATGATCGTGTGCTTCGTCTCCGCCGGGCAGTGCACGAAGTCCCATGGCCGGAGCGGGCGCTCCTCGCCTTCGACGATCAAGAGCGCCTCACCCGAGAGCACGAGGAAGTCCTCTTGGTCGGCCTCCCAGTGGTACATCGCCATCGCGTCGCCCGCGTGCAGGACCTGGACGTTGATCCCGAGCTGCGGGAAGCTCTGGTCGCCTTCGAGGTCGCAGAACGCGGGGCGGCCCTCGGCGTGGTGCCAGCGCGCCTCCCGCGCGTTCAGGACGTACCAGCCCTCGCCTGTAGCGACGAGACCGTGCTCGGTCTCCTCGAGTCGCGCTTCGGGAACCACGAGCCGGAGACTAGCCTCGACGACGGCCCGGCTGCGGGACAGGCAGCACCTGCGACGAGAGTGTGACGAAGCGACCCAAGGAAGGCGGCGCCGGAGCGGTGCGACCGCCAGGACGCGTTCGACAACCACGGTGTCATGTTCGGGATTGCGTTCCTGATCGTGATCGTCATGCATCCTGCCGGCGTCCTGAGAGGGATCGATACGAGAAGAAGGAGCCGCCATACGGCTCCTTCTTCTGAGTCTTGCGAGAGCTGGTTAGGAGCAGCCGGTGTTGGTGCCGCAGTCGCGGCAGGTGTAGCACGACCCCGTGCGCACCATGCGGCCCCCGCACTTGGCGCACTCGACGGCGTCCTCCCACTGGTTGAAGAGCGCCGTCTGGCCTGGAGCAGGCGTCGGATCGATCCCGATCGCTGCGGCAGCGTGCTCGCCGGCCTCGTTGTAGGCGGCCGCGAGCCTCTGCTTCACCTCGGGCGTGAGGATGCCGGCCTCCTCCTGCTGGTCGGCGGAGAGGAACTTCTTGCCCATCCAGCGGAAGATGTAGTCCACGATCGACTTCGCGACCCGGATGTCGACGTCGTTGGTCACGCCCGACGGCTCGAAGCGCATATGGCTGAACTTCGAGACGTACACGTCGAGCGGCACGCCGTACTGGAGGCCGAGCGAAACCGAGATCATGAACGAGTTCATGAGCCCGGCGAGGGTCGTCCCCTCCTTGGCGATGTCCACGAAGATGTCGCCGGGCGTCCCGTCCTCGAAGAGGCCGACGTGGATGTAGCCCTCGTACTCGCCGACGCGGAACTTGCGCCCGACCTCGGTGCGGTCCTCGGGGAGCCGCCTGCGCTGCGGCACGGCTACGGCAGCGACCGGAGCCAGCGTCGTCGCGCCTGCGTCCCCCTTCTTCGAGAGCGGCTGCGCGACCTTGCAGTTGTCGCGGTAGATCGCGATCGCCTTGATCCCGAGTCGCCAGGACTCGATGAAGAGCTGGGAGATCTCCTCGACCGTGATCTGCTCGGGCAGGTTGACCGTCTTCGAGATCGCACCCGAGATGAACGGCTGGACCGCGCCCATCATCTTCACGTGGCCCATGTAACGGATCGCGCGGTCGCCGATCGCGCAGTCGAAGATGGGAAAGTGGTCGGCCTTGATGTACGGCGCACCGACGACGGTGTTGCGCTCGTCGATGAAGGCGACGACCTCCTCGACCTCGTTCGGCGCATAGCCGAGCTTCTCGAGCGCCATCGGCACCGTCTTGTTGACGATCGTGATCTCGCCGCCGCCGACGAGCTTCTTCGACTTGACGAGCGAGAAGTCGGGCTCGACCCCGGTCGTGTCGCAATCCATCATGAAGCTGATCGTCCCGGTGGGGGCGAGCAC
>VAWZ01000086.1:6521-20989 GCA_005888365.1 Actinomycetota bacterium
GTTGCGAAAGCCTGACACCTCGCCGAGCTCGAGCGCCTCGTCCCATGCGCGCCTGGCGGCGGTGAGCAGATCTCTTGGAACGGAGCTCGAATGGTCGATGTTGCCGACGGCCGCGCGGTGCTGCGCGATGACGCCGGTCATCGCCGCAGCGTTCGGCTGATAGCCGGCGAACGGGCCCATCCGCTTCGCGACCTCAGCCGACTTCCGGTACGCGCGACCGGTCATGAGCGCCGTGATCGCGGCCGCGTAGGCACGACCCTCGTCCGAGTCGTAGGGCAACCCACGCGCCATGAGCAGCGCTCCGAGGTTCGCGTACCCGAGGCCGAGCTGGCGATACGCCTTCGCGTTGCTCTCGATCTCGGGAGTCGGGTAGGACGAGTAGCCGACGGCGATCTCTTGCGCGAGGAAGACGACGTCGACGGCCTGCTCGAATGCCTCGACGTCGAGCTCCCCGTCCTCGCGGCGGAACTTCATGAGGTTCAGCGAGGCGAGGTTGCACGCGCTGTCGTCGATCGACATGTACTCGCTGCACGGGTTCGAGGCGTTGATCCGGCTCGTGTTCGGCAACGTGTGCCAGTTGTTGATCGTCGTGTCGTACTGCAAGCCGGGATCGGCGCACTCCCACGCGGCCTCCGCCATCTGCCGCAGGAGGTCGCGTGCGTCGGTCGTCTGGACGACCGAGCCGTCCGTGCGGGCGGTGAGGTTCCACTCCTTCCCCTCGAGGACACCCTCCATGAAGGTGTCCGTGACGCGCACTGAGTTGTTCGCGTTCTGGTACTGGATCGACGCCCAGTCGGGCGAGTCGAGCGTCATGTCGTAGCCGGCGGCCTCGAGGACGCGGGCCTTGCGCTCCTCCCGCGCCTTGCACCAGATGAACTCCTCCACGTCCGGGTGGTCGATGTCGAGGACGACCATCTTCGCGGCGCGGCGTGTCTTGCCGCCCGACTTGATCGTGCCCGCGGATGCGTCGGCGCCGCGCATGAAGCTCACGGGGCCGGATGCATACCCGCCTTTCGAGAGCTGCTCCTTCGAGGATCGGAGCCGGGAGAGGTTGACGCCCGAGCCGGAGCCACCGCGGAAGATGATCCCCTCGCGCCGGATCCAGTCGAGGATCGACTCCATCGAGTCGTCGATCGAGAGGATGAAGCACGCGCTGCACTGCGGGCGCGCCTCGAAGCCGACGTTGAACCAGACAGGCGAGTTGAAGGAGGCGTACTGGTTGACGAGGATCGACTTGAGCTCCGCTTCGAAGGTGTCGGCGTCCTCGTCCGTTGCGAAGTAGCCGCCTTCGCGGCCCCATCCGCCGATCGTCTCGACGACGCGGCCGATCATCTGCTTGACCGAGCGCTCGCGCTCGGGAGAGGACATACGGCCGCGGAAGTACTTCTGGGCCACGATGTTCGTCGCCGTCTGCGACCAGAACCTCGGGAACTCGACGTCCTTCTGCTCGAAAGCAGGCCCGTCCTTTCCGGGAATGCGCGCCTCGCGCAGCTCCCACTCGATCTCCTCGAACGGGTCGCGGCCGGCGATCGTGAAGTAGCGGCGGGGGGCGACGCTCGTCGCCTCGTCGACGACCGTATTCACGACCTCGGCTGGGGCCTTGCGTGCTTCCTGGGGTGCCAACTCCCGAGCCTGCCTCGCAGTTGCCATCGGTTCCTCCCGGGCGGTGTCCGACATCTACCTACTCCCGCTCGGTCGAGCGATGGGCGTCATGCGAGCGGACCTAGGAGAGTAGGCAGCCGGTCCGACGGCAAGAATTAGGCCTTTTTGCAGGTAAAAAAGCACGAGGAGAGGCAATTCTAGCGGGTGCGCCCAGTCTCCCGCGGCCAGGGTCAGTCGGTGCTGCGGCGACGTCTGACGACGTACCCGAAACCGCCCGCCGAGAGGACGACGAGCGAGACAGCGGCCAGCAGGACGAGTGGAAGCGGGAGGCTCGTGGGGCCATTCGCCGCGAGCGCAGAGCCCGTGTCCGCGCCGGCCGCGACCCGTGAGCTGCTTCCTTTCATGCTCTCACTGCTCAACGCTCTCGTGAGGGCATGTTCGATCGCGTCGGTCGCGTTCGTGTAGTCCCTGAGATCGGTCGGCATCTTGGCCAGCGCATCCTGATAGCAGTGCAGCGGGTAGACGCCGTCGACCCGCCCGTTGTCGGACCAGTCCGTGAGCACCTTCTCCTCGCAGCGCACACCGGCTGCCTTCGCTTCGCCTGCGAGGGCGAACGAGACCGTAACTGCGGCGAGGCCTACGAAGAACCCCGCGCTGGCGCGCGCCGTGCGACCCATCTGGCATCTGTTTTACCTGTCGGCCCCAGGGCCAAAACGGCACAACCGTTGTCAGCTGCGGTTTCTCAGCTGGGCGAGTCGTGCTCGTCCGAGTCGTCGTCTGCCTGCGCATGCTTGCGCCTCGAGTAGTAGCCGAGTGCGCCCGCTGCGAGCAGCGCGAGCGAGATGCCACCGAGGACCAGAAGCGGAATCGGCACCGACGAAGGGCCCGAGGTGTCGATGTTGCCGGCAGCCTGCTGGCTACCCTGGCCGTTCTCATCCTTTCCGTTCCCGCCGTCGACCGGTCGCCCGTTGCCGCGGAGCGCGTGCGGGTTCCCCGGATCGAGGTGGCCGTTGAGCGCCGCCTGCAGAGCACGGTTGATGACGTCCGCGGCGTCCGCGTAGTCGCGGATGTCCTTCGGGATCGCGTCGATCGCCTCCTCGTAGCAATGCAGCGGATAGAGGCGGTCGATGCGGCCGTTGTCGAACCAGTCCGCGACGATCTCCTGTCCGCACTTCGAGCCCTTCGCGGCCGCGCTCGCCGGCAGCGAAAGAGCCACGCCGACGGCGGTCAGCAGCACGACGAGGCCGGTGAACGCGGAAAGGGTGCGGGTCATGTGCGGCAACTCGGTGTCAGGGCGCGACCGGGAGCCCGGGAAAACGAGCTCGTCCGAACGAGTCTCCCGTCTCCAGGTGATTCGGAGGTGAGTGGAGGGTAGACGATTTGTTTGACGGCAACGCTGAGTACCCTGCCGGGCAGGCTGGCACACGCCGCGGACGATGCTAGCGTGGCGCGCCATGGAGACGGCCCCGGAGCCGTCCGCCGGCGTACCCGGCGTCGGCGTTCTCGCGCTCACGGGCCTCGTCGGAGCGCTCGCTCTCGGGACGATCTTCGCGGGTGGCGGCTCGGGAGTCGGTGGCATCCTCAGGGTCGGCGGAGCGGCGGTCGTCGCTCTCGCGTGCATGCTCGTGTTCTTCGGGCTCGGCCGCCTGTCGCTCCCGCACCTCGGGCGTTCGGGGTGGGCGCTCGTCCTCTCGACCGTTCTTCTGGCGGTGTGGACGGGCGCCTCGATCGCCTGGTCGATCGTCCCCGACCGGTCGTGGGACGCGTTCGACAAGAACGTCGTCGTCGTCGCGTTCCTCGGCCTCGGGATCGTGCTTGCGGGAGCTGGCGGGAGGCTGGGCGCCCGCCTCGGAGCCGGCGTCCTCGCCGTCGGCATCGCGTCAGCACTCGTGTGGGCGCTCGCCTCGAAGACGGTTCCTGCCCTCGATCCCGGTGGAGACCGGGTCGCACGCCTACACGAGCCCGTCGACTACTGGAACGCGCTTGCCCTGCTCGCGGACGCCGGACTCGGGCTCGCGCTCTGGCTCGGCGCAGCTCGGGGACGGACGGCATGGCTGCGAGTCGCGGGCGCGCTACTCGGCTACGCGGCGACGTTGGCGCTGCTGCTGACGCTCTCGCGCGCGGGGCTCGCCGCCGCACTCGTCGTCGGCGCGGTCTGGCTCGCTCTCTCGAGCGAGCGCGTCGAGGGCGGGCTCTTCCTGGTCGCGACGGTCGCGCCCGCAGCGCTCGTCGGCGGGTGGGCGTTCACGCGCCCGGCGCTCGTGGACGCGGGCCAGAGGCACGCGGACCGCGTCTCGGACGGCGCGCTCTTCGGCGCCCTGGTGATCGTCGGCGGGATAGTGGCCGCCGTCGCGGTAGTGATCGGCTCCCGACGCCGGCTCCAGAACGAGACCCGCGGGAGAGTCGGCCGTGGCCTCTTGATCGGGCTCGGCTCGTGCGTTGCTGTCGGGCTGATCGCGCTCGTGGTTGTAGTCGGAAACCCGGTCACGAAGGCCTGGGACCAGGTCACTGCCCCGTGCTCGGAGGTCGTGAACAACCCGAGTCGTATCCGGACCCTCGCGAGCGGCCGTCTGTGCTGGTGGTCGGAGGCCTGGCACGTGTTCGCCGGGAAGGTGCCGCTCGGGGCCGGGGCGGACTCGTTCGAGGTCGCCCGCAAGCGCTACCGGAAGAACGCCGCGAGCGTGACCGAGCCGCACAGCATTCCTCTGCAGCAGCTCGCAGACGGAGGGGGCCTCGGCTTTCTGCTCTTTCTTGCGCTCGCCGGGTCGGGCGCCGCCGTGTGCGTCTGTGGAGTTCGGCGGCTCGTCGGTGACGAACGGGCGGCAGCGGTCGCTCTCGTCTGCCTGCCGGTCGCGTACGGCGTTCACGCGCTCGTCGACTACGACTGGGACTTCCTGGCCGTCACAGCGCCGACCATGCTCGCGCTCGGTGTCCTCGCCGGCGCCGGCCGACTGTCCCTCGAGCGAGGCCGGCAACCGCTCGTCGTGGTCGCGAGCGCGCTCGTCGCGCTCTCGCTGCTCGCGTCGTTCTCCTTCCCGCGACTCGCCGACCGGAGCGGCCGTTCGGCGCTCAATGCGCTCGATCACCGGGACTTCTCGGCCGCGAAAGACGATGCGCAGCGGGCGAGGTTCTTCGACCCGTTCAGCGTCGATCCGCTGTACGTCCTTGCCGGAACCGCGTCTCAGCAGGGACGGGTCCGGGAGGCGCTCGCCCGGTACGTGCAGGCGGTCGAGCTGCAGCCGGAGAACCCCGACACCTGGTACGCGCTCGGAAGCTACGAGTTCTTCCTGCGCAACATGTGCGCCGCGTACCGGTATCTGAACGCCGCGTACACGCTCGATTCGGCGGGGACCGAGTGGGTCAAGGGCGGCGCTCTAGACCAGGCGCGCGCGGCGGTCAACAAGGGCGCGTGCGAGAACTGAGGGAGACCGCTAGCGTCCGAGGATCAGGACGAGCTCCGCTCCGTGGAGCTGGCGCGCACGCATCCCGTCGAGCGGGGTGACGAGCGAGATCCGGAGGTCGCGTCCGAGCCTGTGACCTTCGCCTGCGAAGCGTGGCCGGTACATGACGATGCTCCGGCCGAAGTCGCTCCGCGGAGCGTTCGCGACGCCACCGATCCGGTAGCCGTGCGCACGCACGCGAGATGCTTCAGTCGCCGCAGCGCCCTGGCGCCCGTTGCCGTTCAGAACGAGAACCCTCGTCTCCGAACGCGGAAGCCTGGCAGACCGGACGACGGTCGGGTGGTGCGTCAAGTGTCGCTTCGGCTGGACCGCCTCGTGTGCACGACGCTCCGCCGCGCGCTGCACCCGGTGAGACACGACGCCTGCGAGCGCAACCCCGCCGATCGCGAGCAGGACGAGGAGCTCGACGAGCGCGATCGTGCCGGTGACGAGTGCCGCCGTCCGCCACGGGCGAACGAGAGCGTCGGGAGGCTGAAGCGCAACGTCCATCGGGCGACCGATTCGCCCGCCGCTCGCCTACTCCTTCTGTACCCACTCCCACGTCGACCGGAGTCCGTCCTCGAGGCCGACGAACGCCAGGAAGCGGAGCTCTTCCGCGGCCAACATCGTGTCGAGGACGCTGCGCTGGAGCTCTCCGACCCGAGCCGGCGCATGCGTCGGCTCGATCTCAGATCCGGATACGACCCGGCAGAGCTCGTAGAGCTCGAGCACGGATGTCTCGCTTCCGGTGCCGACATTGAAGACGCCGCCTTCCTGCCCCTGCGCTTGCAACGTCGCTCGCGCGACGTCGCCGACGTAGACGTAGTCGCGTGTCTGCGTCCCCTCGCCGAAGATCTTCGGCGACTCGCCCGACGCGAGCGCGCCGAGGAAGATCGCCACCACCCCGGCCTCGCCGTGCGGATCCTGGCGTGGCCCGTAGACGTTCCCGTACCGGAGCGCCACGTGCGTAGAGCCCTGGAGACGGTTGTATCCGCGCAGGTACTCCTCGCCAGCGAGCTTGGCGATCCCGTAGGGAGAGACCGGACGTAGCGGAGAGCTCTCCGCTACGGGGCCGTCGCACTCGCCGTAGATCGCTCCGCCCGTCGAGCTGAACACCACCTGCGCTCGGTGGCGACTCGCGGCCTCGAGGACGCGGATCGTCCCCAGCACGTTGACCTCGGCGTCTTCCACGGGCCGCTCGACGGAGACGCGGACGTCCGCCTGCGCGGCGAGATGGAAGACCGTTTCCGGCCGGATCTCGTCGAAGAGATCGGCGAGCGGTTCGCGGACGTCCTGAACGTGCAGACTGGCCGCCGCCGGAACGTTCTCCCGCTTCCCCGTCGCGAGCGAGTCGACGACCACGACCTCGTCGCCGCGTGCGACGAGGGCGTCGACGACGTGGGAGCCGACGAAGCCCGCGCCTCCGGTGACGACGACCCGCACCGGCCCATCCTACGGAGCCGTCGCTCGGCCGTAGGATTGGCTCCCGATGTTCGTCACCTTCGAGGGCCTCGACGGCTCGGGCAAGACGACGCAGGCGGCGCTGCTCCGGGCCCGGCTCGCAGCCGAGGGCGAGTCCGTCGTCGCGACCCGTGAGCCCGGCGGCACCGAGCTAGGGGAGCGGATTCGCGATCTCGTGCTGCATGGCGGACATGTCGCTCCCTGGGCCGAGGCGCTCCTCTACGCGGCGTCACGCGCGCAGCACGTCGAAGAGGTGATCCGGCCGGCGCTCGAGCGAGGCGCATCGGTCGTCTGCGACCGCTACGTCGATTCCTCGGTCGCCTACCAGGGCGGCGCACGCGGCCTCGGAATGAACCGAGTCCTCGAACTGAATCTCGCCGCCGTCGGCGGGCTCATGCCTCACCGAACGTTCCTCCTCGTGTTCGATCCGGCGGCGGTTCGTACCAGGCTGGGCTCCGATCACGACCGCATCGAGCGCGAGGACGTCGACTTCTACGCTCGCGTGGCCGCCGCGTATCGCGAGCTCGCGGACCGCTTCTCGAAGCGGATCGTCGTCCTGGACGGTGCTCGCCCAGCCCACGAGCTGGCGGAGGAGGTGTATGGAGCACTTCGCGAAGGTTCCTGAGCAGCCGGAAGGGAAGCGCCTGCTCGAGGCCGCGCTCGCCGAGGGTCCGGCGCACGCCTATCTCCTGCACGGGCCGGCGGGGGTCGGCAAACGCAGCACCGCGTTCGCCTTCGCGGCGGCGCTGCTCGGGGAGGAGAGAAGGGTCGAGGCTCGCACACACCCGGACCTCTACGTCCTCGAGCCGCTCGGCGAGATGATCCGGATCGACGATGTGCGCGCGCTCCGGCGCGACCTGCACATGCGTCCGTTCGAGGCCGCACGCCGCGTCTACGTCGTGCTCGGTGCTGAGCGCCTCAACGAGGATGCGGCGGACGCGCTGCTCAAGGATCTCGAGGAGCCGCCGCCGTACGCGGTGATCGTCCTCGTCGCGAGCGAGCTCGGGCCGCTGCCAGCCACGATCCTCTCGCGCTGCCAGCTCGTCCCCTTCCGCCGACTCTCCGAGCGAGCTGTCCGGGAGTGGGTCGCGGCGCGCGCACCCGAGCGCAGCGAGGAGGAGATCCGAGCGCTGGCGCGGGCGGCAGCGGGGCGACTCGATCGTGCACGACGGCTGCTCGATCCCGCCTTCGCGGAGCGGCGCGAGGCTCTGCTCGCCGCCGCACGAGCGGTGTACCTCGACCCCGGGTTCGAGCCGGCCGACGGAGCCGCCGCGCTTCTGGACGCCGCCGCCGCGCGTGCTCGGGAAGCGAAGGAGCAGGAGAAAGACGCGATCGAGGATCTCGACCTTCCCGAGCGGGAGGCGGATCAGCGCGTGCGAAGGGCCGAGCGCGGCGGTGAGCGGGAGGAGCTGCTCGCCGGTCTGGAGGCGCTGGAGGCGTGGTACCGGGACCTCGTCGTCGTCGCGGCCGGTGCGGAGCGGGCAGCGGTGCACGCGGATCGCCTCGAGGAGCTGCGTGCCGACGTCGCGCTCGAGCTCGGTGAGGGCCCGGCGCGGGCCGCGGAGACGGTGCGCGAGACGTGGCGTGCGCTCGAGGAGTTCAACCTCAACGCGTCGCTCGCGCTGGAAGCGCTTTTCGTCCGGCTGCGCAGGGAGCTGCGTCGCCCGGTGCGCGCCTGAGCGGCGCTTCGGAGTCGAGTACCCTAGACGGAGCGCCGACGTAGCTCAGCTGGTAGAGCACTTCACTCGTAATGAAGGGGTCCGCGGTTCGAGTCCGCGCGTCGGCTCCAAGAAAGGCCCTGGAAACGGGGCCTTTCTCCGTTGTGACGGCTCTATGCGATCGACTTCCTCCGGCAGTGGTTCGGTCACTCAGGCGAAAGGCGCGTCGTCGACGAGCGACTCGCCGGGCGCGACGACGATCTCTATGACGGAGATCCTGCAAAATGGGTGGACGCGAGCCGGCTGCCGTCGAGAATCCAAACGGTCGGGCAGCTCATTGGACCCGTCCTCTTCATGGCGCCACGCAGCCGACCGATCGCGAGCGAGGTCGGGCGCTCCGAGGACTACGCCGGGGGCCTCGTTCACGAGCTGCGTGAAGGGCTCGCCGAGCACGTGCTCGAGGTCGCCGGCGACGAGCTCCCTGAGGGGCCGCGATCGCGGGTCGAGCAGTCCGCGAGGTCGTCCGGCAGAGCCTGGGGCGCGTCTACGCCGCGCGGGCTGGCTTATCGCTGCGGCGCCGTCGTTCCTTGGACTTCTCGCCGGACTTCCGCGGGTCTTCGTCGCGGCGATCCTTTGCGTCGAAGCGCCCGATGAGATCGTGCATGTTCGGCGTCATGGCCTGATCTTCGCCTGACGGCTCTTTGCTCTTCTTGGCCATACACCCCTGATCGGCAGCTTCCGCGATTCGCATGAGCGCCGGCTCGAACAGCTCGTCGAAAAGGCGCGAGACGAGAGGCCCCTTCGCCGCTCGTCGCGTGTCCGCCGGTAGCCGTAGATCAGCGCAAATTCCAGGCGACTATTCGTCCCGTCGTTGAGCAGGTACGCTGCGACTTCGGCAAGGGGAGGGGGAGAAGTGGAAGGTTCGAGTTCGAAAGCGGCTTCGACGTGGCCGGTCGCGGTCGCGTTCTTGGGCGGCGCGCTCGTCCTGTACGTCATCGCGGGAATCGCTCTGCAGAAGCTGATCGCGTTCGTTCTATAGCCGTCTAGTTGGCAGTGGGGAGAGTGTCCGCTTAGAGTGGCAAGCTCTCCCCTGATGCTCACGTACCTGCCTGCGACGATTGCACTCTGGCTCGCGCTCGACCTTTTCGTCGTGCTCGTTCACGGCGGGTTGTGGCGCCGAGGCAACGAGTAGCGGCGACCTCGCCGCGAGAAGCTCAGCCCGCAGTTGCGGACGCGGGGCCCGTCGTTAGGGTTCTGCGTGCAGCCGTGGGCGATCGCTAGCCGCGAAAATACGCGCAGCGCGATGGTGCCGATATCGACGTCGGGTGGGCCTGGGATCTTGCCCACACCACCGAGCGCCGGCTGGTCCGGATCGAGGTTGCCAAGGGTCATCTCGGACGCAGCGATCTGCCCGACGAGTGCAAGCTCGCGATTCGTGATCGAGGTCGCAGCGCAGTCTCTGCGCACCTGGACGCCGACGATCCCCCCGTCGCGAATCGTCGTGACGTCGGCGGGCCTGATGGTCGAGTACAGGTAGGGCGACCGCGCGCGACGCGCTAGGTGGCACCACCGGAAAGAAAATGCACCGACTCGGTGGCGTCCTCGTCCAGCTTCCCAACTGACCTCCGCCGAAGCGGTTGCCGATCAGAGAGCCATCAACCTCGGTCGCTTCCGTGCTCGGTGCAGGCCGGACTCTATTCGAGCGGAGTGCACGCCGTCAAGCGAACTCGACTCGGAGGGCGAGACTCGAGCGGTACGTGCGCTAGCGCCCGACGTCAAGGCGGTCCGGGATCAGCCGCTCGGGGCGCGCGACGTCTGCAGTTCGAGTACGCGATCGGCCTTGTCGAGCAAGGCGATGGGCCGCTCTGCATCGTCTACGCTCGAGCCGGAACCTCCTGCTCGACCTCATGGAGCTCGACGTCACTCTGGTGACATCGCCTGATGGCCGAGCGAACCGCATTCTGTTCGGCACCGGTCAGGATCTGCGTGCTCGAGCTCGATTTCGACGGCGGCGAAATCGACGATCGAGATCGTCGACACGTACTCCGTGCAAGCCGGCAGGTCGACGCCGGCTTGTCGATCGCTTCGTGCAGCCGCGCTCGGATGGCATGCAGCCGGGACGAGAGCGGCGGCTCGTTGGACGTCACCGCCGTAGCAGCCGTGTCTCGCATGATCGCCCCACGCGGCAATTCGATCGGCCGCCACGTTCGGCTCTCGGCGCGAGCCGTCGCCGGTCCGCTCGTCGCACGTAGAGCACCGACCCGGCCGCGATCACGACCGATCCGAGCGAGACGAGGAGGGCGGCGATCGTCAACGTGCGGCCGGGTGCGTCACTCGTCGTCGTCCTCGAAACGCTACGTGACGAGCTTGCTGCGCGGCGCGATCTCCGCCGGCATGGCGAGCCCGCGCGTCGCCTCCGCCTCAGTTGAGCCGGTACGGAACGCTCGTCAGGATGACGCGGGGCTCGAAGAGCAGGAGGCGCTTGATGTACAGCGCGCGCTGGTTGTGCAAGAGCCGTGCGGCTCCGCTGAAGATGAGCTCGGGCATGATCGCGACTGCGACCGCGTTCGGGTCTTCGGTTATCCGCCGCAGGTGCGCGAGTAGCGGATCGCCGACGTCGCGGAACGGCGCCTCCTCGATCACGAGTGGGACCGCCATCTCGAGCTCCTCCCACTCGCGCTTCATCCGCTCGGCCTCCTCGTCGTCGAAGGCGAAGAAGACGGCCTTCGTGTCCGCGAAGCCGAGCGTCCCGGCGTAGTTCACCGCACGCATCGTGGCGGCGTGCGCGCCGGAGACGAGGATCCGTGCGGCCGCGCGCCGCTGACCGCTGCGCCCGCCGTTCTTCGCCAGCACCGGAACGTCGGTGATGACGACCCCCGGCTCCGTGAGGAGCCGGAGCTTCAACCGGAACTCGGGACCTCGCGTCACCGCGGACACGAGCGACCGGCTGTGGAAGAGCTCCGGAACGACGATGGTCACGAAGGTCGACTCGCCGCGCGGCAACCCCCAGAGGTACTCGATCACGGCGTCCAGGCGACCGTCCGCGGGGCGCACGATCTCGAGATCGGGGCGCATCTCCGTGAGCTGACGGAAGCGGGGACGGATCCCCGGGTCGGTGCCCCGCCCAGGGACGTGGATCGCGTGGAAGTCGTCCCCTGAGATCTGGCGCGCGTACCAGAGCGCCTCCTGGAGCGCGGCGTCCGCGGACTCGACGTAGAGGACGACCTCGTTCGTCGCCCGCGGCGCGGCGGCGACCGCGGCGATTCCTGCCCGCAATCGTCTCGAGACCTTGCGGTAGTGCCGGTGGATCCCGTAGAAGCCCCCGATCAGGACCGGGATCGCGACGATGACGGCCCATGCTCCCTGCGTGAACTTCGACTCGATCACGAGCAGCGCGACGACGCCAGTCGCGACCGCCCCCGCGCCGTTGATCAACGCGCTCCTGCGCCAGGCCGGCTTCTCGCGCCGGAGCCAGTAGCGCACCATGCCCGCCTGCGAGAGCGTGAAGGCGGTGAAAACCCCGATTACGTACAGGTGGATGAGCGCGATGACGTCCGCGTCGAAGGCCCAGATGAGGAGCGACGACACCGCCGCCAGGACGATGATCCCGTTCGAGTAGACCAGACGGTCGCCGAGGTTGACGAACTGTCGAGGGAAGAAGCGGTCGCGTGCGAGGACCGCGGCGAGCCGCGGGAAGCCCTGGTAGGACGTGTTGGCCGCGAGCACGAGTACCGCGAAGGTCAGCCCCTGCACCGCGTAGTAGAGGAAGGACGTCGAGGACGAGCCCGGGAACGCCGCGCGTGCGATCTCCGAGAGCACGGAGACGCTCCCGCTCGGTGCGGCGTTCATCGAGACGGCGAGGTACGACACGCCGAGGAAGAGCGAGATCGCGAACGCGCCCATCGCGACGAGCGTCAGCGCTGCGTTTCGTCCGTGCGGCAGGCGGAAGGCGTTCACCCCGTTCGAGATGGACTCGACCCCCGTGAGCGCGGACGCACCGGAGGCGAACGCGCGCAGGACGATCAGAACGCTGACCGCGCCGGCGCCGGTTGCGAGCGGATCGGGGACGCTCGCCTGCGGACAGGTCCCGTCGAGGCAACGGCCCACTCCCGTTCCGATCAGAACGAACATGACGGCGACGAACCCGTACGTCGGAACGGCGAAGAGCATCCCCGACTCGCGGACGCCTCGCAGGTTGACGACGGTCAGCAGGAGGACGAAGAAGAGGGAGAGGCCTACCTTGTGGGAGGCAAGGGACGGCGCGGCAGAGGTGACCGCGAGGACTCCCGCGGTGACCGAGACCGCGACCGTGAGGACGTAGTCGACGAGGAGCGCGGCGGCCGCAACCAGGCTCGGGAGCGTTCCGAGGTTGTCCTTGGCGACGACGTACGCGCCGCCGCTCGTCTCGTACGCCCGGACCGTCTGCGTGTAGGAGACGACGACGATCGCGAGCACGGCGGCGATCGCAATCGAGATCGGGAGCACGAGGTTGAGCGCTGCGACCGAGACGCCGACGAGGACGACCATCGCCGCCTCCGTCGCGTAGGCGACCGAGGAGAGCGGATCCGCGGAGAAGATCGGAAGGGCGAGCGTCTTCGAGAGGAGCGTCTCGTCCATCTCTCCGGTCTCCCGGGGGCGACCGAGGAGGAGGCGCTTCATCACGCCGAGGCCCTCCGGCCGCTCGGCGGCCGCGTGGCCCGGCGTCCTCGACGTGCCCATGCCTCGGGCCACACGCTAGAGAGAGGGTGATGCGCTACGCGCGCGCACTCCAAATCTTCAGACGTCCTTAAGACCTCGCGCGGCGCTTCTCGTGGCTGGGCGTATCGTTGGCGGGCGTGGCCGTGATCTCGCGCTCCGGCTCGCCTGCCGGCTGGCTCAAGCACCTCGGGGCGGCCGGGGTGAGCCTCGCCGCGGTCGCACTCGTCACAAGCGCGATTTTCGCTCTCGAGCCGGTCGCACCGGTGTTGAGCCTTGGCGTGCTCTACCTCTTCGCGGTCTTGCCCGTGGCCGCGTTCTGGGGCCTCGGTTACGCGGTGCCGGTCTCGATCGTCAGCCTGCTCGCCTTCAACTACTTCTTCCTGGCGCCGCGGCACACGTTGCGGCTCGCCGACTCCGAGAACTGGGTCGCCCTCGCCGTCTACCTGTTCACTGCCATCGTCGTCAGCGGGCTCGCCGCCCGGGCGCGGCGCCGAACCGTGGAGGCCGAGCAGCGACGGCGCGAGGCGACGCTGGCGGCGGAGATCTCCGCCCTCTTGCTCGAGAGCCACGAGGTGCGCCCGCAGCTCGAGCGGATCTCTGCCCGGGTCGTGAGCATGCTCGGTGGCACGGATGGGCGAATCGAGCTGCACCCGACGGGATTTCCGTATTGGGAGGAGGCCGGGCTCGATCTCGTGGTCGGCGAGCGTGAAGTGGGGCGTCTCTTCCTCGTCGCGAACCCGCCCCCCGACCCCGAGGTCGCGGCGCGCGTCTGCACCATGGTCGCCTCGCTTCTCGCGACGGCGATCGAGCGGGAGGAGCTGGCACGGCACGCGCGCGAGAGTGAGGCGCGACGGCGGAGCGAGGCGATCGAGGCGGAGGCCCTGCGTCGCAGCGATGCTGCGAAGACCGCGGTCCTGCGCTCGGTCAGCCACGACCTCCGCTCGCCGATCACCGCGATCATGGCCGCGAGCGAGGTGCTCGAGGGCGCGAGCCAGGAGCTGACTCCCGAAGAGCGGGCCGAGCTGCTCGCGTCGATCTCGGCCGAGGTCCGAAAGCTCGCTCGACTCGTCTCGAATCTGCTCGAGCTGTCGCGGCTCCAGGCCGACGCGGCGGCTCCGGTCCTCGAGCTCTGGACTGTCGACAGCCTCGTCGCCCGCGCACTCGACGCGGTCGGCCCGACGAACGACAGGATCGACGTCGTGCTCCCCGAAGAGTCGCCTCCGGTCCGGGTCGACGGAACCCAGCTCGAGCACGTGCTCGTCAACCTGCTCGAGAACGCGCTCAAGTTCTCGGCCGAGCCCGCTCGCGTCGTCGTCCGCGCCGACCACCTGGACGGGCAGGTCGTCGTGCGCGTGGTCGACCACGGTCCGGGGGTCCCGCTTGCGGAACAGGCTCGCGTCTTCGAGCCTTTCAACCGCGGCGGTCGTGGCGACGGCGAGGGGGGAACGGGGCTCGGGCTCGCGATCGCCCGCGGCTTCGCGCAGGTGAACGGTGGTCGGCTGTGGGTCGAGTCCGGGGCCGACCAGGGCTCGACGTTCGCGCTCGCCCTGCCTGCGGTCGAGGCTCCCGTGGACGTTGCGCCATGAGCGGCCCGCGAGTCCTCGTCGTC